>JBJEQH010000246.1:0-23314 GCA_051881655.1 Candidatus Heritagella sp. | reverse complement strand
CTGTGCAATTTCAATATCCGTCAACAAAATTGATCACCTCATGCATCCAATTTTGATTTATTATACCATACCTTTTTCACAAGAAGAAAGGTATATCCCCCTTTTTTCCCAAATTCTCACTATTTGCCATGTTTTTGCAAAACCTTTGCGGGGTTTTTGGGCGGGTTTTCGTTGATGCTGTCCGCCGGATGTGGTATACTAAATACCATTGAGCAACTTTTTGTATGTTTCCCGTAGCGAGGTGAATGTATGTCCCGATTTCTGAACCGCGTATGGCTGTATCTGCGTCACGTGGACTATCTTTTGTTTGCGCTGGTCGCTGCCGTGTCCGTATACAGCCTTGTTCTGCTGAAAAGTGTCTCCCGGGCAACCACTGCCAATTATTTTACCACCCAGCTGTTTGCCATTGTCCTCGGCTTTGTGGGCGCCTGGTTTTTAACCCTGATTGACTATCACACCCTGGGCAATTTCTGGTATCTGGTCGCCGGATTCAGTATTTTTCTGATGCTGTACACCATGGTTTTCGGCATCTCGATTGTCAACGAGGGCGGCGTAAATGCCAAAGCCTGGATCAGCATCGGCGGAAAAACCTTTCAGTCCTCCGAGCTGGTCAAAATTGCCTTTATGCTCACCTTCTCCAAGCACCTGGATGTCCTCTGTTCCCGCGGGATGCAGGACCGCTTTTCCATGGTCCTTCTGCTGTTTGTCCATGCCCTGATTCCCATGGGGCTGTGCCATCTGCAGGGGGATGACGGGGCGGCTGTCATCTTTTTCTTCATGTTCCTGTGCATGAGCTGGGCCGCCGGTATCCGTAAGCGGTATTTTCTGTGGCTGTTCCTCGCCGCGGTGGTGGCCATCCCGATTTTGTGGCAGTTTGTGCTGAGTGATTACCAGAAGGCCCGTTTTACCGCCGTCTACAATCTGGATGACCCGGTTGTCTCGCGGGGAGATGGGTATCAGCAGTACCAGGCGCGTATTTCCATTGGCTCCGGCCAGTTTTGGGGCCGCGGCCTTTTCCAGGGGCCCCGGGTAGAGAATAACAGCGTGACCTTCCAGCAGAGCGACTTTATCTTCTCCGTTGCGGGAGAAGAATTGGGCTTTGTGGGCTGCCTGCTCATTCTGGCACTGCTCTTCTTCCTGATGGTACGGGTTCTGCACGTCTCTTTAAAAAGCAAGGATATACTGGGGCGCTGCATCTGCGCCGGTTTTTTCGGGCTGATTGCCTCACAGACGGTTTTCAACATCGGCATGTGCCTGGCGCTGCTGCCGGTGATGGGTGTTACCCTTCCCTTCTTCAGCGGCGGCGGTTCCTCCGCCATGTGTCTGTATCTGGGCTACGGACTGGTGCAGAACGTTTTCCGCCATCACAAGGATGTCTCCGGCCTGAACCTGCGCCGCCTGTAAAAAACGCCCCTGATAAAACCGGTCCTCTGCCGCTGCCAATGCGGCAGAGGATTTTTTGTGCCCCTGGAGGCGGGAATCGGTCTTGCCGCTTTTCCCCCTTCACGGTATAATGAGAGAAGTTTTATGAAAACGAGGTAAAACGGCATGATTTCTTCTTCTCCCTGCCGGCCGGAGCGGTCGGCCCTGTTGATCATTGATATGCAAAACGGTTTTCTCAACCCGATGTCGGCCCAGTGCATTCAAATGGCGGCCGCCACCCTTCCCGATTGTGCCGCCGCCGCCAAAAAGGCACGGCAAATCGGTATCCCCGTTTTTTTCATCAAGCGGCAGTACCGGCCGAATGGGAGCGATGTGGAGTTTGCCCGCTATTCCTCCTGGAAAGAAGGGGGATCTGCCATGACCCCCGGCAGCCATGGACCGATCTCCGAGGAGTTTCCCCCGGAACTGCAGCCGCAGGAGGGGGACTATATTCTGGTAAAGCCCCGCTTTTCCGCCTTCTTTGCGACACCGCTGGACCTGATTCTGCGGCGGCTGGGAATTGATACGGTCCTGCTTACCGGCACCACTACCCCCAACTGCATCCGCACCACCTGTTACGATGCGCTTTCCCTCGACTACAATACCGTCATTCTTCCCGAGTGCTGTTCTTCCCAGACCGGGGAAATCCAGTGCGCCAACCTGCGGGATATGGAAGCGGCCGGCGCCGTGCTGCTGCCTCTCTCCGATTTTCTGCAGAATGGACTGCGGGATGTTCCCGACCGGGTTTGTCAGGTCCGGCAGGAAATCTCCCGGGAAAAACTGCTCTGATCTCCCCTTTTCCCGATCCTATCGAAGGAGTGTCCCCTTATGAAGCACCTTCCCATGATTGACTATCTTCATCACACCAGAGGGAACCCCAAAGCCTGCATCCTCTGCGAGCCATTCTGGGCCATTCCCCATGCGCTGGTAACGCCCTTTGCCTCCCTGTTTTTAAGCCGGAACGGCTGCAGCGACACCCAAATCGGCCTGATTTTGTCGGTCAGCATGATTTTTCAGGTGTTCTTCTGCCTGATCGGTGGGATTCTGACCGACAAATGGGGGCGCCGGATCACGGCTTTTGTCTCCGAGCTCGCCGGTTGGTCCATCCCCTGCCTGATCTGGTTTTTTGCTCACGATTTTATCTGGTTCCTGCTGGCCTCTGCCTTCAATGCCATCTGGCAGG
Organism: Candidatus Heritagella sp.; assembly: GCA_051881655.1. Taxonomy (GTDB): domain Bacteria; phylum Bacillota; class Clostridia; order Oscillospirales; family Acutalibacteraceae; genus Heritagella. Next base: position 20,709 of record JBJEQH010000246.1, on the reverse strand, counting down.
TCTCCATTTTGTCGTGGACGGCTCTGCTGGTGGAGGACTGCGAACCGGGCGGGCTGGTGTATGCCTACAGCTGGATCGAAATCAGCGGAAAGCTGGCGGTTTTCCTCTCCCCTATCTCTTACTTTCTGATGGAGGAGTACGAGTTCGATCTAGTGGTCCGCGGGCTGTACCTGTTTGCTTTTGTCTTTATGACATTCAAGGCCATTTTGCTGTACATTCTCTCCCGGGAAACCCGGCAGGGCGCTATCCGCCGCCAAGAGACCCGGGGCCTCTCCTTTCGGGCCATGCTGGCCGGTTACGGCGGGGTACTGCGCAAAATCCTCGGTTCCCACCGGATGCTGCTGGCCTTTTTCATTCTGTTCTCTTTTCAGGTCACCAACACGGTGATGAACACATTTCTGCCGCTGTATGTGACCGAGAGCCAGCCCATCCAGGAGAATATGCTGTCGGTTTTCTCGTGTATCCAGGCGGGCACCATCCTGATTTTGATGCTGACGGTACAGGGAAAGCTGGGAAAACTGCCCTACCGGCCGATAATGCTGGCGGGCTTTGGGCTGTTTCTGTTCTCCAACGGGCTTTTGTTGGCCGGCAGCGGCTGGGGGCTGTGGCTTTTATTCGTCTTCTATTTTTTCTATGCCGTATCCCTGGCGCTGATCGCTCCGCGCAAAAGCGCCCTGGCTGCCGAATTTACCGATCCGAAGGAGCGGGCCCGGGTCACGGCCGTCCTGACTATGGTGACCATTGCCCTTTCCTCGCCGATCAGCTATCTCCTCGGTTTTCTCTCCTCCCTGGATCGGTCGCTGCCCTTCTGGATCAATATACTCATGGCCCTGTTGACGATGGCAGTTCTCTTCTTCTCCCGGGAGATCAAAACCCTGGATAAGAGCCGTTCCTGAAAGGAGAGTTTTCATGCATATTCCCAAAAGTGAGACCAGCCTGCTCTCCATTCTTTCCTTTGAAGAGGCCCGCCTGCAGGCGCAGGGGCGGGAGGATCCGGACTATGACCGGGAGGCCTGGCTGTATATTCCCGACCATTATGAGGAATACCGGTACATTCTGGGCACCCGGGGGCAGAATCCCCTGATCTGTATCGGGGTAAACCCCTCGACTGCCGTTCCCGGAAACCTGGACAACACCCTGAAATCCGTACAGCGCATTGCGCAGTTTAACGGCTATGACAGCTTTCTGATGTTCAATGTCTATGCCCAGCGGGCCACCCGCCCTGATGATATGGATACGATGCGCAATGAGATGCTGCACCGGGAGAATATGCGGGCCTTTTCCTACCTGCTGTCCCGGTATGCCCCTCCCTTCCGGCCGACCATTTGGGCCGCCTGGGGAGCTGTGATCGAAAAGCGCCCCTACTTATTCTCCTGCGTACAGGACATGGCCGAAATCGGCCGCCGGTATCAGGCCCGGTGGGTGAAGGCCGGGGCCGTTTCCAAAGCGGGGCACCCCCATCATCCGCTGTATCTGCGAAAGGATACGCAGGTGGAGGATTTCCCGGTGGAGCTGTATATGGAGCAGCAGCTGCTGCGAGCAAAGGAAACAGGCCGCAAAAGGCCGGCCGCCGTCCATGGATAGGCCAGCAAAACGGAATATAAAAAAATGTGTCCCGCTTATCTCGTTTGATGATAAGCGGGACACGTTTTTTACTGGATCCATTCCTCGATTTCCTCATAGGAATAGCTTTTTCTTATTACGGTTCCTTCGTCCCAGATTCTCTGAACAAAGCGGCCATTTTCCTCGGCTGTCAGTTGCCCGGCCGGGGAGATCCGCTCGTAAGCTCCCTCCGGCAGAGGGCTGCCATCGATTGTCGGCACGATGCACAGGATCAAATCCTGCCCTATGGATAGAAAGTCCTCTCCGTCCACCGTTTCCTTTAAAACCGTTTTTTCAATTTGCTCCTCGGTCATATCGTGAAACCGAAAAGCATCATCATCATATGCGATGTGCTCCTGCAGCGGAATATAGCCACCCAGCATAAACACGGAAACCCTGTCATTTTCGGCAAAGGATCCCTTTAGAGAGCCGGTAACCCGGATATCCGCCTTGATCCAGGCGATCCCCTGAAAGCAGGTAAACGTTATATCCATCACCTCTCCCCTTATCACACTGTCCGAAATGCGCATCTGCTCCTTAAAATCCGGCGGGTAAGCATACTGGGCCTTTGAAGGCACCTCCAGAACCTCCGTATGGGTATCGGGCGGAGAAAACGCTTTCTCAACGGATACCGTATAATCCCGGTCCTCCGGAGAATGGGAAACAGGTGCGTCAGAGGAAACCGAGTCCTGGGAAGAAATCAGATCCTGGGAAGAAACCGGCGGCTGCCCAGAGCAGCCGGTCAAAATCAGGCAAAGGACAAAAAGATACCAAAAGCCTGCAAACAAATTCCGACGCATTTCTCTCCCCCTCCTCCAAAATCTGGCGTACCCGGCTTCACTGTACTTCCAGATACAACACCTGGCAGGACAAAGCCTCAAACGCCCTTTCGCAATCCTCTTTCCTATAAGGAACATCCGCCCCCACCTGGGGGTCATGCACATAGTAGTATTTTTCGTCCTCCCCTACCAGCACCACACAGTGCTCCGGGGCAGTCCAGGTAAATTCACTCCCATCAGGGAGAATCCAGGTTTGGCCCTGGAAGCAATCGCGCATTCCGCTGGTCACCCAGATCACCGCCGGGATCCCTTTTTCCAGGGTGAGATCGCATACCTGCGACAGCGAGGAAACCTGCGGCGCCTGCACCGTGAGGGAACAGCCCCGGTCCTGCAGCACTTTTTCCATCGCTTTCTGAATGACCGGCCGATAACAGCCATAGGCATCCCCGTCATAGGGAGAGCCGAGAAAAACCACCGAGGGGTCTCCCCCATAAATCCGGCCATCCGCCCCTTCCTCTGGGACAGGGCCGAGAGGAAGGTATTCATCAATAAAGGATTCAACTGTGATATCCACACCCCACGCCTGCAGCAGCATCACGGCACTGACACTCTCGCAGCCGGTGGGATAGTCCACCAGTTGATTGATATAGGGCACCTGCCCGGAAAGGCCGCCTCGGGTATCCTGCATATAGTACCCTCCGGTTTCTTTCTCTCCTGTCTGCAGAAAATTGGCCGCATCCAAAGCCTCTGCGCCCAGCTCCAAAACAGGAGGCATATTCTTCATTGTTTCCAGCAACCATAAACCAGAAGCCAATCCTGCAAACAAAAGGAAAAGAACTTTTCCCCGGTTTACTTTTTTTCTCCGCCGTTTTCGCATTCCGTTTCGCCTGCCTTCCACAGAAAGCATAAACGAACCGGTCACAAAAAGTCTGCATAAAAAGGGAAAAATCTCGTAAAATCAACCAAAGAAAAAGCAAATTTTTTACCGGACTCCGAATCCCGTAAAACGCTCCTGCACAGGATCGTAAAACAGCAGAAAACTGCCGTCGGCATAAACCATCAGAATTTCATTCCCCGCAGTCATAGTAGTATAGTCGTTCACATACCAGTAGCACATACCGCACAGTTGATCGTAGGCCACCGGAAATCGCTGTCCCAGAATATTTTGCCCTTCTTCGTCGATTTCCGCTGTCCCCAACGCATATAAAAAGCGCTGGAAGGGGACTTCCGACGAAATCCCACGATAGAACATAAAAGCACGGATAGCCGCATAATCCGGCTTCTCCGCCTCGGCTTCCTGCGAATCGTCCCCATCATTTTCGTTTTGAATGATCAGATCCTCCTGCCTGACATAAAATTCTGACGAGGCGAGGGCTTCGCCGCAGGCGGTAATCACATCCTGGGATTTTTTGTTTGTTTCCTGCAGTTTCTCCGTTCCTGCCACCACACTTTGTGCCGACAGAACCTGATCAGTATCCCTGCAGAAATGGTAGAAGTACACGTAATCCAGACTGTTGCTCAGTGCAATGCTCAGCTTTCCTTCCACTTCCTCATTTGCTCCATAATCATACACTTTCACCGGCATATCCTGCGCATAAATCACGCCTGAAAGCGTATCGAAAAAGAGATACTGATTCCAATCTGCCTCTACCAGATAATACGAGGCCTCTTCCATTTTCATAAACAAATTTTCCAGAAAACTGCAGACATTTTTCAATGACAGTATGGCGCTGTCATTTTGCTGTTCATATTCCCCGTAGAGAGCACGGTCTTCCTCCCGGAACTGATTAAACGGAAACAGATTCAGCTGATTCCCCTCATTTTCAATGATATCCCCAGCCGCGGCTGTTTTTTCATAGGTATGAACGGTCCCAATGGAAGCTCCCATATCATTGCGCAGCAGATCCAGTCCAAACCATCCCCCCAGAAGGATCGCCAGGGTCAGCAGGACCACCAGCCCGTTTTTCCAGATATTCTGTTGTTCCTGTGCCCGCGGCCGCTCAGCCAGATGCCTGTGTTTCATGGGGAATTCCCTCCTTTGGCAGGAAAACATGAACCTTCGTTCCCTCTCCTTTTTGACTGATAATCGACAGCTTTCCTCCGTGCACCTGCAAAATCTCACTGCACAGGGCCAGTCCAAGCCCGGCTCCCCCTTTTTTACGGGAACGTGACTTATCCTCCATATAGAAGGGCTCGGTCGCCCGGCGCACAGCTTCTTCACTCATCCCGATCCCGTGGTCCTCCACGGTACAGCAAATCCACTCGCCGTCCTTCTCTCTGGTCAGCCGGGCAGAAAGCGTAATCTCCGATTCCTCCGGTGAGGCCTTGGCCGCATTATCAATCAGATTAAAAAACAGGGATTTCAGCAGTTCTTTGTCCCCCTGCACCACTTCCTGCCCACAGAAAATCTGCAGCTTCTGCCCTCTTTTTTCCAAAACCGGAGTAACCGCCAGATGGATTTCCTCAAAGAAACCTGCCACCGGCAATTCCTCAATATCCATGGCCGTGTGGTGCATGACAGCCAGCTCCATCAGCTTTCCGGATAACCCACGCAGACGCCGGGCTTCCTCCACGATAATTCCGGCGTATTCCTGGCGCTGCTCGGGTGTTACTTCCCGCTTAATCCGCAGAATATCGGCAAACCCCAGAATCGAAGTGAGCGGGGTTTTCATCTCATGCGCCAGTGAATCAATAAACATCTTCCGTCCATCGGCAATCTGCTGGATTTCATTCACATTCTCCTCCACGGAGGCCGCCATCAGATTGATATTTCCGGACAACTCCCGCAGTTCTGTCGAGCCTTTTTCCGAAAGGCGCAGAGAATAGTCGCCCTCTGCCATTTTCCGCAGCATACGATTTACACGATCCAGAGGCGCCAACAGGAAATAGACAATCCCCAGCAAAAGTACCGCGGTGATGACCGAGCAGATCAGGCTGATAATTTTCACAAAATTCCACTGTTCATCAAATCGGTTGTATACCTCGGTCATATCCTTACAGGTATACAGACAATACTGAGAATTCCCCAGCCGGAGCGCGGAGCCCGCAAAAAGAAAGTGGTTTCCCGTCTCTGATTCGACCGTTACCGTCAGACAGCCCGAGCTCTCCTCTACCTGCGGCCGATAGTCCTCCGGCAGCAGGCGCAGAGCGTCCGTCTGTCCGTTATTCGAAACCAGTTCCTCCCCCAAATAGACATACAAATCTGTCCCGCTGGTGCTCTGGGATCGAACCAGTTCATCCACCACTTCATTGATCTGCTCGCGGTTCAGCTGGATCCGGTCTTCCCGCAGCTGTTTATAGGCGACATTATTGGAGATGTTCACGCACAAAAGCGTATTTTCCCGCACGGCGGCCTGCTCCTCCGACGAAATCGTCGCGGCAATGCTCTGCTGCAGGATCACGGAAGAGGCAATATCCACCGCCAGCATCACCAGTGCCAGCGTACAGAGAAAAACTTTCTGCCACAGCTTCATCGGTTGTTCCTGCTTTCCAACCGGTATCCCAATTTTGAAATCGTAACCAGCCGCCCCTGCAGGCCCATCTTCTTGCGGACCTGCTGCACATGGATATCCACGGTACGGCTTTCCCCTTCAAATTCATAGCCCCATACCGCCGACAGAAGCTGATCCCGGCTGACCGCCAGATCCACATGCTTCATCAGAAAAACCAACACATCAAACTGCTTGGGGGTGAGGGTTACTTCCTCCCCATCTTTGGTCACCGTGTGGCGCTGAATATCCACCTGAATCTCCTCATACTGCAGGATTGAAGATTCGTCAGTATGAAAACGCCGCAGCACCACCTCAATGCGGGCCAGCAGCTCCATCGCCTCAAACGGTTTTACAATGTAGTCCTCCGCCCCCAGGCGCAGTCCCCGCACCTTATCGCTGACGCTTCCCATTGCCGTCAGGAAAATGACCGGAATTTCGCGGCTGCGGATTTTTTCCAGAACGCCAAATCCATCCAGTTCCGGCAGCATGATATCCAACAGGATCAGGTCAAACCGGTTATTGAGAATCGTCTCGACCGCTTGTTTTCCATCCTCACAGCGCACACAGTCGTAGTTCATCATGGTCAGCGTGGCTTCGATCATCTGCGCAATATGCAGATCATCCTCCACAATGCAAATTCGTGCCATACTCCCTGTCCCCCTTTTCTTCTCTATGGTTATTATAACAAAACCGCCGCGCTTTGTGGGAAAAGCCGCCCTTTTTTTGCAAAAATTTTGCCTGCGTTCCTCTTTTCGTCAATCTGTATCCATCCACATCCCGGCGCTCATACCGGAAAGGTCTCTCCCAATGGATCCGAAAAATAAGCAGGGAATCCCGTTATTCCAAAAAAGAAAAGGCCTTCTCCAAAAAGGAGAAAGCCTTTCGCTTCAAAAAATTCTTTAGGCCAGAATGCTGATCAACACACCGGCCGCCACAGCCGAGCCAATAACGCCGGCCACGTTCGGGCCCATAGCGTGCATCAACAGGAAGTTCGCCGGGTTTTCCGCCTGGCCCACTTTCTGAGACACACGGGCCGCCATGGGAACGGCCGATACACCGGCCGAACCAATCAGCGGATTGATCTTGCCGCCGGAGAGCTTGCACATCAGCTTGGCCATCAGGACACCGCCCGCCGTGCCGCAGCAGAATGCGAACAGACCCAGGACGATGATTCCCAGCGTCTGGCCGGACAGGAACACCGTACCGGTGGCCGTTGCGCCCACCGTGGTGCCCAGGAAGATCGTGATGATATTCATCAGCTCGTTCTGCGCCGTCTTGGCAATACGGTCAACCACGCCGGATTCCTTCATCAGGTTGCCCAGCATCAGCATACCCACCAGCGTGGCCGCATCGGGCAGCAGCAGGGAAATCACAATGGTGACAATGATCGGGAAAATAATCTTTTCCAGCTTAGAAACCGGGCGCAGCTGCGTCATCACAATCATGCGCTCTTTCTTGGTGGTCAACAGCTTCATAATCGGGGGCTGGATAATGGGAACCAGCGCCATGTAGGAATAAGCGGCCACGGCAATCGGCCCGAGCAGTTCAGGCGCCAGCTTGGAGGTTACAAAAATCGCCGTGGGGCCATCGGCGCCGCCGATGATACCAATCGAACCGGCCTGTGCCGTGGTGAAGCCCAGCAGGATAGCGCCGATAAAGGTGATAAAGATACCCAGCTGCGCCGCAGCACCCAGAATAAAGCTCTTCGGGTTCGCAATCAGCGGGCCAAAATCGGTCATGGCACCGACACCCAGGAAAATCAGAGGGGGATAAATGCCCAACTTAACGCCCTGATACAGATACCAGAACAGGCCGCCCGTCGTGGGAACATTGTAGTACTGTACACCATCCAGCACAGTAATGGCATAGGTGCTGTTCATTGCACCGTCGTGGGCTGCCATATAGTCCGCAATCGAGATCATCTCGGTCGAGGGCTGTGCCATAATGCCGGGATACAGGTTAACCAGCAGCATACCAAAAGCGATGGGCAGCAGCAGCAGCGGTTCAAACTGCTTTTTGATTGCCAGGTAGAACAGGACGCAGGCAATCAGAATCATCACATAGTTTTCCCATGTAGCCGTGGCAAAACCAGAGGTGGTAAAAATCGTAACGAGAGAATTCCACAATTCATTCAGGATTTCCACTTGCATTCATTCCTTTCATAAAACATAATTTGTACGGATTTTGCGATACCGGAGTTATTATTTAGAAAGGACGGGTGCTCTCGATCATGCCGGCGCTGGCCCACGCCGAACGATTCGGAGAAATCCTTTTCACACCAGCTACAACATGCGTACCAGTGCCATACATAAAGTCGACGGCGGCCGCAATCGCGGCGATTACATCGCCCGGAATACCATCCTGCGCAACCTCTGCCGCCGGAGCCGGAACAGCCGCCGGTGCTTCAGGCTTCGAAGCGGGCTCTTTCTGTGCTGCCTTGGCAGCGGCCTTCGCTCTTTCCGCCTTCTCTTTCCTCTTCGCCTCTCTCTTGCCTGTTACAGTCAGAACGATCATCCCATATCCCTTTACAATGCCGATCAGCAGGAACAGCACCGCAAAAACGATGACCAAACCGGACAAAAGCACGACAAGAGCAATCTCCATGTTGCCCATAAAAAGGTCGTCCCCCATTCTGAAAGAATCTCATTTTGGGACCACACGAAAAAACGTATACTCCCATAAACCAAAAGAACATTTGTGTTTTATTATAAACGATAACCCGTCCAATTTCAATCACTTTTTAAAGAAACTTTGATCCGAAAATGAATTTTCTTTCCTTCTTCTCTTTTTCTGTCCATTTTCTCTCTTCTTTCTCTTCTTTTTTGCACAAAAAACGAAAACGGGCAAAATTTCCCACCGAAACTCTTGCATATGTATTTTTGTTGCATTATAATGAGAATGTATCGAAAAGAATGGCGGGTTTTCCTGCCTTCTTTCCAAGGAAGGAGAAACGGATGTATGGAAACAAAATCTGGAAAAGATTTTGCCAGCCCAAAGCTCTCGCTGAAAATCCCTCAGCATGATTCGCTGGGACTGGCGGTATACAACTGCGGCTGCGAACACTGTCAGCCCGGTTACAGCTGGGGTCCGGCGATCCGCGACCACTACCTGTTCCATTACATCTTAAATGGAAAGGGTGTGTTCTGCGACGGAAAAACGGAATACCCGCTGCAAAAGGGGGACGGTTTTTTGATTGTCCCCTCCCAGACGGTGAGCTACCGCGCGGATGAGGATGATCCCTGGTCCTACTGCTGGGTGGGATTTAACGGGGCCGATGCGGACCGGCTGGTCAGCCTGACCGGTGTTTCCAAAGAAGAGCCGATTTTCCATTTTGACCAGGATGACCGCTTTGCCCATCTGTTGACCGAAATTGTGGACCGCAGCGGTCCCCGCCCCTGCGACGAAACCCGTATGACCGCCGCTCTGTTCGAATTTCTGGCGGAAATGATGGAGCAGTTCGGCAGCAATATCTCGGTTCACAAAAGCGGGTATGAGTATGTGAAAAAATCCATTCAGTTTATCGACCACAACTACTCCCGCGATATTGATATCGACGATATCGCCGGCTTTGCCGGGATCAGTCGCAGCCATCTGTACCGGCTGTTTATGCAGCATATCTCGATGCCCCCGAATGAATATCTGACACGGTACCGCATTAACAAAGCGGCCACCCTTCTGCGCTGCCACAACCTCTCTGTTGGAGAAGCCGCCTTTTCCACCGGATTTTCCGATCAGCTGTATTTTTCCCGGGTGTTTAAAAAGATCAAAGGGGTACCGCCCAGCCGTTACCTGCGGGATTTAAAGGAAAAAGAAAGCGGTGCCGTTTCCCTGGGCAAGGAGGAAATCAAATGAAACTTCCCGATTCAAAAAGCGGAGCCGAATCCCGCATTGAAAACTGGGCCCAGCGGGGCAAGGAACTGCGCCCTGTGGAATGGGAGCGGATGCCGGAAATTTATCTGTATATGGACCAGGTCATCACCTATATGCAGAGCATGCTCTCCCTGTTTGAACGCAGCGAGGAAACGCGGCTGCTGACCTCCAGCATGATCAACAATTATGTAAAGGACGGTCTTCTGGACCGCCCGGAGAAAAAGAAATATTCCCGGCGGCACATCGCCGCTCTGATGATGATCTGTATGCTCAAGCAGGTCCTGTCCATTCAGGATATCTCGGCCCTGTTAAAGCCGCTGATTGAGGAGAGCAATCTGCACAGCGTCTATAAAAAATTCTTCGATGTACAGACCACCGCCCTGCAGGAAGTGTGCGCTCAGGTGGAGGAAACCCTGCCGGAGGGGGAGGATGCTCTGCGCCATCTGGCGCTGACGCTGGCGATCGAAGCCAATGCCCGCCGGGCCGCGGCCGAACGGATTATCTGTGAGCTGCAAAAAGAGAGAGCCGGAGAAGAACTCCCTAAAAAAGAGAACAAAAAATGATGTTTCGCAACCTTTCCCCTTTTCCGCATACAATACGGTAGGCATTTTTTTGCAAGCCGCTTTGAATGACAGAAAGGGGGACTTTTTTATGTGTGGAATTGCCGGATTCAGTGATCTGACGACTTCTCTGCTTCCGGAAAGCGCTCTGTGGGGGGCTTTGGCCCGGCGCATGGGGAAAACCCTGCTGCACCGCGGCCCCGATGATTTCGGATGCCATGTTTCCGCCCAGTCCGCCATGGCCCACGCGCGCCTGGCGATTATGGATCCCTTACATGGCGCACAGCCGATGACACAGCCCGGGGAGGAGGGCGAGGTCACCATAATCTATAACGGTGAGGTCTACAACGCCCCCGAACTGCGGAGTATGCTGCAAAGCCTGGGGACACAGTTTTACACGCACTGTGATACCGAGGTTGTCCTGCAGTGCTACCTGCATTTTGGGGAAGAATGTGCCCGGATGCTCAACGGCATCTACGCTTTCGTCATCGATGACACCCGGAAAAAACAGGTATTCCTCTGCCGGGACCGCTTCGGGGTAAAACCACTGTTCTATGCGTTCAGCCATGACCGGCTGGTTTATGGCAGTGAGATCAAGGCCCTGTTTGAATACCCGGGGATCAATCCCGTACTGAAAAAGGAAGGGCTGTGTGAAATCTGGGGCCTGGGCCCGGCCCGCACACCGGGCTGCGGTGTATTCGACCGGATCCACGAGCTGCTGCCCGGGCACTGCGCCGTATTTAACCGGGATGGACTGCACACCTTCCCCTATTACACCCTGCCCTGTCACCCGTGCGAGGACAGTTACGAGACCGTTGTGGAAAAACTGCGCGCGCTTTTGGAGGATACCATCGACCGGCAGCTGCAGAGCGATGTTCCCCTGTGTACCTTTTTGTCCGGCGGCCTGGATTCCAGTGTGGTGACGGCCCTGGCTGCCCGGAACTGCCGCCAAAAGGGCGAAGAGCTGACCACGTACTCCTTTGATTTTGTGGGGAACGATACCTACTTTCACCCTACCGCCTATCAGCCCGATGCCGATGACCCCTGGGCCCAAAAGGTCTCTGCGGTACTGCACACCCGACACCACCGGCTGCTGTGCGCCAGCGATACCCTTTTTCAGTACCTGCACAATGCCGTAATCGCCAAAGACCTGCCCGGTATGGCGGATGTGGATTCGTCCCTTGTTTACTTCTGTTCACTGGTCCAGCAGGAGCACCCGGTCGCTCTGTGCGGAGAATGCGCCGATGAAATTTTCGGCGGATATCCGTGGTTCCACCGGGAGGAAATGCTGCTCTCCCGGGTGTTCCCCTGGTCGCCTGATATGCACCGGCGCGCCTCGTTACTAAAACCGGAGATCGCTGAAATCCTGCAGCTGCCCGAATACGCCGCCCGGCGGTATGAGGAAACCGTGCGCCAGGTGCCCGCTCTGCCCGGCGAGACCATGACGGAAACCCGGCGCCGGGAGATGAGCTATCTGAATATCCGCTGGTTTATGGCCACCCTGCTCGACCGGAAAGACCGGTGCAGCATGGCAAACGGACTGGAAGTGCGGGTTCCGTATGCGGATCATCGGATTCTGGAGCTGGTTTACAATACCCCGTGGTCCTATAAATGCCACAACGGCGTCTCCAAAAGCCTGCTGCGCGATGCCGCAAAAGGATGGCTGCCCGACGAGATTCTGTACCGCAAAAAGAGCCCCTATCCCAAGACCCACAATCCGGATTATGAAATTCTTCTGCGGGAGTATCTTGTGCAGGTACTGCGCGATCCTTCCCAGCCCATCCATCAGCTGCTCGCCCCTCAGGCGGTGCGTGCTTTGATGGAGGAGACCTTCGATTATGGGCAGCCGTGGTTTGGTCAGCTGATGGCCGGCCCACAGATGCTCGCCTATTTGCTGCAGGTAAACGACTGGATGAAAACTTACCGAGTGGATGTGAGATTATGAGCTCTTTGTGCGGAGAAAATGCCGCTGCCGCGGTGGTCGCCTTTGCCGCTGCCCTGCGAAAGCAGTACAGTGATGCCGAGCTGGCCGCTTTGGCGGCCGCCTTTACGATGCTGGGGGATACGCTGGCGCTGCTGCTGGCCTCCCCCTGTCAGCCCTCCTGCAATTCCAGCAGCGATACGTTTACCGAGTAGTCTATTGGAATTTCCGGTTCTTTCTCCTTTACCTCCCGAAACAACTGGCTGTCTGTCTTTATCAGCTTCTTTTTCCAGAAGAAAGACAGGCAGTCTTTTTGTTCCATTTTTTTCAGCAGTGCCATGCAGTCCTGCTGCAGTGCCGAAGCAACCAGCTCCGAATCCATCGTCTCCTCCAACAGGACACTGGTGCCCTCGATGGTAAAATTCATCTGCCAGGTTTCCCCGGTCTGCAGCTCCATTTCCGTGTGCGCCGTAATCTCTCCGCTGGCGCTTTTCCCCTGGCTGGTTGTCATGGTGTAAATCTGCGTGCCGCTCTCCCCGCTGAGCAGCGCATACAGCCCGGTTTCCTTCCGGTCAAGCAGCAGCCGCGGTTCTCCCCCGATCAGCAGCTGCATTCCCTGATAGATCCACCCGCTTCCTGGCTGGCAGCCAATCACCGGCAGAAAGGCCGTCCCGGCCTCTCCGTAAAACTCATTGTACCAATCCATCACCCGGACGGGGATCCCCTTTCCCTCCTGAAAACCATTCTGGCAAATACTGCGCAGGTTTTCCAGCGGAATCAGCTCGCCCTTGTCGTCCCTGGCATTCATAATATCCGCGGCCGTTGTTTCGGAGAGGAGCATCAGTACATCCGGGCGGATCCGCAGCTGCCGGGCGCAGGAATCAATCTCCGCCGCTCTCCCCTGTTCCATAAAGCTCTGTCCCACGGCAAAGACCAGATTCTGCGAGGTAACGATCACCTTTCCGGTTTCCTCCGACAAATTGCTCATGGCCTCCGAGGTGGTCCTCCCCTGAGCCTGCAGTACAATCATGGTTTCATCCATTCCCGCGCGCTGGGCCTGTACCGTGAGGGTAACCATTCCGTCCTCCATGTCGATCCCCACCCCGCCGAAAATCAGCATATCGCTGATCTCGGCCCTTGCGCTGCAGGCGGATGCCAGCAGCATAAGACACAGCGCACAAAAAAAGCTGATAATTTTTTGCAGCCGCTTCATTTTGCACCTCTCTTTTCTCTCACCATCCCCCCTGCGATGGTAAGGCAGGGGATAATCAGCAGCATTAGCAACGTGGCCGTGAGGAAGAAGGAGGTTGCACCGATTTTTTCATGCCACCCCGTATGAAAAAACAGGAAAGCCGTTACACCGGATACAAGGAACGGGCCGCAATACCGCCACCATTTTCCGGCACCGGGAAAACAGCACTGAAAGCACAGGGCGAACATCAGCTGGTCCATCGCGAGCTTCATAATCATGGCCATAATCCATCCGCCGGTAAAAACCGCATCCAACCGGGTAAAGGGGCCGTAGCTGAACAGCTGCAGCAGCGTATACACCGGATAGGGTACGCTGGCCCCGTATTCGCCCAGACAGACGGAAATCAGAAGAAAGAACAGGACAAACGAGGCTGTGATCCCGATATTCCACCAGAAAAAGCCGCGGGTCACGCGCCCCTTCACCTGCGGAAGCAGGAATAAAAGGGCCGCAAAGCGGGTGCTGCGGGCCGTAAAGCTCAGCGTCCCCCTGAGGACCGGATCCGTCCCCTCATAAAAAAGGGGCAGGGTGCGGCTGCCGTCCATCATTGGGATCCAGATGGGAACCATCAGCAACAGCAGCAGAATCATGGCACCCGCCAGCAGAACCGCCGTTCTTGCGATGGCCTGCAGCCCTTTTTTCAGACAATACAGGGTGGCCAGCACAACCGCTGCCAAAATCAGCCATACCGAAGCGCCGTATTCGGTTTCCACCTGCAAAAAGCGCCCGAAATCACACAGGTAATACCCATCCGCCACCAGGAAAAACAGCAGATAAAGAACCGCCAGAAGATCCCTGCCCATTTTACCAAAGGCCATCTCCCCGATGGCGAGCAGATTCTTCTGCGGCCAGCGCCGGTGCGCATAGAGAGCGGGGGCCGCCAGCACAAAGGTAAGCAGCATGGAAAAAACTGCGGACAGCGTGAGTGACAGCAGGTTTTTTCCCCCCATCATTTCTGCATCCACGGTAAACAGCAGGATTACGCGGGAAAGAAACAGCAGCAGATACAGCTGCCATGCCTGAATTTTTCCGTCACTTGTCCCCATGGCTGTCCTCCTCGTGCCGGGCCCCCGGCATGTTTTTGACCAGATAGGGCTTTCCGGCCATTTTCTTCCATCCCGTCCGCCACAGGAAATCGCGCATCCCCCGCAGGGAGAAGGGCGACAGCGGCGCCGTGAGCGGGATTCCATACAGACTTTCGCCGCATACGTCCACCATCAGAATAACCACTGCCGCGCAGATTCCCCACAATCCCAGGGTACCCCCCAGCAGAATAAACAGGATCCGCAGGATCGCCACGGCCTCGTACAGAGAGGGGATGGTATAACTGCACACCGCCGAAACGGCCACCACCAGCAGAGTGGGCCCGCCGATAAATCCGGCATTGATCGCGGTCTCGCCAATGACCAGGGCACCCACGATACTGATAATCTGGCTCAGATTTCGGGGAACGCGCAGACCGGCCTCCCGCAGGATCTCATACAGGATCTGCACCAGCAGCATTTCCGCCATCATAGAGAGCGGGGTCTGGGTGATCGCCTGGGCGACTTTGGTCAGCAGATTCATGGGCAAAAGTTCGGGATGAAACGTACACACGCTGACAAAAATGCCGGGCGCCAACATGGAAATGAAAAAGGAGAGAAATTTCAGCACCCGGGCCAGTACCGCAAAGGACGGCCGGATGGCATAGTCGTCAAAGCTCTGAAAATTTTCGATAAACAGATAGGGCACCAACAGGACATTGGGGGTGCCGTTAATCAGAATGGCAATGCGCCCTTCCTCGATTTTCCCGCACACGGTATCGGGGCGTTCGGTCATTCCCACCCCGCTGAAGACCCCTTTGCCGTGGATAAAAGGCGCGAGATACCCCACGGCCAGCACATTATCCAGCGGAAGATTTTCAAGACGCTGCTTCAGCTTTTCAAGCATGGCGGGATCGGCCCGGTCTGTGAGATAACACAGGGCAATCTGGGTGCGGCTCTGCTTTCCCACGGTCATGGATTCAAACCGGAGATCCGGGGTGCGCAGCCGGCGCCGGATCATGGCGACATTTACCTGGACAGACTCCACAAAGCCCTCCCGGGAGCCGAGCTGCATGGTCTCGTTGGCCGGTTCATCCACACTGCGAAGCGGAAACCCCTGCACGCCAAAAGCCAGTGCGAAGGAAGCGCCCTCCAGCAGTAAAAGAGCAAACCCGGCCATCAGCAAATCGGTTCCCTGCTGCAGCTGGGTAATCTCCTTCTGCTCCACCGTGGCCAGCGCATGGTCGCGGATATAGCACAGCTTTTGCTGGCCGCCCAGCTGCAGAATGGGAACCGAGAGAATGGGCTGCAGAATGCTCTGGGCGATCGTCTGCTTATTGACAAGGCCGTCAATGGTGATCAGGGCCGCCGGTGTTTCCCCGATTTGAAACGTGCGCGGCAGATAGTCCATAGTATTGCCGAACAGTTTTTTCAGCATTTCCAGATTTTCCGATAAAGATGCGGTGAAGGTCTGTTCCTTCTGTTCCATCATCGCTCACCTCTTTTCCCTGTATTCTGCTGCAAATCGGCGGGTTTATACCATGTATAACCATTTCCTTTGGGTGCAAACTACCTTTGTCTGATTCCTATACAGAAGTTGATACCGGGAGGAGACTGTATGACCATATCCCTGATCCGTACCCTGATTTTATATTTTGTCATACTGGTCGGTATGCGCCTGATGGGCAAACGGCAGATCAGCGAGCTGCAGACCAGTGAACTGGTCGTCACCCTTCTGATTTCCGATATCGCCGCCATTCCCATGCAGGATACCGACCAGCCGCTGGTCAGCGGACTTCTCCCCATCTTGGTTTTGATCGCCGTGGAGCTGTTCCTCTCGTTCGCCATGATGAGAAGCCGCCGGTTCCGGCGGCTTCTCTGCGGCAGTCCGATTGTCCTGATCGAAAACGGAAAGCTCAATCAGCAGAAAATGCGCGAACTGCGCATTACGATTGAAGACCTGTGGGAGGAACTGCGCCAAAAGGACATTTTTGCCCTTTCCGATGTGGCCTATGCCATTGTGGAAACGAACGGTACCATGAGCATCATCAAAAAACCGGAAAAGGAAGTGCCCACCGTTTCCATGCTGAAAATTTCCAATGACGAGCCCCTGTTCGAAGCGGTCGTGATCCATGACGGTACATTTTCCTCCTGGGGACTGTCACTGTGCGGAAAGACGCAGGAATGGGCGGAGGCCATTCTCCGGCAGGAGAACACCCGAAGGGAAGAGATTTTTCTGATGACGGCCACCCCCCAGGGCGGGTATACGCTGGTAAAAAAGGAGGACAACCGATGAAACGATTGGGAATCGCCTGCCTGCTATCGGCTTTTCTGATTTCCCTGTGCCTTTTTGGAACGTATATGTCCGAAACGGTCTCGGCGCGGATCAATGAAAGGATCCAGACCATTTCACAGACGATGGACAAGGGGGATTTTGTCCTGGCACAGGAGGCCAGCCGTCAGCTGCAAAAGGAGTGGGAGGGCTATCACACCATTTTGTGTACCTTTCTCTGCCATAAAGAGCTGGAGGGAATTGATGAGCACCTGGCCGCTCTCCCCTGGTATCTGGAAAACGGGGAGAAAGGGATGGCCCAGGCCACCTGCGCACAAATTGAGGACGCCATGAAGCACCTGAAAGAGACCGAAGAACTGCGGCTGGAGAATATTCTGTAAAAAATATAGCCAAAAGCCGGGGCTGAAAAATTCCAGTCCCGGCTTTTGGCTATGTGAATGATGGGAGGGAACCTGAAGGAATCGCCTTTTTGAACCACTCCGCCTTTTACGGCCGGGCGTGAAAATTCGTTAGGTCCTTGATCACTTCCCCGGCAATAATCAGCCCCACCACGGACGGCACAAAGGCATTGCTGCCCGGCACCTGGCGCCGCTGCGTGCATTTTCTCGCCGTACCCGGCGGGCAGATACAGTGGGCCCGACAGCTGATCTCTCTGTCATCCATCGGAGTCAGCGGCGGTTCCTTTGAATACACAACCTTCAGCTTTTTAATGCCCCGGCGCTTCAGCTCGTACCGCATAATCCGCGCCAGCGGGCAGACAGAGGTCTTGTAGAGATCCGTCACCTCAAAGGCGGTGGGATCCACCTTATTCCCCGCCCCCATCGAGCTGATGATCGGTACGCCCGCCGCCTTGGCATTCATCACCAGAGCGATCTTCCCGGTTACGGTATCAATGGCATCCACAATATAGTCATACTCGGAAAAGGGAAACTGCCCGGCTGTCTCGGGCGTATAGAAGGTCTTGTAAGTCCGCACCTTCACATCGGGATTGATCTCAGCAATCCGCCCGGCGGCCACATCCACCTTATACTGCCCGACGGTCTTGCGGGTTGCATAGATCTGCCGGTTTATATTGCTCAGGCATATTTTATCATCGTCAATAAGGTCCACCGCGCCAATGCCCGATCGGACCAGCGCCTCCACCGTATAGCCTCCCACTCCACCGATTCCGAATACGGCAACACGGGAAGAGGCCAGCTTCTCCATGGCCTCTTTTCCAAACAGGAGTTCCGTTCTTGAAAACTGATTCAGCATATTCTTTCCTTCTCCGCCTTCCCTTTACAGGGTTTTGTTCATACTGCCGGTCTGGTATCCGCCCAGATCCAGGGTTACATATGTAAAGCCAAGCTCCAAAAGATACCGGTTCAGCTGCTTTGCCATATCCGCCTGAAGGATTTTCGGGAATTCGGAGGGATCAATTTCAATCCGTGCGATTTTCCCGTGAATCCGGACGCGGACCTGATGAAAGCCCAGATCCAAAAGGCGCTGTTCCGCTTTATCGACCATCCCGAGTTTTTCCTCATTGATGGTCTCTCCATAGGCAAACCGGGAGGACAGGCAGGCAAAGGACTGTTTATTCCAGGTGGGCAGTCCCAGCTGCTTCGAGAGCTGGCGGATCTCCGCCTTGGTCAGTTCCGCTTCCCGCAGGGGGCTTTTTACCCCGAGCTCTTTAACCGCAATCAGCCCGGGGCGATAGTCGCCATTGTCATCCATATTGGACCCCTCCGCAACGGCGGCCAGCCCATTCTCCCTGGCAATGGCCCCTATTTTCTCAAAAAGCTCGTGCTTACAGAGATAGCAGCGGTTTTTGGGATTCTGGCGGAATCCGTCGATATCCAGCTCCTCCGACTTGCAGACGATGTGCCGGATCCCATTTTGCTCGCAAAACATCTGCGCTTCCTTCAGTTCCCGCTCGGGGAAAGAGCAGGAGGAGGCGGTCACCGCGAGAACCTTGTCCCCCAGCTCATCGTGGGCAACCCGCAGCAGGAAGGTGGAATCCACGCCGCTGGAAAAAGCGACGGCCACACTGCCGAGAGAGCGCAAATAGGCCCGCAGGTCCTCTGATTTTTCTGTGATACTTTTCATAACTGCCTCCTTGCAACCTGTTTTCTCTCTTGTGTCCATTCTTTCTTATTCACTTATTCAATCGTAAAGCGGGTGCCGTCTCCGGTAAAAACGGCCCGCCGGTTTCTCTCCGCGCAATAACGGGTAATAAACGCGGTCAGGTCCGGATCCGGAGCCTCCAGCGTAAAATACTGCCCGCCGCAGCCATCATGAAAGTGTACCGGGACGGAAAACTTTTCCGCCACCTCTTTTTTCAGTTCCCTGACATCATCAAAAGAAAGAATCATTCTGTCTCTCCTTTCCTCTTATCCCCATCCCATATTTTTAAAGCACCGGGTGCGTTCCCTACATTATTTTTCGGAGATCCCAGTCCGGTACATGCACGTTCCCGCTGTCCTATTCTGATCCGGCTGCCTCTTTTTTTGCGTTTCCGATGGCGGTCACAATCCGGTATCCGGCGGCGCGCACACGCTGTTCCAGGCAACCGCGGCACTGGGCCGCCTCTTCACCGGTACATATCTTGTTCTCATAGAGAGTGTACAGCTCCCGCACGCCCACCGGCGAAAGGTTCGGCATTACCACATTAGCGCCGGCCTTCAGCCCGAGCTCACGCCCCTGGGGGTGAATGGTGCCCAGTGCGGTGGTGGCAGGAATCAGGGCATAGGGAAACAGCAGCCGCAAAATGGCCAGCAGCCGCAGGGTGAGAGAGAGGCTGCCGCTTTGAAAGGAGGCAAACGGCGTATCCCTGTGCGTAATATAGGGGCCGATCCCGATCATATCCGGCTGCAGATCCTGCAAAAAGCGCAGATCCTCCACCAGGTTTTCCGTTGTCTGATACGGGGAACCCACCATAAAGCCGGACCCCACCTGGTAGCCGATCTCTTTTAAATCATACAGGCACTGTTTCCGGGCCCGCAGACTCATGCTGTCGGGATGCAGCTTCCGATAATGGGACTCATTGGCGGTTTCATGGCGCAGAAGGTAGCGGTTGGCACCTGCACGGAAAAAGGAGCGGTAGCTCTCTTTCGTTTTTTCCCCGAGAGAGAGGGTAATGGCGCAGTCCGGAAATCGGTTCCGGATTTCGGCGACGATCCCGCAGATTCGGGCATCCGTATAATAGGGGTCCTCGCCCCCCTGCAGAACATAGGTGCGAAATCCCAGCCGGTACCCCTCTTCACAGCAGGCGAGGATTTCCTCCTGGCTCAGCCGGTACCGCTCGGCCCTCTGATTTCCCCGGCGAATTCCGCAGTAATAACAATCATTCCGGCAGTAGTTGGTAAACTCAATCAGCCCCCGGATATAGACCTCATCCCCATAGACCTCTCTGCGTTTTTTATCCGCCGTCCATAGGAGACCGGCGTCGGATTCGCCGCTCTCCAGCAGTGCTGTCAGTTCATAATCCGATAGATTCCTCTCCCCGGTCAGCTTTTCCACAAGTTCTGCTTTATTCATCGCTTTCTCTACCTTGTCTCCTCTTTTATTCCGGGGAAACGTGTTTCCCCGGGAAACTATGTTTCCTTGGGAAACTGTGTTTCCCAGAGAACTGCGCGCTCTCTTCCCTGTCTGTTTTCGGGGACATCCGTACGCAAAAGAAAACTGGAAGACCCCTTTCGGACAAAGCCCCCCAGTTTACAGTCATCGTGTTTTCCACGGCATTCCACAATTTCCCTTTCCGGAAACAGGCGGATTCGGTATGGGTGCAGAATCAGGATGCCCCCAGTGCACCGCTCTCATTCTGCGGCAGCTTTTCTTCTCCCAATAATTTACCCATAAATTTAATTGGTTTAAATTATACCATTGATTTCCTATCCCGTCAATAGGGAATTCCTGTTCTCCGGCTTTCCTTACAGAGCGGAAG
>JBJEQH010000245.1:0-5524 GCA_051881655.1 Candidatus Heritagella sp. | reverse complement strand
AAATTTTCCGCTTTTTTATTGAATTGCCGGGGAGGGATATGGTATAATTATTGAACGAAAAAAGAGGAAAAAGCGAAAAATTTTCTGGAAGGTCCCTTTCCCCGTCGAATCCCGTGGGGAAGAAGAAACGGAGGCAGACGCTGTGAAATGTCCCTACTGTTCGTATTCGGAAAGCAAGGTAATTGACTCGCGCCCCACCGACGAGGGGGAGCGGATCCGCCGCCGCCGGGAGTGCCTGAAGTGCCAAAAGCGCTTTACCACCTATGAGATTGTGGAAACGGTACCGGTCATCGTGATCAAAAAGGACAAATCGCGGGAGGCGTTTGACCGGAACAAGCTGCTCCGCGGGCTGCTGCGCGCCTGTGAAAAGCGCCCGGTTTCCATCGAACAGCTGGAAGCGATCGTGGACGAGATTGAGAATACGCTGCAAAATTCCCTGGACCGCGAGGTGCCCTCCAGCCAGATCGGCGCCTATGCCATGGAGAAGCTGAAAAAGGTGGACGAGGTGGCCTATGTGCGCTTTGCCTCGGTGTACCGGCAGTTCCGGGATGTGAACTCCTTTATGGAAGAGCTGAATAAGATTATCGAGAGCAAACAGGAATAAAAACCCAACGGAAGACAAAAAAGCGCGGGCGAACCCTTCGCCCGCTTTTTTTCGGCCAAATGTAAGAAAAAGCAACAGAATAATTCCAATAAAGAATTATATTTTCCTAAAATCGTCTATAATGCAAGAAGAATATGTTTTGCAAAAACGCGCTGGGAAAACAGGGAAAAAAGGGGGGAGTTTTCATGAAAAAGAGGAAGCGGCGCCTTTTGGCGGGATTTTGCTCCCTGCTTCTGGGGGCGGCCCTGCTGCTGCCGGGGTGCAGCGGCGCCCCGCAGGGGGAGAGTTCGGCCCCGGAGGAGAACCAGCCTGCGGAGGAATACGCCGGGGTTACGAATATGGAGGCCCTGCTGCAGGCCCATGATACGATTGTCACCGCCCAGTACGGGAAAAGCGGGGAAGCCTACCAGGAGGACGGGCAGTGGTATGTGGATACCACCTATGTGGTGCAGGAGAGCCTGCGCGGCGATTTGCAGCCGGGGAAGAGCGTAACCCTGCGGGAACCGGCCCAGGGCGGGGGAAAGCCGGCCTACAGCTGGTATGTAAACGAAAACAGCACCGACAGCACCCTGCTGTTCCTGATCCAGGAGGACGGCGGGTACCGCATCAGCGCTCCCACCCTCTCCATGCAGCCGGTTGTGCTCAATGAAGAGAGCGGCGAGCGGGAAATCCTGTGGCTGAACGGTACGAAGCGGCGGACCATCGAGGGGACGCACACCGTGGTGTATGCCGCTGCCCGCGGCCGGTACGGCGGGGAAGAGGATTACGAAAATGTGCTGCCCCACTGCGTGTCGGAAAAGCTGAATCCCACGCTGGAAGTTGTATCCACCCTGCGGGAACTGTACCATGTGGTGGATGTGGCGGACGGAAAAACCGCCACACAGATGGTGGACAGCAGCGCCGCGGCCGCCCTGGTCACGATTCTCAACCAGTCGCCCGCCTATCGGGAGGAGGGGCGCTGGTACCGGGATATGACGGTTTCGCTGCAGCAGGTGTATAAGGACCCCGATGGTCAGCTGGCCGGCGAGACGTGCGCCCTTCGGGTGGAGGTGGGCTCGCCCAATCAGCCGGTCCCCATGGAGGACAGCTATGTGGCGTTGTTCCATCAGGGGATGGGGCCGCTGTCCCTGCAGGGCGATCTGTACGATTCCCTTCTCACCGTCAGCCCGCGTCAGGTGGGCCAGCGGGAAAATGAGATCCAGTGGTTTGGCTATCCCTGCCGGCAGGCGGTGAACGGAGGGCTTGTGAAAACCGGGGATCTGGCCGAATACTGCGCCAGTCCGTAACCTCCGGGGGCGGACGGCTCTCCGCCATCCGGTCCCTCCCGGGAGAGGGGAAAGGAAAGGGGCCGCGAAACGGGGACGGTTTTCTGCGGCCTGTGGCCGGGCCGAATGACAAGGGGCTGCCGGAAAAGACGGCGGCCCCTTTTTTCCGGTTTTCCGGCCGGCTGAAAAAAAAGAAAAAAATAAGCGAACAAACGTTTGCAATTTTCGGGGAAATGTGGTACAATCAGAGAGAAGAAAGGCGGAAGAAAAAGGGAGGAACGCGTTATGTGCGGACGATACACACTTTTTGCAGGGGAAAAGGGGCAGGAGCTGCAGCGCCTTCTCAAAGAGATCGAGCGAAAATCCCTGATGCCCCTTCTGCCGGAGAGGGATCTCTTCCCCTCGGAGGAGGCGCCGGTCTATGCGGTTTCCCAGGGGAAAATCCGCCTGCAGGCCATGCGCTGGGGGCTGCCCAACCCCTATCGCAGCGGGCTGATTATCAACGCCCGGGCCGAGACCGCCTCGCAGAAAAAGCTGTTCCGCGCCAGCCTGCACAGCCTGCGCTGTGCGGTGCCCTGCTCGGGCTTTTACGAGTGGGACCGGGAAAAACGGGCGTACCGGTTTTCGGCGGGCCACAGCGAGCTTTTGTATATGGCGGGGATTTACTCCCACTGGGATGACGTGGCCCGGTTTGTCATCCTCACCGTACCGGCCAACCCCTCGGTGGCGCCGGTACACGACCGCATGCCGCTGATCCTGCCGCGGCAGTCGGTGCGCACCTGGCTGTGCGACGGCGCGCGCGCCCCCTATATGCTGCAAAGCCGGGGCCCGGCCCTCACCCGCACCGCCGTGCGGGAGCAGCCGGAAGAGCCGGCCCCGCTGTTTTCCGCCGTCTGAAAAAGGGAGAAAAAATTCCCCCTGCCATGGGAACATCCACGGCAGGGGGATTTTGTCACCGGCGGCATATTTCGCGGAAGGAAAAGGGCCGGGGCCCCTCGAGCAGCTCGTAAAAACTGCGGATAAACCGGCGGGAGTGGGCCCGGATCACCGGTTCATCGTCCCGGGCGCTGTCATCCTGCACGCCGATCACGGGAAAGCCCGCCCGGTGCGCCGTGCACACGGCGTGAACCGAATCGTCGAACACGGGGGTGTTCGACGGCAGGGTGCCCATTTCTTCGGCACAGCGGAGGAACAGATCCGGTTCATCCTTTCCGTGCCCCACGTCGGTGCAGGTGAGAAATACCGGGAACAGGGACAGCACGCCGCAGCGCCGCAGGGCCGCGGTGACGGCGTTGCGCTCGCTGGCGGTGGCGATGGCCATGGGGATCCCCCGGGCTTTCAGCATGAGCAGAAATTCCTTCACGCCGGGCTTTAAGGGGATGGTCTCCCGATAGGCCTGTTCCATCAGGGCCACCTGGTCGTGGATAATGGTGGCTGCGTCGTCGGCAATGCCGTAGCGCGTCTGGTAGTAAGCGGCGATCTGCTCCATGCTCATCAGGTTCAGCTTTTTTTCCATGGCCGGGTCCGGCGGCAGCGAGCGCGCCGTCAGATAATCGACATACACATGGGACCAGGCGGGCATGGAATCGAGCAGGGTGCCGTCCACATCAAAAATGGCGCCGTATTTCATCAAAACCGTTCCTTTCCCCGCTTTTTCAGGAGTAGAGAATCAGCGCGATGAAGACGAGATCCTCTTCACCGGTATTCTTCAGGCTGTGGGAGTGGCCGTCGCGGGTGTAGGTGATGCTGCCGGGCCCGACGGTCTTTTCCGCCCCGTCCTCCTGATAGGTGCCGGTGCCGGAGAGAATGAAATAGCACTCGTTGTCGCCCCGGTGGGTGTGGGTGCCGATCGAACAGCCGGGCCGCAGGGTAACGCGGTTAAACAGCCGGGCTTTTCCCATCATCTCCTCCGCCGAGAGGATCTGCTCCATGTGGACGCTTCCCTCGCCGCCCATCATGGCCTCTTTTTCAAATACGCCGCGAAATTCCGTTGCCATGGGTGTCATCCTTTCTGTGTTGTTTTTCCTTTATTCTTTATGATCCCAGGGATTGGGGACAAAATCGCCGCCGCGGCACCATTTTAAATACTGCAGGGCGTGCTTCTGGGCGGTCATCTCCCACTGGCCGTGATAGACCGGGTCGTGGTACCCCTCGACGCACACATCCCCCTCGTACCCGTTTTCGTGCAGGATGGAGAAAATGTCGCGCCAGTTGGTATCGCCAAAGCCGGGGGTGCGCTCGGGGGCAAAATCCACGACGCCCAGCACCCCGTAGCGGCGCACGGCGTCCTTCTTCACGGTGCCGTCCTTGCCGTGCATATGGAAGACCTTCGGGGCCCACTCGCGCAGCTGCTCCACCGGATCAATCAGCTGCAGGATCTGATGGCCGGGCTCCCATTCCAGCCCCAGGTTTTCGGCGGGGACGGCGTCGAACATCATCTCCCAGGCGCGGGGGTTAAAGGCGATATTCTCCTGGGCATACTGCCAGGTGCCGCCCATGGGGCAGTTCTCGATGGCCAGGCGGATGCCCTTGTCGGCGGCATACCGGGTCATCTCGGAGAACACCTCTTTAAATTTGGGCATGGCCTCTTCCACCGGGCGGCCGTTATAGGCGCCGGCAAAGGTGCTGACCATATCGGTGCCGAAAAGCGGCGCCATGTCGATGGCGTGCTTCAGGTTTTCGATGTGATCCGGGTTCTGGATGGGGTTGCAGTAATAGCCCAGCGAGGCCACATACACCGGCCGGTCCCCCACGATCTCCTTCGTCTTTCTGGCCAGCTTTTCCAGGTTCACGCCCCCATAGCTCATGTGGAAGTTCACCTCGAAGCACTCAAAGCCGGCCTCCAGCATACCGGGCAGCCACTGCTCCAGGCGCTGGCCGGGGATACAGGTGCCGATCTTGATCTGTTCCATAAAAATACCTCCTGAAAGGGGCGGCCTGCACCGTTTCCCGGCGGGAAAGGGTATGCGCGCCCTTGTTTTTGGGAAATCTGACGGCAGGGAACCGGAAAGCGGCTTTCCCGCCCGTCTGGCTAATGGTAGTATACCGCTTTTTGCGGGAGGGGTCAATGCGTCCTTTTTTTCAAAGAAATTAGCACTCGAATTTGAAGAGTGCTAAAAATTAACACTCCGTCCTCGTTTTGTTCATAAAACGTTCACAGAATACCCGTACACTATAGATGTTGAAAAGGGAAGCCGGGCTTCCCGGGACATTCTGCTGAGGTAAAAGAAGGAGGCAGATTTTATGAATGCACAAAAATTTACACAGAAGTCCCTGCTGGCCATTCAGCAGGCTCAGGATACGGCGCTGGCCCATGGACAGATGCAGATTGAGCAGGTCCATCTGCTTCATGCCCTGCTCACCCAGGAGGACGGGCTGATTCCCCAGCTGATGACGAAAATGGGCAAGGACCCCGCCGCCATCACCCGCGCCGCCGAAGAGACCATTCGCCGGATGCCGTCGGTCTCCGGGCCGGGCCGGGAAGCGGGGAAAATCTATGTTTCCCAGAGCGTGGACCGCGCTTTGAATGAAGCCGAGCAGCAGGCGGCCGCCATGAACGATGACTATGTTTCCGTGGAGCACCTGTTTCTCAGCCTGATGGACCATCCGGATGATACCATCAGCCGGATTCTGCGGGATTTCTCCCTGCAGAAAA
>JBJEQH010000244.1:0-5527 GCA_051881655.1 Candidatus Heritagella sp. | reverse complement strand
AAAGCCCTGAAGAATCTGGAGGAGAAAACGTTTACCGCCACCAATCTGGAGGAGTTTTTGGATATCGCAGAGAACAAGCCCGGCTTTATCAAGGCTATGTGGTGCGGGGATACCGCCTGCGAGGAAACCCTGAAGGAGAAAACCGGCGGCGTAAAGTCCCGCTGCATCCCGTTTGTGGAGGACCATGTGGGCGACGTGTGCGTGTGCTGCGGAAAACCGGCCAAGCACATGGTTTATTGGGGACGCCAGTACTGAAAAACAGAACGGAAAGGCCCGGCTTTTGGAAAAAAGCGGGGCCTTTTTTCTTTAAATGGCCTATTGGGATTTTGTTTTGAGAGGGGAAGGAATCATGGAAAACGGAACATGCAGCGGCCGGGTGGCAGCCGTAACCGGCGCCGGCAGCGGGATCGGCCTGGCCATTGCCCGGCATTTGCAGCAGCAGGGGTACCGGGTGTACAACCTCAGCCGCCACCCGGGGCAGGGGGAGGGCCTGTCCTTTCTGCCCTGTGACGTCACCCGTGAGGAGCAGGTACAGGCAGCCTTTTCCACCATTTGGCAGCAGCAGGGCCGGCTGGATGTGCTGGTGTGCAATGCGGGCATGGGCGTGAGCGGAGCCGTGGAGTTTATCCCGGAGGAGGACCGACGGGCCCAGATGGAGGTGAACGAAGCCGGGGCCTTTCGCTGTGCCCGGGCAGCGGCCGCCTTCATGCGGGAGCAGGGCGGGGGAAAAATCCTGTTCATCTCCTCGCTGGCCGCGGTCTTTCCCATCCCGTTTCAGGCGTACTATGCGGCGGGAAAAGCGGCGCTGATGGTTTTCTCCGATGCATTGGGGATGGAATTGGCCCCTTTTTCGGTGCAGTGCGGCTGCCTGCTGCTGGGGGATGTAAAAACCGGGTTCACCGCCGCCCGGCGGAAAAATGAGATGGGGGATGACCGGTACGGCGGGCGGATCCGCCGGTCGGTGGAGAAAATGGAAAAGGACGAGCGCAGCGGGATGTCCCCGGAAAAGGTGGCCCGAACCGCCGTCCGGTGTCTGGCCCGCCGCCGGCTGCCGGCGAGAAAGCCCGTGGGGATTTCCTGCTCGGTGCTGTGCGCCCTGAACCGGGTGCTGCCCCACCGGGCGGTGCTGTTTTTGCTGCGCCGGCTGTATGCCTCCTGATTTTCCGGCGAAAGCCAACCCGGGCTGGAAAAAGCGAACAGAAAGGCAAAAAACTGCTACAGAAATTTGGATAAAAAGTCATCTCTCTTTCTTGTAGCGGGGAAGCTTCTTTTTCTATAATAAAAAAGGCGGATTGCCGCCTTTTTGTTATTGGGGAGCAGAGAAAACAATTTTGGAAAGGATGACACAGTATGATCAATCGTGAAGCAGTGCTGCACATCCCCCGCAGCAGCTATTCGTATCCGTATGCGGAACGCGGTTTCTGTTTCCGGATTCGCACGGCGAAGGGAAACGTAAAAAAAGCAGAGGTAATGGTGGGCAGTTTTTATGGGTGGGAGAAGCGCGACACCTTCCTGATGGAAAAAGTGGCCACCGACCAGCTGTTTGACTATTTTGAGTATCTGTACGACTGCCGGGCGGACAACCGGCTGGCCTATTGCTTCCGTATCAGTGATGGGGAAGAGGAGCTGCTGTACGGAGAAAACGGCTTCTTTGTGGAGAAGGACACCGATGTGGACCACGACCGCACCGACTTTTTGTTCTTCAAGTACTCCACCATCAACCCCGCCGATATCCACCGCAAGCCCTCCTGGGTGGGAAGCGCCAACTTCTATCAGATTTTTGTCGAGCGCTTCTGCAACGGGGACCCGGCCCTGTCGCCGGAGAACGTACAGCCCTGGGGCACCGAACCCACCCGCAGCAATTTCATGGGCGGCGATCTGCCGGGGATTATCCAGCACCTGGACTATCTGCAGGAGCTGGGCGTAACCGCTTTGTATCTGACCCCCATTTTTGAGGGCGGCAGCAACCATAAGTATGATACCATCGACTACGGGGCCATTGACCCACATTTCGGCGATGAGAAAACCCTGCGCGAGCTGGTGGAGAAGGCCCATGCCCGGGGCATCCGGGTGGTGCTGGATGCGGTTTTCAACCACTGCGGCTTCTATTTCCCGCAGTTCCAGGATGTGCTGAAAAACGGCGAGAATTCCCCCTATAAGAATTGGTTCCGGGCCAAGGAATTCCCCCTGTCCACGAATCCGACCAATTACGAGAGTTTTGCCATGGGCCCGTTCATGCCCAAGCTGAATCTGTCGGATGAGGGAATGCGCAACTATATTCTGGAGAACGTGGAGAAATGGACCCGCTGCGGCATTGACGGCTGGCGGCTGGATGTGGCCGATGCGGTGGAGTGCGTATTCTGGCGCGATTTCCGCCGGGTGGTGCGCCGGGTGAACCCGGAGGCAATTATCATCGGCGAGTGCTGGTGGAACAGCGATGCCTGGCTGCGCGGCGATATGTGGGACGGCGTGATGAACTATCCGGTGGAGCGTCCCAGTGAACTGTATTTTGCAAAAGGGACCATTTCGGCGCAGGATTTTGCCGAGCGGGTCAATAATGTGCGGATGCGCTATACCCGCATGGCCAACGAGTGCATGCTCAATCTGCTGGACAGCCACGATGCCCCGCGCTTTATCAATCTGTGCGGCGGGGATAAGCGGCGGCTGAAAAATGCGGCGGCGTTCCTGTTCACCTATATCGGAATGCCCTGCACATATTACGGCACCGAAATTGGCATGACCGGAGACAATGACCCCGACGACCGCAAGTGCTTCGACTGGAACCGGGAGAACTGGGATATGGATCTGTGGCAGCATTACCACAAGCTGATGGTGCTGCGCCGCGACAATCAGGTGATTCAGTACGGGGATGTGCGCCTGTGGGCCGAAAACGAGATGCTGGTGCTGCGCCGCTTTATCGGTATGGGCCGCCTGTTCCGGATGTCGGTGATCACGGTGATCAACAATACGGAAGAGGACCGCACCGTTTCGCTGGAGAATGCGGGCGGTATGACCGATATTCTCACCGACGAGGTGTTCCCCCTTGCGGACGGCAAGGTCACAGTTACGGTGCCGGCCATGAGTGCCCGGGTGCTGAAGACCAACCCGCTGTTTTAAGGAAAGCCGGCCGCCGGCCGGAGAGAGAAAGGAGAACTTTTCATGGTAAAAACGGCAATGGACCTGCGTGCCATTCTGCATATTCCCCACAGCAACTGGGCCTTTGCCCTGAATCCGCAGGAATTTGAGGTGCGGCTGCGCACGGCAAAGGACGATGTGGAATCGGTGGAGCTGGTCATCGGTAACCAGTATATCTGGAACACCCGCCGTCCTTATGCGATGGAGAAAATCGGCGGGGACGAGCTGTATGACTACTGGCGGTATCTGTACCATATTGACGACCCGCGCCTGGGATACTATTTCCTGCTGCACAAGGGGGAGGAGACCCTTGTTTATTCCGAGGCGGGCTTTGCCCGGCCGGAAACGCTGGATATCGACCACGACCGCGACGGGTTTATCCACTTCCAGTTCCCGTATATCAATTTAAACGATGTGCACCGCCGCCCCTCGTGGGTGGAGGGCGCCGTGTTCTACCAGATCTTCCTGGACCGCTTCTGCAACGGCGATCCCTCGCTGGATCCGGAGGACAAGACCCCCTGGGGCGAGCTGCCCCGGGTTCCCAGCCAGTACGGCGGCGACCTGCGCGGGCTGATCGAAAAGCTGGATTATCTGCAGGATCTGGGCGTGAATGCCCTGTATCTGTGCCCCATTTTCCTGGCCCGCACCAACCACAAGTACGATACGGTGGATTACACGCAGATTGACCCCCACTTCGGGGACGAGGAGACCTTCCAGGAGCTGGTGGACAAGGCCCACGAGCACGGCATCCGCATCATGCTCGACGGCGTATTCAATCACTGCGGCCTGTATTTCGGCCCGTTCCAGGACGTGCTGAAAAACGGGGAGAATTCGCCGTATAAGGACTGGTTCCATATTCACAATTTCCCCGTCACCCTGGCTCCCACCAATTTCGAGGGCTTTGCGGTGGGCTGCGGGATGCCCAAACTGAATACCACCAACCCCGGCCTGCGGGAATACCTGCTGGGCGCGGTGGAGAAATGGACCCGTTTTGGTATCGATGCCTGGCGGCTGGATGTGGCCGACGAGGTGGAGAATACCTTCTGGCGGGAGTTCCGCAACCGTGTGCGCGCCATTAACCCCGAGTGCCTGATCATCGGCGAGTGCTGGTGGAATGCCGAGCCGTGGCTGCGCGGCGATATCTGGGACGGCGTGATGAACTACGCCATTCAGAAGGCCTGCATCCTCCATTTTGCCGAGGACCGTATGGATGCCACGGAGTTCTGCGGCCGTGTAAACGAGTGCCTGATGCGCAATACCCGTCAGGCCAACGAGTGCATGCTCAACCTGCTGGACAGCCACGACACGCCCCGCTTTATCCGCACCTGCGGCGGGGATAAGCGCCGGGTGCGCAATGCCATTTCGTTCCAGTATGTGTTCACCGGCATGCCCTGCACGTATTATGGAACAGAGATCGGCCTGGACGGCGGGATGGACCCCGACTGCCGCCGCACCTTCGATTGGAACGAAGAGAACTGGGACCGTACCATGTACGACCATGTGCACACCCTGATGATGCTGCGCCGCCGCAGCATGGCGCTGCAGACCGGCGATATCCGTGTACAGGAGCAGAACGGTATGGTGACCGTGCGCCGCATCGCCCCCATGGAAACGGTGGTGGCGGTGATCAACAATACCGAAACGGAGCAGACCGCCCGGATTTCGCTGCCCCGTTCGGCGGATGAGGTGTTCACCGGCGAGCGGATGCTGCTGGAAAACGGCGAAGTGACCGTGACGGTTCCGCCCATGAGCGCGCGGATTCTGGTGACCAACCGGATGATCTGAAAACCGAAGAGAAAAGAAGGGGGCTGCCCGGCTTTATCCGCCGGACGGCCCCTTTTTTCTGGCAGCGCTTTTTGTAAGAATTTTTAGACGGTAAAATAGAGGAAAAATATTGAAAATTTTAAAAAAATATAGTATTATTATTGTGAAACAAAAAATAGAAAAGAAAGGAGAGTGGGATAGAGTAGCGGTAAATTAGAAAGTAGACGAAAAACAGAAAGGTAAGGAGGAATGTTTTGTGAAAAGGAAAATTCGAAATTGTTTATCGTTATTCTTGGTACTGCTGTTTATGATAATTTCTGCAGTGCCGGCTCAAGCAGCGAGTGGTACTTTTCGGTACTACTCGATTACGACAATTCCTGATACTTCTGTACGTTTAGACATCATGAATACTTTTTCTTCTATGGGATATTCAAAAACCAGCGTACTTTACCCCTCGCCAACTAATCTCAAAAATGGATTGAAAACAGCTAATGTGGCCTATATTCATGGACATGGTAGTGCAGGCAGAATTCGCTGTGACAGCGCCTCCGGATCTACTCAAGGGTATTTGTATTCAAGTTATAGCCCTGCAAGCAGTTCAAATGATTATTTAGGCGGCCTATCTTCT
>JBJEQH010000243.1:0-5561 GCA_051881655.1 Candidatus Heritagella sp. | reverse complement strand
ATCCTGCGCACTCAGTGCCGCGCTGCGGACATTCCGCACTCCCCCGGGCGCCTGACTGAGGCGGATTTCATTCATCACATCCGCTCCCACTGTCAGGACGAGAATGGCAACCACCCCGACCAGAGCCCCGGCCAGAATCAGCCTCTTTTTCCTTTTCTCCATATGGATCCCTCCTTTTTTCAAAACCTGCGAGGGGATTTTCTTCCAAAATCCCCTCTTTCTCCTGTTTTCCATTCTAATTATAGCATTCATTTTATCAAATACCAATGGAAATTTCCAATTTCTTTCAACAATTTATCCCCTTCTATGAAAAAATGCTGCCATTCATTCAAACGGCAGCATTTTTATTCTCACTTTTTCTTCTGATAGGCCGCGGAAAAATCAAGGGGCGGAGCCGTGACGGAGAGATAGACAAAATCCTCCTTCCCCGTACAGCGCAGTCCATGGATATCCCCGGGTGCAAAGCGCGCCGTATCCCCCGGGGAAAACGGCCGTTCCTCCTCCCCGGACAGCAGCAGAACACCCTGTCCGGATAAAGCGACCCAAATCTGCTCGCTGCCTGCGTGACAGTGGCGCGGCTGGCAGACACCGGGGGACACATGCACCCGCGTGATCGTCACATGGGTGCCGGGATTTGCCGCAGGGGTAATCAGCTGTTCCGATTCCACCCCCGGGTTCTGCAGGCATGGGGCCGTCCCCTGTAAGAGAATCTCCAATTTTCTTCCTCCTCACAAAATCTTTTCCATCAGGTAAAAGCGCCCTTTGCGCCAATCGGCCGTGCCGGTGCGCCAGTAGCCCGCCCTTTCATACAGGTGCAGGGCCGGGGGATTTTGGCTGAATACATCCAGCCGCACCGAGCGCACGCCCCAGCTTTTCACCAGCTGTTCCGATTCCTCCAGCAGGAGGCGCCCCATGCCCCGCCCGCCAAAGGCCGGGGCCACGCACAGGCGGTGGATCACACGGAAATTCCCGCTGGTTTCCCGCCAGGCCCCCTGTTCGTATTCCTCATCGCAATACGAATTGAGAACCACGGTGCCATATATCTCCCCCTGCTCCTCTTTCAGCCACAGGGTACCCGCCCCGATATCCCCGCGCAGGTCCTCTTCCGTGGGATACCGGTCATCCCACTGGTCGATGCCCCGGTGGAAGAGGTCTTCCTTCACCTGTTCGAAAAGCCGGAGCACCGCGGGCAGATCGCCCTTCTCCGCTTTTCTCAGCAAGAGGATTCCTCCTTTTGGTTCTCCTCCAACAGCCGGTCGATCAGCTCGGCCACGCTTTTCACCACGCCGTGCGCCGCGCTTTTCAGCTCGGGGACGCCGCTCTCCACGGCATATCCCGAAAAAGCAGTGACCATGTCGATATCATTATAATTGTCGCCAACCGTCACCGCCTGCTGCTCCGGCACGCCCAGATTTTTCAGGAACCAGCGCAGCCCCTCGGTCTTGCTCCACCCGGCGGGGGGCACGTCCACACAGTGTCCGTTGCGCAGCGCATGGATGTACGAGCCATAGCGGTCATTGAGCACCTGACAGTACGATTCGGCTTCCTCATCCTTTTCAAACAGCAGGCTGAACTGATTGAAATAGGGCAATTTGTCATAATCCGCCGGCACACAGGTACCGGCCTCCTGGTCATCCTCATGCCCCGGTACGTGCAGACGATACCGCTCTTTTCCCTGGAACACGCGGAAATTGAGGACCGGCAGCGTCAGCGTGTAAGCGGCAATCTCCGACAAAAAGCCGCTGTGCTGCCGCTTTTCCGCCAGAATGGCATTATTCTGGTCCATCTGCACCGTCCCGGACGAGGCCAGCAGGTAATCATACTGTCCTCCGTATTGCTGCAGCACATCAATCGCACTCTGCGGTTCACGCCCGGTCAAAATGCAGAACACATTTCCGGCCTTCCGCCAGCGCTGCACGGCGCGCAGATTCTCCGGCGGAATCCCCTTCCAGGACCCGAAGGTCCAGTCAAAATCGCTGGCAATCACCCGTATCATTGATTTTCTCCCCCCATTTTTCCTGTTTCATTCAGTATACCGGTTTCCACAGGAAAGTCAAGATTCCACAGAAAAAGCGGCGCCAAAGACAGGCCGTTTTTTCGCCGGCGCAGAATCCTTTCCGGAACAGGAGGGACGGGAAGATTGTTGACAAAGTATGGAAACAAAGTTTATACTAAAAGAGGTTCCCGGCCGGCGGGAACCACACTGCAAAGGAGGCAATGTCAATGAATCAATTAACCGACAGCTATACCCTTCATAATGGTGTGCAGATCCCCTGCGTGGGCTTTGGCACCTGGAAAACGCCCGACGGCGATATGGCCGAAAATTCGGTCCGCACCGCCATTGAAGCCGGGTACCGCCACATTGATACCGCCGCCATTTACGGCAACGAGGCCAGCGTGGGCCGGGGAATCCGGGCTTCCGGCGTAAAGCGCGAGGACCTGTTCATCACCACCAAACTGTGGAACGATGTGCGCGGCTATAACGAGACGATCGAGGCCTTTCACAAGTCCATGGAAAAACTGGGGCTGGACTATCTGGATCTGTATCTGATCCATTGGCCGAATCCCGCCCGGTTCCGCGACAACTGGCAGCACAACAATGCCGAGACCTGGCGCGCCATGGAGGACCTGTACAAGGCCGGGAAGATCCGCGCCATCGGCATCAGCAACTTCCGTGTACATCACATGGAGGCTCTGATGGAGACGGCCACGGTGGTCCCGATGGTCAACCAGCTGCGCCTTTGTCCCGGCGAAACCCAGCCGGAGGTCACCGCATGGTGCCGGGAGCATCAGATTCTGTGCGAGGCCTACAGCCCCCTGGGCAACGGGCGCATTTTCGAAGTGCCGGAAATGAAGGCCATCGCCGATAAATACGGCCGCTCGGTCGCGCAGGTGTGCATCCGCTGGAGCCTGCAGATGGGCTATCTGCCCCTGCCCAAATCCGTAACCCCCGCCCGGATTGTGGACAACACCCATGTGTTCGATTTCTCGCTGGATGAAGGAGATGTCGCCGCTATCGCCGCCATGACCGACTGCTGCGGGGAAACGCCCGATCCGGATACCGGCAAATTCTGATTTTCCCTGTTCATAAAAAACGGCCTTCCCCCATGGGGAAGGCCGTTTTCTGTTTTGATCCGAATTTCTTCGGTTTCGCTGCACCAGCAAAAGAAGGCCAGTTCCGCTCATTTTTTCTTCGGGGTGGTATTCTCCTCTTTGGGGCCGCCCAGAAAATCCGCCAGCTTTTCGGCAAACGGCTTTTTCTTTTTGCGGGGCTTATAGTATTTGCGGCTGATCTCCTGATACAGAGCCAGCATGGTATCCACATTCTCCTGCATATCATACAGCCGGCGCACACGGGCTCTCCCCAGCAGGCCCATCTGTTCCCGGTCCACCGGCGACATGGCATACACGCGCTGCAGAGCCTCGCATACAGCCTGATCGTTTTCCACGGGGATCAGCCAGCCGGTCTTCCCATCCTCCACGGTCTCGCGGAACCCATCCACGTCTCCGGCAATCACGGGCAGCCCGCAGGACATGGCCTCGACAGCCGCAACTCCGAAGCTCTCGCTGTTATTGATGCTGGGCAGCACACAGACGTCCATCTGCTGCAGGGCCGCGGGCACTTTTTCCTGGGCAATCTCACCGCACAGCTGGGCCGAACCGGTCAGCCCCTGCTGCTGAATCAGGGAGGCAAGGGCCTTTTCCTGGCTGCCCTTGCCGTAAATCCGCAGGGAAACCTGCTTTTGTTCCTCCTCCGGAAGGGAGCGCAGGAACAGGCCGAACCCGCGGATCAGGTACGGAAGACCATACTTCTCTTCCAGTGCTTTTACACAGCCCACCACAAAGCCCTCGTGCTTCTCCCTGGCGGGCTGGAACAGGGTGGTATCCACCCCAAAGGGCGTGACGGTAATCTCCTTGTCATATTCAAAGAAATCATGCACGCGCTGCGCCATAATATGGCTGGTAGAGGCCACCGCATTGGCGGCGTTCAGGTTTTTCGCCACCATCTTTTTAAACAGGGGGCTGACCTCCGGGGAATCGTACACATCCGACCCCCACACCGAGAGAATCGTGGGATGCACCTTCGAGCGGCGCATCAGCGTTCCATACCCGCTGGCATAATGCACATTCACGATCTCGGCGTCGAACTCCACAACCGCCCGGCGGAGCGCACCGGCATTGCTGATGTAGCCGCGCTGGCCGCCGTCGGGCAGCAGCGTCACCTTTACATCCGGATGCAGGGCATTCTTATCGGGTTTGTGATTGGGCAGGCAGATCAGGTTGACCTGATGGCCGCGCTTTGCCAGGGCGTTCACCCATTTGACGGTATGCACCGACTGACCGGCAGAAACAAATGCAATTCTCACGTTGATTCCCTCTTTCCACAGGCCGGCTGCAGCGCATCCGCCGCCTGCCGGGCCCGATCCTTCCATTGATTATTTTTTACACAGAGCGCAATCCGCTCTGTCATATTCCGATATTCCCGCCGGTTTTCCAGCATATCGCGCACCAAACCGGCGAACGCCTCTTCCCGGTCCTCACAGCACCGTCCAATCCCCCACTTCTGCAGAAAAGCGGCGGTCTCCCGGCTGTAAACAGCCGCGACCGGCAGGCCGTTTGCCAGATATTCCGGGATTTTCACACTGAAAACCAGCTGCTGATATGCCCCGGAACGAAGCGGGTACAGGGCAAGATCCTGCTTTTCGTACAGCGCTGCCAGGCCTCTCTCCTGTTCATGACAGACCGTCAGCCAGCTGTTCCCGCGAAACGGCCGCAACGCCTCTGTTTCACCGGGGCGGCACACCACGGTCAGCGGGTACTCCCCCTGCCGGTTCAGCCGGGCAAAGGCGCCAAGCATCAGGTCGGTCCCATACCGGTGGGAAAGGCCGCCCACATAAATGCACCGCTTTCCCCGCGGCTCCGTGGGAGAAAATCCTGCCCGCAGGGCATCGCTCCCCGGCGGCAGGGGAAGAAACGGGGACAGCCCCCGATCCACGGCAAAGGACTGAGTGGGTACAAAAAAGAGAGCCACCCTTTTTTCCAGCCAGCGCTGCTCCTCCCGGGTGCCAAAGCGAATGGGATACTGCTTTATCCGGTCCAAAAGCGGCCGCCCCGCCCAAACCTCCGGGTAAAAACAGGCGGCATCCCGATAAAACCAGCCGATGGGGATCCCCCGTTCCACCGCAATCTCGTGCAGCAGTTTCCGCTCTTCCCTGTAAAACAGCGGGCCCGACGGCCCCTCCGCATAGCAGAAAAGGGGCGATTCCCGCCGGATCCGGTCGGAAAAGCGCCGGATTTCGGCCCGGCGCCAGGCACTGCCGGGCTCTCCCCACAGGCTGATCACCCGGTATCCCAGCGAACAAAATGCCTGTTCCATCTTCCGGGGACGCACCTGTGACCCCGTGCAGCTCCCTTCCCGCGGGACATAGGCCAGAAACAGCATGGTTTTCATGCCGCACCGCCTTTCGCCGTACGGCGGCAGTACAGCCAGAACGCCCCATATGCCGCGCTCTGCAGAATGGTCACCGCCAGCAGAAAACCGGTTACCGGCCAATGCCCCC
>JBJEQH010000242.1:0-5581 GCA_051881655.1 Candidatus Heritagella sp. | reverse complement strand
ATTCTCCGGTTTCTCTGTCTTTGGCAAAGCGGCGGAGAAAACTGAAGACCAAATCACACATCAGAGGAGATACGGTATGAGGAAGGTTGCCGATGACCAATTGGCGGAGGTGATACTTTCCGTCGCTATTTCTGTAATCGGCGATAAAATTTTCGACGCCGTCCAGATACAGGCACTCTGTTTTGTCCGCAGGGACGCCAAGGAATCGCTCTGTATAGTCGGAACTGGTCCTGGCTTTTTCGATGTCTTCTTTTGTGAATTCCCTGCAGCGGTAGGCGTACATCCGGCGATTATAGTGACGCAGTTTTTCGTCGGAGGATTTACCGGGATCATCGCGGTAAATCGGATATTCGCAGGCAACCTCAACGGAACCGCAGACATTGATGGTGGGAACATCCACATGCTCCCGCATGAATTCGATTTCCGCGTCTTCAACGGCTTGGGTCTGGGGCCCCATCTCCGAGCCGGGGATAAAGCCGGAGCGGTTCCCCAGCGTACCGATACCGGCCAGCAGCTGGGGGAACCGGCGGGAGAGTTGGGAAGCAAAGCCGCCGTTATGACTGTGGCCGACGGCGTAAACCCGGGTCAAATCTGCCGGGTATTGATCCGCGTAGTCCTTCAGAAGGTCCGGCAGGATATCAAAATCCTCCAGCTGCTCCATACAGAAGAACATCAGGCAGCAGTCTCCCTGACCGGCCAGATCCAGGAAGCCACTGTACTGGCCGAGGGCCACCAGCGGGCTGTGTACAGTGGCGCTGGGAATATCCTGAATACAGACCACAAGCGGAAGCCGGATCTCAGGGCGCTCCGGGGCACACTTCGGAACAACACTGATCCACTGGTCGTAAGCGTGCCGGTGAAATGCAACAGATAGGCCGCGTTTTTCAAAATACGCCTGGAAACGGGGATCATCGGGAGACTCCAAATCATGCTCAAGGCACATGAATTCCGCCATCCGTTTGCCCATCTGACTGTGGGCCAAACGCATCGGATCCAGGCCGCCGTTGGTGGCCCGCCCCAGATGCCCCATGGTATACATCTGACAGGTCCGTTCATACCAGAGTTTGGTGATATCGAGACAGGGAACGGAAAGCGAGCCGATTTTCACGACCGCACTGTTGGGATCGGCCACGACGCCGTTCTTCGGGTCCCTTAAAGCAAAGCCGGGAACGGTCTTCAGTGACAGGCCGTTTTCGTATACGGCAGAGACATCCAGCCAGATTTTTTCCCCTTTCAGATGAGCAAGGCTGCAGATCTCCTGGAGGATTTGGGTATAGTTGTCGGTGTCGTCCCGACCGTCCGACGGCGCGAAGATGAGCGCGATTCGATCCCTGGAAGCCATTTCGCAGAGATCTTTGTTATAGGCAAGGATATCATGAATACGGGTGGGGCTGGTTTTTTTGTTCTGCGTCAGAACACACAGGATCTCCGGCTCTTTCCCGCAGCCGCGTTCTGCGGGGATGAGGGCGACACCGCCGAGACCGCATGCAAAATAGTCCATTTTTTTCCCGGACCAGTAGGCCTCCTCTTCGGGGGCGATGGCTTTGTAGTTGAAGCCTTTCGGTGCGTCGCCTTCTCCACCGGGGCTTACAAGACACTTGTTCTGCGCTTTGTTTTTTTCTTCGATCCAGCGGCATAATGGGGCAATGCAGCTGACAACATCATCCCAGGCATTGTCTTCCCAGACACGAATGCCTTCATAAGTGTAATAAGGGTTTACCATTGGTTGTCCTTTCTGCCGTTTTGCGGCTTATGGATTATCAGAAGCGAAGAGATTCTCAGGATCGATCGTGAGAAAATTGCGGCCGCGCCGAAGAACGACTTTCGCAGCAGGCTGCGGGGCACCCTTGTACATTTGAGGAGCAGTTGTGCTGTAATCGGTTCTTCCTTTGTTGGTGAGAATGATCTCTTCTCCCCAGAAGCTTGGAATATCGCAGGGCGCGATGTGTCCGGCAAGCGCATCCTCAAGGATGGCGATGGCATTCGGCAGGCAGTCAGGTTCCAGTGGGCAGCCAAGGGGACGAAAATCATGGTGCCCGTTATAGATACCATCATACTGGTCGGAGAGGGACTGCATGCGCTTGAGATATTTTAAGGTGGTTTCTACCGGGGTGCGGAAAACACCGAGATTATAATTCAAGGCATCGCCGCAGAACAGGGATCGGGTCTGATGATCCAGGAACATCATTTCTCCGGCGGTATGTCCGGGACAGTCGTAGGCAGTCACGATGCGGCCGCCGCCGAGATCAAATTCCTGACCGTCATACAGGTCGTGAATCACAGGCATGGGTTCATCGGCGCCGGGTTCCCGGATATCTTCATCGATATCGAAAGGATACAGCTTGAACATGGAATACGCGCCGCCGATGGAGCCCTTCTGACGTGCGGCAATCCGGCGGGTATCCAGGCGGCGGCGCTCGATATTCTGAGGGATCGGCGCATTCCGGTCTTTGGGATTCATCCAGATCTCGGAAAATTGTCTGGCATTTCCGGTATGGTCGATGTGACCGTGGCTGATGACAACAATCAGGGGCTTGCCGGTGATCATCTCAACGGCACCCTTCAGGTCGCCAATGCCCATGCCGCAGTCGATCAGCATGGCTTTTTCGGTTCCCTCCAGAAGAAAGATGCTGGCAGCGTCAAATTCGTCGATTTCCCAGGTTTTTTTCTTGAATTGAACTGTTGGATAGAGTTTCGTAAGCACAACGCATTCTCCTTTTTTGGATCTCGGATCATTCCACATTTGTCTGATCCGGCATTTCATACAATTTCTTAAAAAAGTGTCATCCATCGTAGGGCTTGGCCCCGCCGACGCACTTACGATTTTGCATATTTGCGTCTATCTTGCCAGACTGCGTTTCCAACCTGCTCGGCGGGGTCATAACCCCGCCCTACGATGGGTGCGAAATGAAACGATGGATTGTGCGATAATTGATCGTTTTGCTGCGTTAACAGTCGATAAGCATTTTTATTAATTGAATATCAGTATCCATAACAGTATATCGGCGGATCCTGGGAGAAATCAATTTGATTTCTGAAACAAATTGATGACTCAGAGGAATTAATGCTTCTCATTCCAGCGAAAATATGATATAATGGAATCCGTCGGAAGGGAGAGAAACGGTATGGATACGCATACGCTGAGGTGTTTTCAGGAGATCTGTGAAGGAAACACATTCCAGGAAGTGGCAGAGAATCATTATCTGTCACAGTCCGGAGTATCCAAAGCAATCGCCAGGTTAGAGGACGAACTGGGGGTAGAACTGTTAAAGAAAAATGGGAGACGTGCTGCCATGACGGAGGCAGGAAAACTATTGCATGGTTATCTGTCTTCCCAGGAGGAAGCGTGGAATGCGCTCTGTCTGGAGATGAAAAGGGCGGAACATAAAATATGCGTTCGCTTTACGCTGATTCCGGGACGGGACCTTTTGGATCTGAACCTTGCGGTGGATGCGCATGAGCGGGAAAGAAAGCGGAAAGAGATTGTCCTTCTGGGGGAAAAAGATCCGCAGGCAGCGTGGGAAGCCCTGAAAAGAGATGAGACGGATCTGATTATCTCCCATGATTATGATTGCTTTGCGGAAGCGAAACTAAAAATTCCGGTTTATCCAGATCGTTTTCTGGCGCTGCTCCCGAAAGACCATCCGCTGGCCGGAAGGGAAAGCGTTGAACTCAAGGACCTGTGCGGGGAAAAGATCTTTACCGGTTCCAATCTGATCTTGCTGACTTTGAAGGAGCTGTGCCAAAAGGAAGGGCTCCCGATGCCTCAGATGATAGAATACTATCCGGATTCCAAGAGCAAGCTGTCCCGGACCAATGTCATGGCCTGGGTCCGGCAGGGGTATGGGATCAGTTTCTTTTATTACAGCGATATTTTCCATTTCCGGCTGGATTCGGTTGCGGCAATCCCTGTGAAAGGCAGCATAGACCAGTCCCTCTTCGCCATTGGGAATGGAAAGAAAGAGATCAGGGAAGAAATCAACCGGGCTTTGGAAGTGATAAAATCGGCCATTTCCGGGTAATGGGACAAGCGAAAACGAAGGGAAAAGCTCAGGCAGCTTTGACGCGGCCTGAGCTTTTTATGTTGAAAGGCAGATTCATACTATTTCTTATAATACTAATCTTTGATTAAAGTATACTTTTGTGATTTATAAGGAAAGAGATCACAAAAGCTCGTCTTATAGGTACTTTTTGCCCTTCGGGCAATGAAAATGTCTTTAAGAAGTTCAGTATAAAAATGTTCCTTTTTTACTATGAAAGTAACCGTTTTCTCATTAGCAGAAGACACTAAGGCAACCATGCGTAGGGGGCGGCATCCTTGACGCCCCTTACGGTACGATTTCAGCTTCTTGCAAAATGTGCTGCATGCAAAAGGGGCGTCAGGGATGCCGCCCCCTACGCGTGGCGGCCTGCGTGTCTTTTACCATTGGAAAAACGGTTGCTTTCACAGTAAATGTTCCATCCGGGGTGATCAATTATTTTAAAAGAGAATCCGTATCAGGGATGATCGTTCTGAGAGTTTACGCTGACCGAGCAGATCAGATCCCAGAATTCCTGGAGATGGGGGTTGACCAAGAGGTTGGGATTGGTATAGCAGTACAGATTCTGCATCTCCGGCGGATCTATTACTGGAAAACTGAAGAAATCATCCGATTCCGGCTCAGGGTCGGCCGTAACGAAATAGCACAATCCCATCCGGCACATGGTCAGTGCGCCGTTTCGGGAGAAGCATTCTCCCAGCATGTCGCCGAGAAGATCATGATCCCGAAGGTACTGTTCCTGCATATCACGGGAGGGGTGATATTTCTTCCGGGTCAGGCGGAAATAGGGCACGCCGCGCAGTTCCACAAGGGCAACGCCGTGTTTCCACTTCCGGATGTTTTCTTCGTAGGTATCCGGGAAATGGGCCATGATCAGGTCTTTGTGCAGCATGGCATAACAGGGGTGGACGGAAAGTGTCACACGGGTGAGATTATCGGACAAAGGGAGCCGGTAACTGGTAACAGCAAAATCCATTTCTCCGGCTTCCACGGCCTTTGGACCATCGGAATTGGAAAATTCGGTGAAAGAAAACCGGGCGTGGGGATGGCTTCGCTGATATTCCGTGAACGGAAGCAGTGTGACAAAGTCCGTCGGCTGGGCAGAGCGGCAGCCAAGGCGGAGCTCGAATTCCTCGCCAAAGCCCTTGGCCAGGGAATCGATCTGCTGATAGATGCCCTGAATGCGCTGTGCGCAGTCCAAAAGCCTTTTCCCAAAGTCGGTCAATTCAAATTTTGGCTTTCGGGTAAAAATCGGGATCTGATAGTAGTCTTCGAGGCGTTTCAGGTAGGAGCTCAAATTCTGCTGTGTGACGAATAATTCTTCGGCGGCCTTGGTCAGGCTTTTGTGTTTGGCAATCACGATAAAA
This sequence comes from Candidatus Heritagella sp., assembly GCA_051881655.1. Taxonomy (GTDB): domain Bacteria; phylum Bacillota; class Clostridia; order Oscillospirales; family Acutalibacteraceae; genus Heritagella. The sequence goes on along the minus strand of JBJEQH010000242.1, from coordinate 174 downwards.
TATTCCAGGGAGGGATGGTTCTCAGTCATGGCAGAATCCTTTCAAAAATGGGAGGGAACAAATGGAATTTGTGAGCAGAGAAAAAACATTTGTTGTACATCCATCAAAATATTTGTTATAATTTCACTATAAACCAACAAAAAACGACATGAAATCTATTCATATTTATACAAC
>JBJEQH010000241.1:0-23905 GCA_051881655.1 Candidatus Heritagella sp. | reverse complement strand
CACTCCCAAAATTCATATTTACCGTCCTTCGCGTTTTTGTGACAATTGACAAAAACCGGCATGGTTCCTTCTTTTTTTATCTGTCCGTTTCCTCTTCTCCACATGGAAAACGGCAAAAAATGCAAAAAACCGCATAAAAAATAGCTATGGTACTTTTCTCCTTCCCTATAACCGGATTCTTGCGAATTTTTTCGTCCTCTTCTCCTTCTCCCACTGGCAAAATGCACGAATAAAGATGCGTTTTTCCATGCACTTTCACGTTCCTCACCCCGCACCCGCCCTGCCCGATGGATTTCTCCCCTTTTTTTCGCGGCGTGATTTTTGAGGGCAGCCCGGCTTGCAGGAAAATGGATTTCCCCTTCCAAAAGGGGTTGTCATTCCCCGCTCTCTTCTCTATAATAAGGGAGAAAATGCCGGCTGTGCGCAAAGCCGTTCTTTCCCCGGCGGGCTTTCCTTTTTTACCGCCCTGCTGTTTTACTATATTAAAGGAAAAGGAATTTGCGCAAAACAAAAGAGCCAAGGAGGATTTTCCCATGTGCCTGACCCCTTCTCCCATTCAGATGGACGAGCCCACCATGCGTGCGGCCGTATACGGCGGCGCCTTTCTCGGCGGCGGCGGAGGCGGCGGCCTGCGGGGCGGCCTGAAAACCGTGCAGGATGTGCTCTCCTGCGGCAAGCCCCTGACGCTGCTGCCCATCGAGGCCCTGCCCGAGGACGCCCTGCTGGCCACTGCTTCGATGGTGGGCGCCCCGGCCGCCAAAAACGGCTATGCCGACAATGACCAGGTGCGCCGCACTATGGAGCTGTACACCGGCCGCGGGCTGCCGGTACAGGGCATCATCACCTGTGAAAACGGCGGCGGCAGCACGGCCAACGGCTGGCTGCTCTCGGCCCTGACAGGGATTCCCCTGGTGGATGCCCCCTGCAACGGCCGGGCTCATCCCACGGGCCAGATGGGCAGTATGGGACTGGGGCAGGTTCCCGGGTTTGTCAGCGTACAGGCGGCTGCGGGCGGCAACCCGGCCCTGGGTCTTTCCACCGAGCTGTGTGCCGCCGGGCCCATGGATGTGGTGTCCCATCTGGTGCGCCTGGCGGCGGACGAAGCCGGCGGCCTGGTGGCCGTGCTGCGCAACGGGGTGCAGGCCGGCTATGTGAAAAAGCACGGGGCCCCCGGCGCTATCCGGCAGGCCATCGGCGTGGGAAAAATCTTTTTGCAGCATGAGGGCAGCGGAGAGGAGATTCTGAAGGGTCTCTCCTCGCTGTTCACCCTATCCGTTCTGGCGCAGGGGTGCGTGGAAGGATACACCCTGACCACCCGCGGCGGGTACGACGTGGGCGCTCTAACGGTGGACGGGTGCGAATTGACCTTCTGGAACGAGTACATGTGCGCCGAAAAGAACGGAAAGCGCCTGGCCACCTTCCCGGATCTGATGGTCACCCTGGACCGGGAGACCGGCGAGGTGCTGTCCAGCGCGCAGATTCAGAACGGCCGGCAGGTCACGGTGGTCTCCGTCCCCCGCAGCGAGCTGATTCTGGGCGAGGGAATGCGCGAAGAAGCCTCTTTCCGCGAGGCGGAGAAAATTATCGGCAAATCGCTCTGGTAAAATCGGGATTTTGCTGTATAATGGAGAAGTCGCCGGGTTTTTACAAAAACCCGCCGCTTTTCTGTTTTTTCTACCTATTACTATTTTTATGGATTCATCAACAGGAGGAATTTGAATCATGCTTTACAAACAAATGCTGGAACTTTTCGACATGCTGGATCGTCCCCAGGCCTGCGGCGAAGAAGTGAAAAAACTGATGCTGGAGCGCGGCGCGGATGAAGTAACCGTCCACACCGTAGAAGGCACCGACGATAACGGCAAGAAGGGCACCACTGACTGCATCTGCATCCTGATCAAGGGCACCAACGGCAAATCCAGCGGCGGCACCGCTCCCACCATGGGCATCATCGGCCGCCTGGGCGGGCTGGGCGCCCGTCCGGAAATGATCGGCTTTGTCTCGGACGGCGACGGTGCGCTGGCCGCTCTGACTGCCGGTCTGAAGCTGGCTGAAATGAAGAAGAACGGCGATGTACTGCCGGGCGACACCATCATCTGCACCCACATCTGCCCCCATGCCCCCACGGCCCCGCACGACCCCGTGCCGTTTATGGGCTCGCCCATCGACATGGTGGCCATGAACAAGTACGAGGTAGACCCCCGCATGGACGCCATTCTGACCATCGACACCACCAAGGGCAACAAGATCATCAATGTCAACGGTTTTGCCATCTCCCCCACGGTGAAGGACGGCTACATTCTGGCCGTCAGCGATGACCTGGTGGAGACGATGATCCGCGTGACCGGAAAAATGCCCGCCGTGTTCGCCCTGGCCCAGCAGGATATCACCCCCTATGGCAATGGCCTGCACCATCTGAACAGCATTCTGCAGCCCGCCACCGCCACCCATGCCCCCGTGGTGGGCGTGGCCATTACCGTCGAGCAGGCTGTGGCCGGCTGTGCCACCGGCGCTTCCCACGGCAATGACGTGGAGAGCGCGGCCCGCTACGCTGTGGAAGTGGCGAAATATTACACCCAGGGCAAGTGCAGCTTCTATAATCCCGAGGAGCTGGCGCTGCTTAACAAACTGTACGGGCCGATGGACCACTTCATGACCATGGGCAAAACGGAATAATATCGTTTGGTTTGGCCGGCTGCTTCAGCCGGCCAAATTCCCATAATCCGGAAAGGAGACCACCCCGATGAAAAAAAGGAAACTGGCCATCCTGTCCATCGGACAGAGGCCCTGCCTGAAGGAAAACGACGATATGCTCACGCGCCTGCCGGAGGATATCGAGATCATGCAGTACGGCGCGCTGGACGGGCTGACCCTGGAGGAGATTGAGCGCGATTATGCCCCCGGCCCCGGTGACGGGGTGCTGGTGGGTGGCGCCTGCGGCGTGGGTGTGCGGCTGGGCGAGGAAAAAATCGTGCCCCGGCTGCAGCAGCGCATTTTTGACGCCGAGCAGGATGGGGCCGACGCCGTTCTGCTGCAGTGCACCGGTGAATTCCCCCATTTTGAACACCACGTCCCCCTGATCCTGCCGCAGCTGATTCTGAACTCCACCGCCGCCCAGCTGGCCGACGGCGGAAAAATCGCCGTCATCCTGCCCGATCCCGACCAGGTGGAGGACGGCATCAAGCGCTGGAAGGCCGCGGGGGTGGATCCCATCGTGGTTTCGTCCTATCCCAGCATGGATCAGATCGACCATCTGGAGCAGGTGGCCGCCTCTCTGCGGGACAGCGGCGCCCAGTTCATCTGCTTTGACTGCATGGGCTTTACCCAGCGCATGAAGACCGTGGCCGAGCGGGCCAGCGGCCTGCCGGTGCTGGTGCCGCGCACCCTGGTATCGGCTGTCACGGCCGAGATCCTGTCGAGCATCGAGCGCACCCGTCCCTGAGAACGGGCGGCTTGAGAGGAGCTTTTCCATGAAGAAGAAAAAACTCGCCGTGATTACCATTGGCCAGTCCCCCCGGGTGGACATGACCGACGATGTGCGCAGCCGGCTGCCGCAGGATATCGAGATGGTGGAGTACGGCGCACTGGATCCCTATACCCTGCAGGAGGTGACTGAGCAGTTCAGCCCCCTGCAGGGGGACGAGGTGCTGGTCTCGCGTATGCGCGACGGGCGCCAGGCAAAGTTTGCCGGGCGCTGCGTAAATCCGCTGCTGCAGGCCTGCATCGGGAAAGCCGAGGAGGAGGGGGCTGATGCCATTCTGCTTTTGTGCACCGGCTCGTTCCCCAAATTTGCCCACCGGGTTCCGCTGCTGCTGCCCCAGAAGATCTTTAACTTTACCGCCGCCCAACTGGCCGACGGCGGAAAAATCGCCGTCATCGTCCCCGACCCCGATCAGGTGGAGGAGGGGAAACAGCGCTGGAAGGCCGCGGGGGTCACCCCGGTGGTCGTCTCCGCTTCGCCCTATGGCGACCCCGCGTTGATCGAGCGGGCGGCCTTGTCCCTGCGGGACAGCGGCGCCCAGTTCGTGTGTTTGGACTGCATGGGCTTTACCCAGCACATGAAAACACTGGTGGGGAAAGCCAGCGGCCTGCCCGTTTTGCTGCCCCGCACACTGACCGCCTGCGTAGCGGCGGAAATCCTGTCGGATATCGAGCGAAAGCCCGGTGAAATCTGACCCCTATCAATCGCAGAAAAGAGGAAGAAAGACAATGGCAATGGATCCCAAATTCCGCACCGGGTGCGAGATTATTTACGAGAAATGCATGGGCCTGAAGGAAGGCGAGCGCGTACTGATCCTGACGGACGACGAAAAGCTGCCCCTGGGCACCGCTTTGTACGAGACCGCCAAGGACCTGGGTGCCAAACCGGTTCTGATGCAGATTCCCGTCTGCGGCGTTTCCGGGCAGGAACCCCCGGCGGCCGTAGCCGCCGCCATGATGGAGGCCGACGTGGTGATCGCCCCCACCTGCGATTCCATCACCCACACCAACGCCCGCATCAACGCCGCCAAAAACGGTGCCCGCATCGCCACCATGCCCGGCATTACCGAGGCCATGTTCAGTGAGGGCCCGATCAAGGCCGATTACAGGGAAGTGGCCCGCATTACCGAGGTATACACCCGGCTTCTCACCAAAACCAACCATGTGCGCGTCTGCACCCTGGGCGGGCACGAGCTTCACCTGGATATCACCGGCCGCGCCGGCGTACCCAGCAAGGGCGTGTATCTGAACCCCGGTGAATCCGGCAACCTGCCCAGCGGCGAGGCCTATACCGCTCCGCTGGAGGGAACCACCAACGGCACCTACTGCATCGGCAACATCGTGCTGGACGGCGAGATGACCACCGATCCCATCGTGTTCACCATCGAGAACGGCCGGATCACGAAGATTGAGGGCAAAAACGCCGCGAAGGTCGAGGCGATGATCCCGGAACACGAGCTGTCCCGCAGCGTGGGCGAGCTGGGCATCGGCACCAACCCCATGGCCAAGCTGACCGGCGTGATTCTGGAGGACGAGAAGATTTACGCATCGGTCCATGTGGCCTTTGGGACCAACACCTCCTTCGGCGGTGTAATCAAAGCCCCGTCCCATATTGACTTCGTCACGCTGGAGCCCACCGTTTACTTTGATGATGTAAAGGTCATCGAAGGCGGCCGCCTGCTGGTAAACGAATAAAAAGTTTTTGGGGGAACCCGCATCTGCCTTTTTGGCCGGTGCGGGTTCTTTTTTCTTTCCTTTTTCCCAAACTGTGATACAATAAAGAAAAAAGGAGCAGAGAGGAGACACCATTCATGGATTTTCTGCCGCTGTGCGAACAGAAAAAGGAAACGCTGCTGCACCACCGCCGGTACCTGCACCGGCACCCCGAGCTGACCGGGCAGGAAATAAACACCGTGCGCTATATTGACGAGAGCCTGACCCAGGCCGGCATTCCCCATGTGGTGGTGGAAAACGGCGGGGTGCTGGGCTTTCTGCACACCGGAAAAAACGGGGGAAAGACCATTTTGCTGCGCGCCGACTGCGACGCACTGCCCATTCAGGAGGACCCAAACAACGCAAAAGCCCCCAAAACCTGCGTCAGCCTTGTGCCCGGCGTTCAGCACGCCTGCGGCCACGATGCCCACACCGCCTGCCTGCTGACGGCGGCGGAAATCCTGTGGGAGCACCGGGAGGAGGTCCCCGGCGACATCATTTTCTGCTTCGAGCGCGGAGAAGAGGGGGGCGGCAACCTCTATTATCTCTTAAAATACATCGAAGAGCATCATATCCGGGTGGACGGCTGTTTTGGACTGCACGTACTGGCCGGTGGCCGCACCGGCGCCGCCCTGCTGACGGACGGCCCCCTGCAGGCCGGTAATATCGGCTTTTCCGTCACCCTGCACGGCAGCGGCGGCCACGGCAGCATGCCCAGCCTGTGCCATAATCCCATCGACTGCTTTGCGGCCATCAGCACCGCCCTGTCCCAGCTGCGCCTGCAGGCGGTGGACCCGTACCAGCCCGCCACGCTGTCCATCGGCTGTGTCCATGCCGGACAAGCGGGCAATGTGATCCCCGATACCCTGCAGTTCTCCGGCACGGCCCGGTTCTATCACGAAACCGGGGCCGGAGAAGCACTGTTTGCCGGCATCCACCGCATTGTGGACAGCTGCTGTGCCCTGTACGGCTGCACCGCCGAAAAGCGGATTTCCCGCCCGGGGCTGTCGGTGGTCAATTCCCACCCGTGCTACGAAATTGCCCGCCGTGCCCTGACCCAGGCGCTGGGAGAAACCCGCGTGCAGCCCTGGGATGCCATGATGGGCAGCGAATCGTTCGCCTATTACAGCAAGCTGTATCCGTCCTTTTTCCTGTTCTACAGCATCCGCAACGAGGAAAAGGGCATCACCATCGACTGCCACAAGCCGGGCTTTGATATCGACGAGGATACCCTGCCGGGTGCGGCTGCCTGCCATATGGCGTACGCCTTTGCGTTTCTTCAAAATCCGGATCCTATCCCGTTCACGCCCCTTGCCGGTTGTGTCGACGAGTTGTTCGAGCGCACCGGCCGCCGTCCGTAATCCCGCATTCTTGCTTTTGAAAAGGAGTTTTTTCTCATGAACGCTGTCACCCCCCGTTATCCCCACCTGCTGCACGGCGGCGATTACAACCCCGAGCAGTGGCTGTCCTATCCCGAGGTACTGGAAAAGGATATCGAGCTGATGAAGAAGGCCCATATCAACTGTGTATCCATGGGCATTTTCGCCTGGAGCCATCTGGAACCCGAGGAGGGGGTGTACGATTTTTCCTGGCTGGACCGGATCGTCGCCCGGTTGTATGAAAACGGCATCTATACGGTGCTGGCCACCCCCAGCGGCGCGCGGCCCCGGTGGATGGCCCAAAAATACCCCGAGGTCTTGCGGGTGGCCGCCAACGGCGTGCGCAATGCCTACGGCGACCGGCACAACCACTGCATGACTTCGCCGGTTTACCGGGAGAAGGTGCGGGCGATCAACACCCGGCTGGCCCGGCATTTTGCCGGGAACCCCGCGGTGATTCTGTGGCACATCAGCAACGAGTACAGCGGCGCCTGTTACTGCCCGCTGTGCCGGGCGGCCTTTACCGACTGGCTCAGGGAGAAGTACGGCACCCTGGAAAAGCTGAATCACGCCTGGTGGGCCGATTTCTGGAGCCACACCTATACCTCGTGGGATCAGATCGACCCGCCGCTTGAAAACGGCGACAGCACCCTCCACGGGCTGAACCTGGACTGGAAGCGCTTTACCACCTTCCAGACTGTGGATTTCATGAAGGAAGAGATCCGCGCCCTCCGGCAGATGGAGCCCTCCATCCCGGTTACCGCCAATCTGATGGGCTTTTTCGACGGGCTGGATTACTTCCGGTTCGGGCCGGAGCTGGATGTGATCTCGTGGGACAACTATCCCTGGTGGCACAACGGGGACAACCTGTCCGTGGCGGCCTTCGCGGCGGCGAACCACGACCTGATGCGCTCGATCAAGCGCGAGCCCTGGCTGCTGATGGAGAGCACCCCCAGCATGACCAACTGGCAGCCGGTCAGCAAGTTAAAGCGCCCCGGCATGCACCTGCTCTCTTCCATGCAGGCGGTGGCCCACGGCTCCCAGTCGGTGCAGTATTTCCAGTGGCGCAAAAGCCGCGGCTCGTTTGAAAAATTCCACGGTGCGGTGGTGGACCACAATGGGGAGGGGAACACCCGGGTATTCCGCGATGTGGCCGAAACCGGAGAGGTTCTGCAGAAGCTGGATGAAAAACTGTACCGCACCCGGGTTCAGCCCCAGGCGGCGGTGCTGTATGACTGGGAAAACCGCTGGGCCGTGGAGGACGCCAAGGGCCCCCGCAACGGCGGACTGCACTATCTCGATACGGTGCTGATGCACCACCGGGCCCTGTGGGAGAAGGGGATTGCGGCGGATCTGGTGGATATGACCATGAGTCTTGACCGGTACAAGCTGCTGATCGCCCCCATGAACTACCTGTACCGCGCCGGTTTTTCCACAAAGCTGCGCCGGTTTGTGGAAAACGGCGGCACACTGGTGGGGACCTACTGGAGCGGCATTGTGGACGAAACCGACCTGTGCTGCCTGGGCGGCGTGCCGGGACAGGGCATGATGGAGGTTTTCGGCCTGTGGAATGAGGAGACAGACGCCCTGTACGACGGGGAGGAGAACACGCTGCTGCCCGAAAAAGACGCCCGCCTGCCCGAAAACAGCTATCGCGTCAGTGAGCTGTGCGCCATTGTTAACGAACAGGGGGCCCGGGTACTGGCCCGCTACGGCCGCGATTTCTATCAGGGCACCCCGGCGCTGACGGTGAATGATTTTGGAAAAGGAAAGGCCTACTATCTGGCGGCCCGCACGGATCTTGCCTTCCTTCGGGATCTCTATGAGATGATCAGCCGGGATCTCGCCCTGCCGCGGGCGCTGGACCAACCGCTGCCCCATGGAGTGATCGCCACCCGCCGCCAGGGGGAGGAGCAGGATTTCCTGTTCCTGCAGAACTACGGGGAGGAGGAGCAGATGCTGTCTCTGCCCGATGGCTTTACCGATGCCCTGACCGGCGACCCCGTCTCGGCGGTCTCGCTGCCGGGGTTTGGAGTGACGGTTTTGTGCACGGCGGGCACGCTGGCAGAATAATCCTGCCTTTTGCATGAATTCTCCATAGTATGTCCCATTTTTTTATGCTAAGATGAAAAGAAAGGGGCCGCGCTTTCAAAAAACGGCCCGGTCCTTTTTCATCCATTGGAAAACAGAAGGGGGAAACGGCCCCCGATATGGAGGGAATTACAAGATGGCTATCATTGTAAATTCGGAAAAACAGCTTTTTACCCTGCAGACCCGCCACTCCACCTATCAGATGAAGGTGGGGCCCTTCGGCTATCTGCTGCACCTGTACTACGGCGCGAAGGTGGCCGATGACGAGGACCTGTCCGCCCATGTAACCCCGGTGGAATACAGCTTTTCCGGCAACCCCAACGAAGCCGGTATGGACCGCAATTTCTCGGTGGACACCCTGCCCCAGGAGTACTCCACTTTCGGCAGCGGGGATTTCCGCAGCGCGTGCCTGATCGCCGTCAACGACGACGGCAGCCGCGAGAGCGACCTGCGCTATGTCTCCCACACCGTTTCCCCCGGGGCTGTCCGGCCGCAGGGGCTGCCGTATGTGTATGATAACGGCGGGGAGGGCGAAACCCTCTCCATCCTGCTGGAGGATCCGGTCACCCATCTGCAGGTGACCCTGCACTATACGGTTTTTGAGAAGCTGGATGCCATCACCCGTCACGCGGTGATCCACAACGCCACCGGCAGCCAGGTCGAGCTGGAGCGCGCCCTGTCGGCGTGCCTGGATTTCCGCTGGGGCGACTATGATCTGATCAGCTTTTACGGCCGGCATGTGTTCGAGCGCGCCCCCGAGCGCACCCCCGTGCGCCACGGCAAGCTGGTGGTGGACAGTGTGCGCGGCGCCTCCAGCCACCACGAGAACCCCTTTGCCATTCTGTGCAACCATGACGCCACCGAGGACAGCGGCGAGTGCGTGGGCCTGAGTCTGCTGTACAGCGGCAATTTCCTTTTGGAGTGCGAGTATGACCAGTTGAACCAGACCCGCCTGACCCTGGGACTGCATCCGCAGGCCTTCCGCTGGCTGCTGGAGGACGGCGACAGCTTTACCACGCCGGTGGTCTCGATGGTGTACAGCGAGCAGGGGCTATCCGTTCTCAGCCAGCGCCAGCACACCATGATCCGCCACAATGTGTGCCGCGGCGAGTACAAGCTGAAGCACCGCCCGGTGCTGATCAACAACTGGGAGGGCACCTACTTCGACTTTGACGAGGAAAAGCTGTACCAGATCGCCAAAAACGCCTCGAAGATCGGCATTGAGATGCTGGTAATGGACGACGGCTGGTTTGGTAAGCGCGAGAGCGATACCACCGGTCTGGGCGACTGGTTTGTCAACGAGAATAAAATCCACGGCGGCCTGAAAAAACTGGTGGACCGCATCAACGGCCTGGGCATGAAATTCGGCATCTGGTTTGAGCCGGAGATGATCAGCGAGGACAGCGACCTGTACCGCACCCATCCCGAATGGCGCCTGTGCCCGAAGAACCGCCCCGGCGTGCGCAGCCGGTACCAGTTTGTGCTGGATATGTCCCGGCAGGACGTGTGCGATTACCTGTTCGAGCGCATGAGCGATATCCTCTCGAGCGCCAACATCGAATATGTGAAGTGGGATATGAATCGGCACCTTGCCAATGTGTGGAGCGAGCTGCTGCCCGCCGGCCATCAGGGCGAGGTCTATCACCGCTTTGTGCTGGGCGTGTATGATCTGCTGGAGCGGATCACCACCGCCTTCCCCCATGTGCTGTTCGAGGGATGCTCCGGCGGCGGCGGTCGGTTTGACGCCGGTATGCTGTACTACACCCCGCAGATCTGGTGCAGCGACAACACCGATGCCATCGAGCGCGTGTTCATCCAGTACGGCACCTCCTTTGGCTACCCGGTCTGCACCATGGGCTCGCATGTATCGGCGGTTCCCAACGGCTGCACCGGCCGCTCGACCCCGCTGACCACCCGTGGGGTGGTGGCCTCCTCCGGCAACTTCGGATACGAGCTGGACCTGAGCCTGGTGGGCGAAGAAGAGCTTACCGTGATGAAAAAGCAGATCGAAATCTATCAGCGGCAGTACGATCTGGTGGCCGGAGGCAACTATTACCGGCTGCTCAGCCCGTATCAGGGCCATATCGCCGCCTGGCAGTTTGCCAGCCCCGACGGCAGCGAAGCGCTGCTCGATATTGTCCAGCTGAAATCGGTTCCGGCGGACGCACCGCTGTGCATCCGCCTGCGCGGCCTGCAGGCAGATGCCAAATACCGCGTGACCTCCGGTGAACTGAACGATGTGCACACGGGCAACGAGGAGCTGGACCGCCGGCTGAATATCCCGATGGACCTGGTGATGAGCGGCGCCGCTTTGATGAACGCGGGGCTGTATATCTACCCGCATCCGTTCGGCGATTTTGACGCAAAGCAGTTCGAAATCCGTAGAATCTGATTCCCACCCCCCTGATTCCGCAGAGAAAGAAGCCGTCCCCCTACCGGTGCGGCTTCTTTTTTTAAAACGAGAATCCGATCCCGGAAGAAAACCGGGAAATCCCCGCAAATTTTACACAAATTCGGCGTCATTTTTACAACCCCCTGCTATTCTTTTCAGGTGGAGCCGCCGGTTAATGCCCGGAACCCACAAACAGGAGGAAAGGAGCGATTCCCATGCCCTCTACCTATACCCACTACCGATTCGGAAACGACGTACTAAAGCGTCTGCCGGAAAAGCAGAAACAGGAAATCCAGTCCCACCGCGATCTCTTTTCCATCGGCCTGCATGGGCCGGATCTGTTGTTTTACTACCATCCGCTGACCAAAAATCCGGTAAATCAGGTGGGCTGCGCCATGCATGACCGCCCGGGCACCGAATTTTTCTCGACGGCCATCGAAACCCTGCGGCAGGGGGGCTCTTCCGCCGGGGAAAGAGCCTATCTCTATGGATTTCTGTGCCACTTTGCCCTTGACCGGGAGTGCCACGGCTATATCGATGAAAAAATCGGGGAGAGCGGGGTCAGCCACTCGGAAATTGAGGTCGAGCTGGACCGCGCCCTGCTGGTCAAAGACGGATTCGATCCTCTGTCGAAAAAGCTCACGGATCACATCCACCCCTCGCGGGAGGCCGCGCGTGTTATTGGCCGCTTTTTCCCCGATATTCCGGAAAAGAAGCTGTATAAAGCAATGCGCTCGATGGTTTTTTACAACAATCTGCTGTGTGCGCCCGGGAAAGGAAAGCGGCGGTTCCTCTTTTTCCTTCTCCGGATTTCCGGCCAGTACCATACAATGCGGGGGCTTTTCATCAACGAGCAGCCCAATCCCCAGTGTGCGGACAGCTGTGAAAAACTGATCTGGCTGTACGATTCCGCCCTGGAAAAAGCGGAAAATCTGATCACAGAGCTCCCCGAAAATATAGCGGGGGGCCTTCCCCTGAACCCACTGTACCGGTACACCTTTGGGTCCCAACTGCTGTCACAGGAGGAGGAAGACAATTGAAATTCAAACTGACTGCACAGGAGAAAAAATGGATTCTTTACGATGTGGGCAATTCGGCATTTGTCCTGCTGGTGTCCACTATCCTTCCCATTTACTTTAATGCCCTGGCCCAGGGGGCGGGGCTGTCCCAGGTGGAATACCTGGCATACTGGGGATATGCGGCTGCGGCGGCCACCTTCCTTGTGGCCCTGCTGGGTCCGCTTCTGGGGGCGGTCTCTGACCGCCGGGGCCGGAAAAAGCCCCTGTTTTTCGCATCGGTTTTGCTGGGAGTGCTGTGCTGCTCACTGCTGGGATTTGTGGATCACTGGCTGTGGTTCCTGATCGTCTTCATCATCGCAAAAATCGGATACTCCGGCAGCCTGATTTTTTACGATTCCATGCTGGGCGATATCACCGAGAACGACCGGATGGACAGCGTCTCCTCCCAGGGATACGCATGGGGCTATATCGGAAGCTGCCTGCCTTTTTTGCTGTGCCTGGGGCTGGTGCTGGGCGCCGATTTTCTGGGGTTGTCCATGGCGCAGGCGATGCTGCTCTCGTTTTTGATTGTCGCCGTGTGGTGGATCGGCTGTACGGTTCCGCTGCTCCGCTCCTACCGGCAGAAGCACTATGTGGAGGAGAAGGTTCGCCAAAACGAATTCACCCAGCTGTGGCATACGATTAAAGAAGCCGCAAAGAACAAGCAGATCCTGTTCTTTATCCTGGCCTTTTTCTTCTACATCGACGGTGTATACACCATTATTGATATGGCCACCGCCTATGGAACGGCGCTGGGCTTTGATACCGCGGGGCTTTTGCTGGCGCTGCTGGCCACCCAGATCGTGGCCTTCCCGTCCTCGATTCTCATTGGCCGGCTGTCCCGCAAATATGGGGCGGTGCGCCTGATCTCCCTGTGCATTCTGGCCTACTTCGGCATTGCCGTTTTTGCCGTGTTCCTCTCTTCTCCGGTGCATTTCTGGATCCTCGCGGTGGCGGTGGGCATGTTCCAGGGGGGAATCCAGGCCCTGTCGCGCTCGCATTTCACCAAGATCATTCCGCCGGAAAAATCCGGTGAGTATTTCGGTCTGCTCGATATCTGCGGCAAGGGGGCCTCGCTTTTGGGCACGCTGACGGTCAGCGCCGTTTCCCAGATAACGGGCAACGCGAACCTGGGTGTGGGCGCCATTGCGGTGTTTTTCCTCATCGGCCTGTTTTTCTTCCTCCGTTCGGTGCGCCCCGGTCAGACAGAGTGACCGGTCTCTCCTTTTCTCCGAACTCCCCAGCCCGGAAAGCGCGTTTTTTCGGGCTGGGTTTTTTGCGCCCTTTTTCCGAATGTTTTTGTAAAATTTTTTCATGTAATTGACTTTACCCCCCAAAAGAGATAGCATAATAAAAAAGAACTTTCCCCGCTCTGCCGCCTTTTCCCGGCGGCTCCCACCTCTGCTTTGAAAGGAGAATTTTTATGAAACTGGCCGAATTGCTGGCCGATCCGAAGTACGGAAAAGCGGTCACCCGAAAAATTTTGCTGATTATCACCTTCACGGTACTTCTGATTTTCGGCCTGTTCAATACCCAAACGCTTCTCACGGTCTTTTTCTCCCTTCTCAATGCGGCCACGCCTTTTTTGTTCGGCATTTTTGTGGCCTATATTCTCAATGTCATCGTCAAGGCCTTTGAAGAGCATATTTTCTCTTTTCTGAACCGAAAAAACTACAAATGGTGGATTCGTATCCGCCGCACTGTCTGCATTTTTCTCTCCATTCTCGTTCTTCTGGGACTATTGGTTGCCTTTTTATGGTATATTGTCCCTGAATTGATTAACTCTCTCCGTGTGCTGGCAAACAGTGTTCCCGGGTATGTGGCTTCGATCACCGAATGGGTTGAGGAAACCCTGGCCTACTACAATATCACCAGTGAGCAAATCAGTTTTCTGCAGATCGACTGGGCTTCACTGCTGACGAAAGCGACTCAGATCACCTCGGACTTCCTGGGCAATATCTATAATGTGGCCATGTCGGCGGCCTCGGTCTTGTTTACCCTGTCCATGAGCATGATTTTCTCCTTTTACATGCTCGGGCGCAAGGAACGGCTGCTGCGGGGCACCCGCAGCATTCTGTACGCCTTTCTTCCCATCCAGAAGGCCCGCCGGATTATCGAGGTAGCCGCCGTCAGCAACCGGATTTTCAGCAGCTTCTTCTCGGGCCAGATGACCGAATCACTGATTATCGGCCTGCTGTTTTATCTGGGCACCACCATTTTACAGCTTCCGTATGCACTGCTGATCAGCTGTTTTGTGGGGCTGCTCAGCCTGATCCCCATGGTGGGATTTTACTGCGGTGTCATTCTGGGCTGCCTGATTCTCCTGATGGTCAATCCTATCTACGCCCTGTATTTTCTGATTTTTGCGCTGATCGAACAGCAGGTGGAGGGCAATCTGATCTACCCCCGGGTGGTGGGTACCAGCATCGGTCTGCCTGGAATCTGGGTGCTGTTCTCCGTGCTGGTCTTCGGCAGTCTGTTTGGCATCATGGGCATTCTGCTGGGCATCCCCAGCATGTCGGTGGTGTACACGCTGTTTAACCAGAACGTGGCCTATCGCCTGAAGCGCCACCACGTCACGCCCGAGATGATCGACGAGCCAGTAGACGTGGACCAGCTGCTGAAAAAGGATACCGGCAGCCCGCTGAAAAAGCTGTCGCTGCATATCCGCCGCAAAAAGCTGCGCAAGGCGGAAATTGAGGAGGAGGAGACCCACCAGGGGGAAGAGCAGGTGCGCCATATGGATGAAGAGGCCGCGCGCCGATCGGAGCAGGCCGCTGAGGAAGACAGCGGGCCGGATCCCTCCTGACCGTTTCCACAAGCGCCCGAAGAAACCCGGGCGCTTCTTTTTTCCCGTTTTCGGTTTTTTCTCCGCCGGAGGTGCAGGCATGTGTCCCCCTTTTTTCTCATATGGTTCAAAAAAGGGGGCGGGGATATGCTGGATACGATCATCACGGTTCTGTCCTCCATCCTGTGGGGATGGCCGGTATGGATTCTGATTCTGCTTTTCGGGCTGTGGTTTACCGTGAAAAGCCGGGGATTTCAATTTACCCATTGTATAAAAGCCATCAAATATACCTGCAAAGGGTCCCGTGTGCGGGTCTCCTCCCGTCAAAAGGGCGTAACCGGAGCACAGGCGCTGTCTGCGGCACTGGCCGGATCGGTGGGGACGGGCAATATCGCCGGGGTTGCCGCGGCCCTGCTGGCGGGCGGACCGGGGGCCATTTTCTGGATGTGGATTTCAGCCCTGCTGGGAATGGGCACGCTGCTGTGCGAAATTATTCTGGCGGCACAGAACCGGCGCACCGCCCCGGGGAAAGTCCCGCTGGGCGGTGCGATGGTCACCCTGCGGGACCGGCTGCACTGCCCCGTTCTGTCGCGGGTATTCACCGTCGGGTGCATTGCTGCTTCCCTGGGAATGGGGTGCCTGGCGCAGTCCCACGCGGCTGCGGCCGCGGCCCAGGCGCTGGCTTTGCCCCCGGCGGCGCTGGGAATTGCGTTTTCCGTTCTGCTGGCCGTGGGATTCGGGGGACTGCGCCGCACGGTGCATATCACCGAGAAACTGGTCCCCGTGATGAGCGGGCTGTTTCTGCTGCTGTGCGCTCTGGTTTTATGGAACAGCCGGGAGCGGGTTCCCCAGGCGGTCTGCGCCATTTTCTCCGGTGCGTTCGATGGGCGGGCCATCGGCTTTGGGGGCACCTGCGGGTTTTACCTGGCGCTGAAAACAGGAGTGACCCGCGGTATTTTTACCAACGAAGCCGGGCTGGGCAGCGCTGTTTTTGCCTACAGCGGCGCACAGGAGGAGGGCCCCGTGCAGCAGGGGTACTGGGGAATTGTACAGATCCTGATTGATACGATCCTGATGTGCACCCTGACGGCACTGTGCTTGCTCTCCTCCGGGCTGTATCCCGCCGCGGCCGAGGGCGCCGCCTGGTGCGTTGCAACCTTCTCCGCCGTGCTGGGGATGGCGGGCCAGGTGGGGATCAGCCTGTGCACCCTGCTGTTCGCGCTGGCCACCATGTTTGCCTGGCAGTGCTACGGACGCACTGCCTGGTGCTTTTTGTCCGGCGGCCGATGGCAGGGGATTTACCGCCTGCTGTTTGCCGGGGCCGCGCTGTGGGGCGTTTTTCTGCCCGAGGGATCGGTTTTCTCTCTGTGCGATGCTTTCAACGGGCTGATGGCCATCCCCAATCTCTTTATGCTGCTGAACCTGTGGCCCCAGGCGATCAACGCCATCCAACAATTTTGTGAACAAGAAAGGAATTCCATCTATGAGCACACCGCTTCGCGACGCCCTGCAGGCCCATCTGCAAAAAAAGCGGGCGCCGTTTCACACCCCCGGCCATAAAGGACACCCCCCGGCGGTTTTCGATTTTGATCTGACCGAACTGCCGGATACGGACAGTCTGTTTGAGGCGAGCGGCCCCATTTTGCAGGCCGAGCAGCAGGCCGCCCGGCTGTTCCACAGCCGCCGCACCCTGTTCTCCGCCGGGGGCTGTACCCTGTGCATGCAGGCCATGCTGCGGCTGGCCCTGCCCCAGGGGGGCAAACTGCTGGCCGGGCGGGTGATTCACCGCAGTGCGGTGCACACCATGGCCCTGCTGGATATCACCCCCGTGTGGCTGCTGCCGCGGCCCGATGCCGGCCCCGGGCTTGCCGGGCGCATCGATCCCCGGGAGGTGGAGGCCGCCCTGTCCGCAGACCCCCAGATTCGGGCCGTAT
The DNA here is from genome assembly GCA_051881655.1 of Candidatus Heritagella sp. Taxonomy (GTDB): domain Bacteria; phylum Bacillota; class Clostridia; order Oscillospirales; family Acutalibacteraceae; genus Heritagella. The sequence continues at coordinate 7,070 of JBJEQH010000241.1, read as the reverse complement.
ACCTGACCTGTCCGGATTATTTCGGGGTTTTGTCCGATCTGCGGGCCATCAGTCAGGTGGCCCATGCGCACCATGTCCCGCTTTTGGTGGATAATGCCCACGGCGCCCACCTGGGGCTGCTGCCGCAGGACCTGCACCCGCTGACTTTGGGGGCCGATCTGTGCGCCTGCTCGGCGCACAAAACCCTGCCGGTGCTGACCGGCGGCGCTTTTCTGAATGTCGGCGATACATCCCTTGCGCGCGAACACCGGTATGCCGAGCGCGCCAAGCAGGCCATGGCCCTGTTCGGCTCCACCTCGCCCAATTATATGGTGATGGCCTCGCTGGACGATGCCGCTGACTGGGCCCTGCGGGAGGGGAGAGCCGCCTTTTCCGATCTGCTGATCCGGATGCAGCCGCTGCGTCAGCTGTGCCGGCAGAAGCACCTGCCCATGCCCCAGGGCCCTCATGACGAGAGCCGGCTGAGTTTCTGCTCCCTTTCCGCCGGGCTGACTGGTGAGCAGGCCGCCGCGCACCTGCGGCAGCATGGGGTGGAGCCGGAATACGCCGATAACGGGTGGGTGGTGTGCATTCTCACCCCCCAGAACACTCCGCAGGACCTGTCCGCCCTGTACCGGGCCATCGCCTCCCTGCCGGACGGGGATCCGGATTTTAAGAAACATCCCCCCGTGTTTCCCGTTCTGCCGTCTTTGCCCGAGGCCGTGCTGACTCCGCGGCAGGCCCTTTTGCGGGAGAGCGAACCGGTACCGCTGTCCCAGGCGGTGGGGCGTATTGCCGCCGGATCGGCCTGCCCGTGCCCGCCGGGAGTGCCCGTGGTGATGCCGGGCGAGAGAATCACAAAAAACTTGACTGAATTTTTGTATTCCTATGGCTTTTCTTTCATAGAAGTGGTACAATAAGATAGAATTTCTCTCGGCATTTTGCCGCGGGCAGCTCAAAACTTCTCCAATCGGGAGGTCGAAAATTATGATGAAGCTTGTACTCGCCATTGTGAGCAACGATGACAGTAGCGCCGTATCCAGCCATCTGACCCGTGCCGGGTATCAGGTGACCAAGCTGGCCACAACCGGCGGTTTCCTGCTGGCCGGCAACACCACCTTTATCTGCGGTGTGGAAGAGGAAAAGGTGGACGACGTGATTGCGATTATCAGTAAGCAGAGCAGCCGCCGCACCCAGATTGTCCCCAGCACCTCCACAATGGATGTGGGCATGTACTCCTCCTTCCCGGTGGAGGTCACCGTGGGCGGTTCCACCATTTTCGTACTGAACGTCGACCGCTTCGAAAAAGTGTAATCCATGCTTTTTCCCGGTTTTTATGGCAATGCTGCCGTAAAGGATACCCTGTCGGCAGCCTGGAAGGCGGGCCGCCTTCCCCATGCGCTTTTGCTGCAGGGGGAGGACGGTCTGGGAAAACATACGCTTGCGTCCCTTCTGGCGCAGGCCGCTGTCTGTACAGCCCCCAGGGAGCAGGCTCCCTGCGGGGCTTGTCCTGCGTGTATCCGCTGCCGGGCGGGTTCGCACCCCGATATCGCCGTGGCACAGGGCAGCGGGAAAACGGGAGCCATCTCCATTGAGGAGGTACGCCGTCTGCGCCTGTGGGCCGCGAAAAAGCCCGGCGAGGCAAAGCGCCGGGTGATCCTGTTCCCCCATATGGAAAAAATGCTGCCCGCCGCCCAGAACGCCCTTTTAAAAATTTTAGAGGAGCCCCCGACGGATGTGCTGTTTTTGCTGACCACCGTCTCCGCCTCGGCGGTTCTGCCCACCATTCAGTCGCGCACCCAGCTGCTCTCGCTGTCGCCGTTATCCGGGGAGGAGCTTTTTCTGGCCGCCCGGGAGCAGGCCCCGAAAGCGGATCCCGCACGGATCCGTTCGCTGATCCCCTCGTGCGCCGGAAATTTGGGGAAACTGCTGCACCTTTTATCGGAAAAAGAGGGGGAATCGGCGGAGGAAACCGCCGAAAAGCTGACGATGGCCCTGTTGTCCTCCGGCGAATCCGAGCTGATGGCGCTCTCCTCCTCGTTTATCAAGGACCGCGCCCGTTTCCGCGAAATTCTGCTGCAGCTGCAGTGGATCGCCCGGGACGCCTGCGCCCTGCGCCTGCATGCGCCGGTGCTGTACGGCTCGCCGGCGGCAGCCGCTCTGTCCGAAACCCTGACCCGTGAGCGGCTGGTTCAGCTGCCCGATTTGCTGGAAACCACTCTGCGGTATCTGGACCAGAACTGCAACCTCACGCTGCTGGTCACCTGGTTCTGCGCCCGGCTGCGCACCGCCGCAGGCCGGTAATTTTCTTTGGCAAACTGCGCTTTTTTCGGAAAAGCGTTTTTATACATGCGGGAAGCCTTTCCCGCAGCGACCCTTTCAGAAAGAGGTACCCTGAAAAATGGCAATTGTAATTGGTGTCCGATTTAAAGAAGTCGGAAAAGTGTATTATTTTGATCCCGACGGCGCCACCCTGAAAAAGGGTGATTTTGTGATCGTCGAGACAGCCCGCGGCGTGGAATGCGGCGAGGTGGCCATGGAGAACCGGGATATCCCCGAGGAATCCATTGTGCAGCCGCTGAAAAAGCTGCTGCGGCTGGCAACGGAAGAGGATTTGAAGCATGTGGCCGAGAACAAGCTGCACGAGAAGAATGCCTTTGAGATTTGCAGCCGGAAGATTGAAGCCCACAAGCTGAACATGAAACTGGTGGACGTGGAGTACACCTTCGATAACAGCAAAATCCTCTTCTATTTTACCGCCGACGGGCGGGTGGATTTCCGCGAACTGGTCAAGGACCTGGCGGGGGTTTTCCGCACGCGCATTGAACTGCGGCAGATCGGCGTGCGCGACGAAGCCAAGATGCTGGGCGGGCTGGGTATTTGCGGCCGTCCGTTCTGCTGTTCGTCGTTTTTGGGCGGGTTCCAGCCCGTTTCGATCAAAATGGCCAAGGAGCAGAACCTGTCGCTGAACCCGGTGAAAATCTCGGGTACCTGCGGGCGGCTGATGTGCTGCCTGAAATACGAGCAGGCCTCCTATCTCGATATGCTGCGCAATACCCCCCGGGTGGGCGCCTGCGTGGTCACCCCCGCCGGAAAGGGGACCGTGACCGAGCAGAACCTGCTGCGCGCCACCGTGACGGTGCAGCTGGAAAAAAATCCGGATGCCGCTCCGCAGGTCTTCTCCGTAAAGGAAGTGCGGGTTCTGCGCTCGGATTCGCAAAAAACCAAAAAGGCCGAACCCGCGCCTGAGGAATCCTGAGAGGCTCCCTGCATTTTCTTGGAAAAAATTTTTTCGGGAAAACTTTCCACCACAGATTTTCCGCCGGAATCCCGAGAAAAAACTTGCAGTTTTCCGGCAGTATGTTATAATAACAGTATAAATTCACTGGAGGTGTTTTTCCCATGGCATATGCAATTTCTGATGACTGCGTAATGTGCGGTGCTTGTGAGTCCGGGTGTCCCGTAGGTGCTATCTCCGAAGGCGACGGCAAATATGAGATCAATGCGGATCTGTGCTGCGATTGCGGCGCTTGCGCTGGTGTTTGCCCCGTAGGTGCCCCCCAGGAGGCATAAGAAGCTTTTTCGCTTCACTGCTTTTCCGCGGACGGCGCTTCGAAAGAGGCGGACCATTACAAAAGCTGAAAAGGACAGGGTCGGAATGGCGCTTTTGCCATGGGCCCTGTCCTTTTTCCCTGTGAGGAGGATTTCATTTGACCGGCACCGGTTTTCCGGCGGACGCACACCGCGAACCGCTGGGCAGAAATACCTTTGTGTATGTGACCCCGCGCCACACCTTTAATACCGATACGCTGCTGCTGGCCGACTTTGCCGCCCCAAAGGCGAAGGAGACCTGCGCCGACCTGGGTACCGGCTGCGGCACCATCCCACTGTGGTGGGCCGAACGGTGCCGGCCGGCCCGGGTGATCGGAATTGAACTGCAGGAAGAGGCGTGCCGGCTGGCCCGGCGCAGCGCGCTGGAAAACGGGTACCAGGATTTCCTGACCATCCGGCAGGGGGATATCCGCGCCCTGCCGGATGGGGAGTTCCCCCGGGATTTGCACCTGATCACCTGCAACCCCCCGTATCAGGCGGCGGGCACCGGAATCCTCAGCGGCGGGACAAGCGAGCAGACCGCCCGTCATGAAACCGCCTGCACGCTGGAGGATCTGGCCCGGGCGGCCCGGGCCTGCCTGCGCTGGGGAGGACGGCTGTGCCTGTGCCACCGGCCCCACCGGCTGACAGATGTGATGACCACCCTGCGGGCCTTTTCCCTGGAGCCCAAACGGCTGCAGCTGGTTCAGCAGCGGCAGGAGAAAGACCCCTTTTTATTTTTGCTGGAGGCCCGCCGCGGCGGCAACCCGGGGATCCGGCTGCTGCCCACCCTGTTTTTACAGGATGACAAAGGGGAGGACACCCCCGCTTTCCGGCGGATTTTGGGGGATTACCGGCAGAATAGCCGGGAAAAGGAGGAGACAACATGAGTGGTACGCTGTACATTGTGGGGACCCCCATTGGCAATCTGGGTGATTTTTCGCCCCGGGCGGTGGAGATTTTGCAAAGCGTGGATTTTATTGCTGCCGAGGATACCCGCGTGACCCTGAAGCTGCTGAATCACTTCGGGATTAAGAAGCCGATGATCAGCTATTTTGAGCACAACCGGTTTGAGCGAGGGGAGATTATCTGCCAGCGGCTGGAAAACGGAGAAAACGCCGCGCTGGTCAGCGATGCCGGCATGCCGGCCATCAGCGACCCGGGCGAGCTGCTGGTGAAGCAGTGCGCCCAGCGGGATATTCCGGTGCTGGCAGTACCGGGGCCCAGTGCCGTGGTCACCGCGCTGGCAGTCAGCGGACTGCCCACCGGCCGCTTTTCGTTCGAGGGATTCCTCAGCACCAACCGAAAGGGCCGCAGCGATCATCTGCGGTCGCTGAAAAACGACCCCCACACGCTGGTATTCTACGAAGCGCCCCACAAGCTGTGCCGCACTCTGTCCGATCTGTACGAGGCTTTCGGGGACCGGCGCATTGCGCTGGTGCGGGAGCTGACGAAAATCCACGAGGAGGTGTTCCGCACCACACTGTCGGGGGCCATCGCCCATTACGCCGAAAACCCGCCCCGGGGCGAGTTTGTGCTGGTGATCGAGGGCGCGCCGGAAGACACCGGGGAAAAGGAACCCATGACCCTGCAGGAGGCCGTCCGGATGGCCCGGCAGCAGATGGAGCAGGGCGCTTCCGCCGCCGCCGCCGCTAAAGAGGCCGCCGCCCTGTCCGGCTTGCGCAAAAATGAGATTTACCGCCAGCTGAATCAGCCGGCAGAATAACAGAAAGGCTCCCGCGGGAAAAATGCGTGTGGCTTTGGCATCACACTCTCCCAGCTGTCTGCCCGGATGAAAAATAGCAAAGGAAAACCGCCGCCAATCAAAAGATTGGCGGCGGTTTTGTATCCGAATACAGGCCCCAAAATACAACTCCCGTTTTGGAGACCGGTTATGCAGTCAGTTCTCCTTTAAAATGTCCATGGCATTCTGAAAATACCGCTGGCTCTCCTTTACCGCGGGATAGCAACCCCCGGGACTCGAATAAATTCCTTCTTTTGTCAGATAAATTTTTTGAAACAGATCACAGCCCAGTTCCCTCTGCCATGAGCTGTCCTTGACAAATTTCGAGGTGGGCCGATCTAAATACATGATAATGTACGCTTCTTCAAAAGGATCCGTATCCCCGCCCGCCCGAGAAACACAGGTCATATCAAAACGCGGATCCAGATGCCAGTAAACCCATAACACCTGGTCGATTTTTCCTCTGTCCTCCGTTTCGGCTACCAACTGATGATCCTCATACGCTTCAATCCGTACCACCTGTGCGCCGCCGAAGTCAAACCCCTTCGTCAGGGTAATATACAGGAAAATACCTCCCAGCAGCAGAATACACACGCCCGCTTCTATGATAATATGAATAGCCCGTTGCTTTGTCATAATTTTCTCCTTTTCACGAAATAAAGTCATTTGTCCCAAAGAAAACGCGGCCATAGGTAGGAGAACCCCAATCCGCTGCATGGGTGGCATTAAACTTTTTGTATTCAGAATCGGCATAAGACATTGCGCTTTTCACGGTTCGATCATCATATATCTCACTCAAAATGTCCATGGCATTCTGAAAATACCGCTGGCTCTCCTTTACCACGGGATAGCCTCGGTTCCCCTTAATCGCCGTCTGTCAGCAGCGCAACCGCGCGCTGGTACAGCTCCGGCTGCCCCAAGAAGGCGGGATAGCAGGCGGACACGCCGCCGTCCTCCTCCCGATAGAGGAACAGCCCCTCTGCAGTCAGCACCATGCGGTCAAAGCCATCCTGCCCGCGCATGTGGGACGACCAGCTCTCGTCCGCCGTAAAGCGCGTACTTCCCCCGGTCAGGATTACCTCGATGCATCCGTCCCGGCGGGCCGCCTCCCGGTCTTCCTCTGTCGCCGCCCGGGACTGGCACAGCAGGTCATCCTGCAGATTTTTATCGGAGAACAGCTGTACAAATGATTCGATTTTTCCCCTGTCCGTCACCCGGGCCACTTCCTCATTTCCCTGATAGACCACCAGTTCGGCAATCTCGGCCTCGCCAAAATCAATCCCCTTTGCTGCCGAGAAATGAACCCACGCCCATCCTCCCAGCAGGGCGGCGGCCAGTACCGCGAAAATGCCCAAAAGAATCATCAACGGCTTCCTTTTCATAAAAATTCCTCCTTTTAATTTCCGGGCCTGGGCCCGTTTTTATGGGCCGGCAGAAACGACCCATTCTTCCCTAAAATAGAACCTGTATTTTTCTTTATCGTATCACAATTTTTGATAATTTATCAATATACTGACAATTATTTTTATTCAATTTTTATTCCTTTCGGGTTCTAAAGAGAACACACCGCTCTGTCTTTGTTTGCATCTGCTCCGCTGAATCAAAAAAGGGATTTTTCCGGACATTGCGAAAACCCACACGCGCTGCGTCGCCGGTATCGACCAATTTTACCGGAATATATTGAAAAAAGCCGCGTTTTCCTCTATAATAAAAGGCTGTATCCGGTTGTTTTTTTTGGGGGAAAACGGACCCTTTT
>JBJEQH010000240.1:0-5629 GCA_051881655.1 Candidatus Heritagella sp. | reverse complement strand
GGCCACCACCACCCGGCAGGTCTGCCTCAGGGAACCGCAAACGGCAGTGACCACCGTCTCGCCCTCTTTCAGCGCCGTGAGATGCCCCTGGGAATCCACCTGAACCACCGAGGGATCCTCCGACTGATAGAAGAGGGAATCCGTGGTATCCACCGGCGACACCGCCGCCGTCAGACGGTATTCCTCCCCGGGCGGCAGCCGAAGCTCTGTATCCGACAGAGTGAGCGACTGGGCCGAAACCACCACCTGCACGGTGCAAACCGCCGAACAGTCCCCGCTGCGGGCGGTAATCTCGGCGCTTCCGGAGGCAAGGGCCGTCACCTTCCCGCTTTCATCCACCAGAAGCACCGCTTCATCGCTGCTTATAAAGGAGAGGGTGGGATCCGTGGCATTTTCCGGCAGTACCTGCACCGACAGGGTCATGGCATCTCCCCGTTCGACCCGCCATTCCTCCTGGGAAAAGCGCACTTCCGTCACGGGAATGGGCCGGGTCAATGCATAAATCCAGATTCCCAGCAGGATCAACAGCAGCCCCGCGGCGCCCGCCTCCACAAAAAGCGGCCACTTTTTCCGGACAAACGGCTTTGCCTCCTGCCTCTCTGTCCGGCCCGGAACCCCCTGTTCGGCCGGTTTTTCCGGGGCCCAAACAGTCGAGTCCCCCTGAACCTGGGAGGGAGCGGGGGCCGCCTCCCTTTCCGGCTGGGCCGGGCGGGTATCCTGGGGATCCATCCCACTTAACTGGCTGTACTCCGTATAAGGCATCGTCCCATTGGAGAAAATGTCCAGTTCCCGCTTGGGTACCGCTTCCAGCGCCAGACGCATGGCCTTAGCATTTTCATACCGGTCCGCCGGTTGAAACGCACAGGCCTTCAAAATCACTTTCGTAAGGTGCCGCCCCGCATGGGCCGGTGCGGGCAGGGGCTCGCCCGAAAACCGGCGGTGATTGGCCCGCTCGGCATCCCCGTATTCCACCGCCGCCGGATAGGCCGGCATAAACGGCATGCGCCCGTCATTTAAAAAGCGGTACAGCACCAGTCCCAGGGAATACCCGTCCACCGTGGGGCCGTATTCCTCCCCGCGGAATACCTCGGGCGCCATATAGGTATAGGTTCCGCGCACGGACAAATCGCACACGGTGCGCTCGGTCTGCCGGGCCACCCCGAAATCCCCCAGCTTAAAATCCCCGTTTTCCGAGACAAAGATGTTCTCCGGCTTGATATCCCGGTGAATAATGGCATGGCGGCGGCACAGCTCCAGGGCACGGCACACATCCTCCCCCAGCTTGACCACATCGCGGCAGGTCAGCACATGATGGCGGGTGTAGGTCAAAAGCGGTGTGAGCAGCTCCATACGGATGCAGATATCCGCACCGATTCCATCCTCGTGGGGAACCACCGCATGGTCCTCGTAACTGACAATATGGGTCTGCCCCTTCAGGCAGCTCATCAGCTGAATTTCCCCGACCATCTGCTGCACAAACTGCGCATAATAGGTGCGGATTTCCTCCTGCGACATTCCCGTATCCCGCAGGGCCTGTACCTCCTGCGGATTTCGCGGCAGGGAGATTTTCTTCATGGCCGCCCGATAGGTAATCCCGTACTCCTCCCGGGCGATTTCATATACATGGCCAAAACTGCCCTCTCCAATTTCCCGCACGATCTGCCAGTTGGGAAAGCAAAAGACCGGCGAACCGCTGCGGCTCTCTCTTTTTTCTTCTGCCATACAAACTCCCCCCTTTCTCTTGTACGTATTTTATCATACAGAAAAAGCGGCAGCCTTGTCAAGGTATCCCCCGCAAGGCCGCCTGTTTTCGCTGTTTTCTCGGCGTTATTCGCCGAATTTCTCCGCAGCTGCGCGCATCATCTGCCGGATGGGCAGTTGGTACGGGCACCGCGGCTCGCAGGCACCGCACTGGATGCAGGCCCCCGCCTTCACCGGCAGGGAGGCATACCGCTCGCGGGCCCACTGTTCCAGCCCGTAACGGGTCAGATACCCCTCGAACAGGAACACATTGGGAATACTGATCCCCTTCGTACAGGGTGCGCAGTAGTTGCACCGGCGGCAGAAATGATTGCCCAGCCGGTCCCGCACCGCTTCAATGCGCTGCTGCTCCTCTTCCCGGAGAGGACGGGGATCCTGCAGAGCGGCGGCATTTTTCTCCACCTCCCCGGCGCAGTACACCCCGGGGATCACCACGGTGACGTCCGGGTTCTGCGCGATAAACCGAAGGGCCAAAGCACTGTCATCCATTTCCCCGCTGCCGCCCGGCGCTGCGCCCAGTGCCCCGCCGGCCAGCGGTTTCATGGCAATAAAACCGATATCCTTCTCCCGGCAGCGGTGAATCAGCGCTTCCCCCTGTGTTTCCACCAGATTATAGGGGAACATGATGGTCTCGACCCAAAATAGCTCCAGCGCCCTTTCGAATACCTTCAGTGAATGGGCGGTCAGTCCGATATGGCCGATTTTCCCCTCTTCTTTTGCCTGCAGCAGCGCTTCCAGCGCCCCGCCGGGGGCCGTTATGGTATCCAGATCCTTTTCCGAGGGATTGTGTACCTGATACAGATCAATGTAATCGGTGCGCAGATTTTTCAGGCTGGTTTCAATATCCGCCGCCATCCCCGGGGCCGTCGTATTCTTCGATTTGGTCGCCAGAACAAACCGGTCCCGCATTCCCTCGATCGCCCGGCCGATCCACTCCTCGCTGACCGTATAGGCCCGGGCCGTGTCCACATAGTTGACTCCCTGCGCCAGCAGGGCCGCAAACAGTTCTTTTGTCTCCTGCGGGGTGGTGCGCTGAATGGGAATCCCCCCAAACCCCATATAGGAAACCTGCAGTCCGGTTTTGCCCAACCGTACCATTTTCATCCTTGTCTCCTCCTTTACTGAAAAAGGCCCGGTCCTCCCGATGGGAGGACCGGGCCCTTCGTTGTCATCTGCGGCAGCCGGCTTTAGTGGGTCCCGTTATCGTTATACGGATCGTTGTACGAATCCTGCGGCTGCGTGGGCGGCGTATAGGGGGCCGCCTGCTGCGGCGGAGTATACGGCGCCTGGGGCGGCTGATATCCGCCGTACGGGGGCTGCTGGGTTCCATAGGGCGGCTGCGTCCCATAGGGCTGGGTATAATTCTGGCCCTGATAGGGATTGCCCGCAGAGGGATATCCCTGCTGGGGCGGATAGCCCTGACCGCCGTAGGGCATACCGTAACCACCGTAATACACGGGCTGCACAAAGCCGAGGTCGTCGTTCCGGCAGGCATACACAAAGAACGGCGCGGTGACACCGATCAGGATGCTGAGCACCGTAAAGACCGTTGCGCTCTGCGGACGGGCCGATTTGTAGATTTTATAGAGGGCGATGTAGAAAAAGACGATGTAAATAATGGCCAGAATATACCCCACCATCAACAGCGCAATAGAGGGTCCCATTATCTGCATCATGAACGCATCCGCGCTGCCGGCCATCATCGCCTGGCTCATCAAAACCGGATCATTCAACTCAATACGAATCATAAAACTAACGATGAGTCCCAGCGCAATTCCCATCACGATAACAATACAGGCATCCAGTACCGGCAGTACCTTGCGGTAACTCTTCTTCTGGCCCTCGTGCTGGGCGTACTGATCGGCCAGCGAGCCTATCAGCCAATCCCGGCCGATAGGAACCCACGCGAGCCCCGGATGGTGGATCCCCCGGCGCTTGGCCATGGTGTAGAACCCCAGGCTCTCAAAAATATAAAGAACCAAGGAAATCGCCATTGTAACCAGGATGACCGGAAGCATAATGCTGAGAATCTGGCTCTCGGTCAAGTTGCCGTACTCGGTGTACTCATAATACATACAAACCCCTCCTCAAGGATGTTCTATCCGTTATCATACAGGAAAATCACACAAAAATCAATGATTTCCCGCGCCCTGTCCAGTAATTTTTTCCGGTTTTCACCCCTGTTTTCTTCAGCCCGGATCCCTGGCTTTTCCTGCCGCCCCTGTGCGGGAAGAAACCGGAGACGATAGGAGGCACAAGAAAAAGCAGCGCCCCCACGTTAAGGACGCTGCTTTTTCCGATAAATTATCGCCGCATTAACATCAATAGATATTTCTTCTCTCATGCAGCAGCTTTCCGCCGTGCACCAGGAGAAGCACACCGGTGGCAATTCCACCGACAATCGAGATAATCCCCAGGGCGATGTTCCACGCGCCTGTTTTCCCGGTCACCTTATCCAGCTCTTCTGAGATCTGCATCCTTCAACTGCCCTCTTTCCGTGAAGAAAATATGCACGAGCCTGTAAAAAACCCGTCTCTTTCTTATTATACCAGACTGGCGGATCTTTCACCAGCCCTTTTTGTAAATTTTCACAGAAAAACCTGCCAAAAAAATTTTTGCAGTCCCCTTTCCTTTACTGCCGGGCAAAGGTATAGGAATAATCCGATGCATCGCCATCAGCAAGAACCAGCTTTCCGTTCTGCAGCGAGCCGCTTACCGGGCTGTCGTCCGCTGTAATGGTCACACCGCCGGCACTTGCCGTCCAGGTTCCCTCCAGATACTGGGTTTCTCCATCGGACAGTCCGGTAATAATGGCCGATCCGCCAGACAGCAGCGTAATCTGCATGTCAAATCCCTCTTCTGCCAGCAGCTGCTCACGGGTATAGGATTTTCCGCCCATTATACAGCTTTCCAGCTGCCACGAACCGACATAGTCCGACGAATCTGCGGAGGTGTTCTGATTCTGGGGCGCCGCAGCGCTTTTTTCAAAATAGATGGTCTCGCCGCCACTTGTCAGAGAGAGGCGTCCGTTTTCCAGCGTGCCATGTTCCGTAGACCCATTGGCGGTAATCTCCACCTGGGTGCCGGTGATGGTCCAGGTACCATTCAGCGTCTGCGTGTTGCTGCCGGTCAAACCGATGATCACAGCCGTTCCATCCTCATACAGGGTGATGGTCATATCCACGCCGAAGGCCTCAATAGCCTCCTCACGGCTCAGAACTTTTCCGCCGTCCAGTCCGCCGGCCGTAGTCCAAACGCCTGTGGGGCCGTTATCGATGACCGTGCCGGGCTGCTGTGTGCCGCCCTGATCGGACAGATCTCCCTGGCGGGTGAACACTCCCTGCAGGCTGCCGTTCAGATTGGCAATGATCTGCTGCCCGTCGTAGGTCAGTACTTCATTGCCTACTCCCTCAACCGACAACGTAATCTGCCCGTTTTCCAGTTTCCAGGTACCGCTGTTTACCACCCCGTTGCCGGTAATCGTCATCGTTCCATCCGTGTTCAGGGTCATTTCCAGGGTCAGATACCCGCTGTTTCCGGTATCATCCTTGCCCTCTCCCTGCAGGCTGGTCACCTTCCAAACTCCTGCAGGGCTATTCTGGGAATTCCCGCCGGAACTGCAGCCCGCCGCCAGCATACAAACCAGCAGGCAAAATGCCACCAACACAGCCGATACTCTTTTTCTCATCACGATTCGCCTCTTTTTTCTATAAATTTTTTAAGAAGGCGGATACCGTCCGGTATCCGCCCGTTCTCCGTTTTTCCGGCAGAATCAGATCCGCTCTGCCGTTTCTTTTGTCACCTGGGCGATGAAGTCATCCAGAGTCATCGTCACCGTCTGGTTGGTGTCACGATTGCGCACCGAGAT
>JBJEQH010000239.1:0-5683 GCA_051881655.1 Candidatus Heritagella sp. | reverse complement strand
GGCTTTTTTGGCAATGGATATGGCCGCGCGGATCACTTCTTCCGTATCCGCCATACCGTGCAGCTTAATCCGATTGGCGCCAAAGGTGTTCGCTTCCAGAATATCGCACCCAGCTTTGAGATAGTCCGAGTGAATTTGATAAAGAACCTCCGGATGGGAGAGATTCCACAGCTCCGGGATATCCCCAGCGCCCAGTCCGTTTTCCTGAAGCAGGGTTCCCATTGCCCCGTCGATAAACAGGGGCACTTTCCCAAATTTTTCCCAAAGAGGATGGGCCGACGTCTGAATCATAAAAAATCATACCTTTCTGAAAGGACAAGTAGTATTGGGGCAGACTGCGCATTTGTGAACATGGCAGCTTTCCCGATCGGGGGTAAGGCCGATGACAGCGGAAACGGATTTCATGGGGAGCATCAGGCAGCTTTCCGTGACGGTCAATCCGATTTTTTTCTCAGCCTGCAGGGTGCGGAGCAGCTGGCTTTGATATTCGATGGAAAAATCCCCATATCCGGGGCTGTACCGGGGGCGCAGATACAGGTCATTTTTTCGGGCCTCCTGCAGAAGGGACTCTTCACAGCGGTCACACCAGCTCTCGATCGCTTCGGCGGCACAGGCCTGCAGAATCACCGCCATGGACATATCGGTAATCTCACTGCGGCGAATCCACTGATCTACCCCGATTCCCAGCGTGGCAGCAAAAAGAAAAACCTCCCGGCAGTGATGCAGATGACGAGTTAAGTCGTGGCTGATATACCGCTGTTCTCCGATGAAAAGGACGCCGTCTTTCTCAAAGGAAACGGGCAGGCGCAGAGAGGTCCACCGCGGTGCTGCGATCTGATCGAGCTTTTCACAGGCCTCTTCAATTTTCCGGGTGAGAGCAGGATCGTGGGGAAGAGAAGCGGCCCCCAGGTACCGCCAAACCTCTTCCCTGCGAATGTTCAGCTTGTCCATACGTTTATCCCAAAATATTCGACAGATTTTCTTTGATCTGCCGGGCGATTTCCGGTTTGTTCATGGTATACAGATGAATGTGATTGACGCCATTTGCCAACAGATCAATGATCTGCTCGGTTGCATACGCAATTCCGGCTTGCTTCATCGAGGCGGGGTCATCGCCAAAACGCTCGGCCAAACGGCGGAAACGGGTGGGAAGAGTGGTACCGGACAGCTTACAGGAGCGATCAATCTGCTTATAATTGGTGACGGGCATCACACCCGCGACAATTGGAACATTGATTCCCTTCGCGAGGGTGCGGTACAGGAAATTATAGAGAACATTGTTGTCAAAAAACATCTGGGTGGTCAGAAAATCGCAGCCACAGGCGACTTTTTCCTTCAAATAGTCGATATCGGTCTCCCGGTTGGCGCACTCCACATGGCCGTCCGGATAACAGGCGGCGCCAATGCAGAAATCTATTCCACTTTTGCGAATTTCAGTGATCAACTCACTGGCATAGTGATAGTGATTTCCGGCCGGGAACTGGCCGTCCTTGGGAAGATCCCCGCGCAACGCGAGAATATTGTGGATCCCCCGCTGCTGCAAATCCTGCAGCTCTCCGGAAATTTCCTCCCGCGTGCTGGAGACACAGGTTAAATGTGCCAGGGTGGGAATTCCGTATTTTTCCTGAATCTGCGCGGCGATCTGATTGGTATGGCCCTTTGTACTGCCGCCGGCTCCGCAGGTCACACTGATGAAATCAGGATGAATCGGTGCAATCTCATCAATGACATGATCGATCTGATGGATATCCATCCCGATTTTGGGCGGAAAGATCTCGCAGGAAAAGGTAACTTTCTTACTGGCAAAAAGTTCATTAATTTTCATTTGGTAAGCCTCACTCTGTTATTTTAAAATCATACTATACAACTATGTATTATATATATATTATAGCAGACTCGGTCTCATCTCGCAAGCATAAGCACGCAGCTGGTCAGGGAGGGAATTATGCAGAAGAGAAAGCACGCTGTTTCTGATATTTTTCTTTTCTTTCTCTTTTTGGGGGCTCTCGCCCTGTTTTGTTGTCAGAGCTTCCTATCCGTGCAGAGCTTGTCCAGCCAGGCGGATTCTCTCGTCGAAAATCCCAAAGTGATTCTGATTGATCCGGGACATGGCGGGGAGGACGGCGGGACCCAGGCATCCGATGGTACCATGGAAAAGGATATCAATCTGCAAATCGCCCTGTATTTGCGGCGCTATCTGCAGGCCGCCGGGTTTCGCGTGATGATGACCAGAGAAGCGGATGTGGATTTGGGGGATGACTCGCTGAAGACTCTGCGCGAAAGGAAAGCGGATGATATCTATCGCCGCTTTGCAATGATCGAAGAGAATGCGCCGTGTCTTTTCATCAGTATCCACCAAAACCATTTTTCAGACAGCCGCTATGGGGGCGCCCAGGTTTTTTATTCCCCCAATCATGCGGACAGTGAAGCCCTGGCGCAGTGCATTCAAAACGCTTTTATCGAACATCTGCAGCCTGAAAATACACGCCAGTGCAAAGAAGCCGGTTCCTCCATTTACCTGCTGACCCATGCGGAAGTACCGGCCGTTCTGGTGGAATGCGGGTTTCTCTCGAATGAAGAGGATTTATCCAACTTGAAAAATCCGGTGTATCAGCAAAAAGCGGCCGCCTGCATTATGAGCGGGCTGGCGGATTTTCTTCTGGAAAACGGCGTTGTAATCCCCTCTGTATCGTGGTATGATGAAACTATCATGCAGACAGGAGAGACAGAAGAATTATGGCAGGAAAGAATAAAACCATGTATGTATGTTCCCAGTGCGGGTTCTCCACAGCAAAATGGTACGGGAAATGCCCCGGATGCGGCGAGTGGAATACTCTGGAAGAAGAATTGGCTTCTTCTGCGGCCCCTGTTTCTGCCGGAAAGCCATCTTCTCACCGGATGAATCGGGTCATGCAGATTTCCCAGATCAGCACATCGGAAGAAGAGCGGTACAAAACCGGTTTTTCGGAATTGGACCGCGTACTCGGCGGGGGAATTGTGAAAGGATCCCTCAACCTTCTCAGCGGGGATCCCGGTATTGGAAAATCCACGCTGCTGCTGCAGATCTGCCAGAATCTCGGAAAAGAGAGAAAGGTTTTATATGTATCCGGCGAGGAATCCGCCCGGCAGATTAAGCTTCGGGCACTGCGGTTGGGAGTGGACAGCGAAAATCTTTTGATCCTGACAGAGACTGATGTACAGATCGTGACCGAGCAAATCCATACGGAAAAGCCGGATCTGGTCATTATCGACTCGATTCAGACGATGAATCTCACCGAGCTGAATTCTTCACCGGGAAGTGTCACGCAGGTACGCGAATGCACAAATTTCCTGCTGCGCTGCTGCAAAACGCTGGATGTTCCCGTTTTTCTGGTCGGTCATGTCAATAAGGACGGCGCGGTGGCGGGGCCCAAGGTTTTGGAACATATTGTGGATGCGGTGCTGTACTTTGAGGGCGACCGCCAAATGTCCTTCCGGATCCTGCGGGCGGTCAAAAACCGGTATGGCTCCACCAATGAAATCGGCGTGTTTGATATGAACGAGGATGGACTGCACCAGGTGGAAAACCCGTCGGAAGCCATGCTGGCCGGCCGGCCCCTTCATGTTTCCGGTACCTGTGTGACCTGTGTGATCGAAGGGTCCCGTCCGATTCTGGCGGAGATTCAGGGTTTGGCCACGACAACGGGGTTTGGAAATCCGCGCAGAATGTCCACGGGCTTTGACTATAACCGAATGAATCTTCTGCTTGCGGTTCTGGAAAAGCGCGGCGGTTACTATTTTTCCAATCTGGACGCCTATTTGAATGTGATTGGCGGGCTGCGCCTGGACGAGCCCTCTTCCGATCTGGCGGTGGCCCTGGCGCTGGTATCCAGCCTGAAGGATACACCCATCCGGGAGGATACGATTGTTTTTGGAGAGATCGGCCTGGCCGGGGAATTGCGGGCGGTTTCGCAGGCACAGGCCCGGATTATGGAGGCTGCCCGCCTGGGCTTTACCCGCTGTATTCTGCCCCAGCACAATTTAAAAGGGCTGCGCTCGGTACCGGACAACATGGAGCTGATAGGAGTCCGTTCTGTTCGCGAGGCCGTTTCCGCTGCCTGTGTATAAAAGAAAAAACACCGTATTTTTTCCGGTTCTTCTGCCACAATAGAAAAGCAGGAGGAGAGATCGATGAAAAAATATGGTGTTTTACTTTTGGGCACGGTGCTTGTAATTTTGGGGATCATAGCCGGCGGATATTGGTATTCATCCTCGATTCCGGAAGTGAAAACGATGGTGCTTCATCCACAGACCGCGCACCAAACGGTGTACTGTATGGGCGAGGTGGAGAGAAATGGATCAGAGACGGTCAAAGCGGAAGAAATCCTGTGGATTGAGAAATGGTATGTGGAAAAGGGGGATGAGGTGGAAAAGGGGGAACCCCTGTGCCAGGTTGTGATGGTGGGAGAGGACAGGATCGCCGAAATGGGGGATTATGGGGATACCCTGCGTTCTGCCCTGATGACAGCCGGAAGGATTCATCTGGATAAAAGCCAAACTTGGTATAAATTCATGGCCCTGGAAGAGCGCACTACCATTCTGTCCCCGATGAACGGCACGGTGACAGACGTCTGTGCAGAGGAGAGTGATATTCTGAACGAAGGGGAGAAGGTCTGCTCACTTGCCGATAATGAGAATCTGGTGGTGCGTGTTTCCATCAGTGAAAAAAAGATAGCTGCGGTATCCTGCGGACAGTATGCGCTGCTGTCCGGAGAGGCATTTCGCGATACCTCACTATCGGCCAATGTCTCCCGCATCAGCTCAAGTGCCGTTACACAGGCCTCTACGGCCGGAAAAGACTCGGTATTCGAGGTCACATTGACACCGAAGGACCCTGATCAGGTGCTGAAACCCGGATATAGTGCCCGCGCAGAGATTATAACGGCAGAAAAGGAGAATTGCCTGGTCGTTCCGATGGAGGCGCTCTGTCAGGATGAGGAGGGAACTTCGTATGTCTTCGTCGCCGAGAACAATCGGACAGCCGTTCGCAGAGATGTGGAAACGGGAGAGGAGTACAAAGAGGGAATGGAGATTACCGGCGGATTGCTGGATGGGGAACGGATCATTTTAGAGCCGGAAAACTGTCGGTCCGGTTCCCCGGTGTACTGCGTAGAAGAGGAGAAGACAACGGCATGATTGATTCGATGGGAGAAGCCATTCGTGTTCTTTTTCGAAAACCACTCCGCTCTTTTCTCACCATGCTGGGAATTCTGATCGGTGTCGCCTCGGTGATTCTGATTGGCGTCATCTCCCAGTATGGAACCGATATGTTGGGCAATGAAATGGAGAGCCTGGGCCTGAGCAGTCTGATGATCACATCGGAAGACACCCGTTTTGATCCCCTGGGCGAGGAAGAACTCTTCCGGATCAATTCCATGGAAGGGGTGGCCGACACGTCCCCAGTCCTTATGCAGACGGGAGAAGTAGCGGCCGGGGATGTGAAATGTGAGTCGATGCTGTGGGGGGTCAGCTACCGTGCGGATCATATCATTTCACTGCAGACTGTGGCCGGCCGGGTATTCAATGCCAGCGACTGTGTGCAGTACCGCGATGTCTGCCTGATCGATGAGTCATTATCCCAACAGGCCTTCGGTACCGTTGATTCGGTGGGAAAACAGCTTCAAATACAGATTGGAAACGAATC
>JBJEQH010000238.1:0-5727 GCA_051881655.1 Candidatus Heritagella sp. | reverse complement strand
GGTAGTGCTGGTCATTCTGGGAACGTACCTGCTGTTTGCCTCGTTCAGCATTGTGTTCCTAAAGGCCATGCGGCGGAAAAAGAGCTTTTATTACCGGCCGGGCCCGTTTACGGCGGTATCGGGGCTTTTATACCGGATGAGGCAGAATGCCCTGGGCCTTGCCAGCATCTGCATCCTGTCCACCATGGTGCTGGTCACGGTATCCACCACGGTTTCGCTGTATGCGGGGGTGGATGCGCTGGTGGATACCTCAAAGGATCTGGTGATTACCATTCGGAATGCCAACGGCGATTTTGCCGGCCTGGAGGATATGATCCGCGGAACCCTGGAAAAAGAGGGGAAAACCCTTGAGGAAATAGATTATCGGGAGGATTTCTCGTTCTCGGTGGCCTATCGGGACGGACAGTATATCACCGACGTGGACGCCGGCCAGCCCGGTGACCGGTATCTTGCCTTCTGGGTGGTGAAAGAGAGCGAACTGAACCGCCTGACCGGAGAGGAGATCTCCCTGCCCGATGGGACGATGCAGGTGTATCATCCCATGGAAGAGTGGGGAGATACGCTGGATCTGCTGGGCAGGAAATGGAATCTCCGGAAAATGGGGGATGATTTCCCCATGGAGCGGGACACCTATGTGATGGGTTCCTATGCCCATTGTGCCATGCTGGTGGTGAACGAAACAGATTACCGCGCCTTGTATCAGGTGCAGGCGGGGGCCTATGCCGAGAACAGCAGCCTGTACGAATACAATGCCTCGCTTGTACTGAGCGGTGGAGCCGACCGGAAAACGGTGGACGCCCTGTGGCAGGGGCTGGACCAGTGGATGGATGAAAATGTGCAGAGGTATCCCGATGAAGAGGAGCGGTTTGGCTACAGCGTCAGCAGCACCAGCGAAACCCGGGAAAATATGTTCAGCATATTCGGCGCCTTTTTGTTCCTGGGCCTGTTTTTGGGCACGCTGTTCCTGCTGGCGGCGGTGCTGATCCTGTACTATAAGCAGCTGTCAGAGGGGATGGCCGACCGTGAGCGGTTCATGATCCTGCAAAAGGTGGGCATGGGAAAAAGCGAGGTGCGCAAAACGATCCATACGCAGGTGCGCATCGTGTTCTTCCTGCCGCTGGGCGTCGCCATTCTGCATACCTTAGCAGCCTATCCCATGATGAACCTGATTGTAAAAGCAATGGTCGACGGACGAATCGACAGCCTGTATTTCTGGTGGTTGCTGATTACCGCTCTGTTGTTTGCGGTGATTTACACCATTGTGTATGCGATTACCACCCATACCTACACCCGGCTGGTCAGCAGAAGGCAGCCGATGTGACATCTCTGAACAAAAAACCGTTCTCTGCTTTCTTTTCCGGCGGCAGAGAACGGTTTTTTCTGCCCGGAAGACGGATTTTTGACACCCGAAACCGAAGAAAAGACCGGCAAAACCTACAAAAAGAATAGGGATAAACCCAGATGTCCGAACTAATTTGTGGAAAAGTCGTTGAAAGACCTCGATTTTTGGTTCAAATAGAGCAGTTTGCCCAAAAAATAAAAATTGTAAACAATTTGTAAAACCGCTTTAGTAGGATTTTTTGCATCACTTAGTTCGGAATTTTGATATTATTGAGCGGTACAAACCTTTATTATAATAACATAAATCAGCCCATCAGGCGGTTATGTTTAGACAGATTGCTGAAATGGGTTAAAAATCTGAGTGGACGGCCCGCAAAGGGCCCCTCTTTTTCAAGTCGAAGAGGATTGTGGGACGTGTACTCTAACGAATGTATTGGGAGGATCAACCAATGAAAAATCTGAAAAAAGTGTTGGCTGTCCTGCTGAGCGCCTGCTTCGTTCTTTCGTTTGCAGCCTGCAACAGCGACAGCGCTCCTGCTGACACGGATGGCGACAAGTCTTCCGAGGAGAGCAAGAACGAGGGCGACGGCGATTCCGACGGCTTCGATTACTATGGCTCCTATGCGCAGGACATCTCCGGCGACATCGAGTTCTATCAGCAGAAGCCCGAGATCGAGGATTACATGTATGAAGTAATCGACGACTTCAACGCTCTGTATCCGAACATCACCGTAACGCAGAACGTTCAGAACGACGCTGCTTCCAACCTGCAGACCCGTGCAGCTGCCGGTGACTTCACCGACATTTGGCTGTATTGGCCGACCGACATGGTATGGCAGTCCTTCTATGATGAAGGCCTGCTGATGGATGTTTCCGATCAGCCTTATGTTAAGTATGCTTCCGAGTCTGTTGAAGCTCTGTTCGAGCGCGACGGCAAGTACTATGGTGTTCCGGAAGCCATGAACGCTGCCGGTATCATCGCGAACGTCGGTATGTTCGAGGACAACGGCATTGCTCTGCCGGAAGACTGGGATTCCTTCATCGCTGCTTGCGACGCTTTCGTTGAGAAAGGCCTCGTCCCGATCGGCCTGACCCTGAAGGACGGCGCTGACTGCGCTCGTAACATCCTGCTGGGCGACTATGTACCCGGCGACGAAGTTAAGGCTGTTGCTGCTGGCGAAAAGAAGCTGTCCGAGACCGACTTCCCGAAGTCTGTTGACGACCTGGCCAAGATCTACAGCTACGCGACTGACAAGGCGATCTCTTCTGACTACAACACCGGCCTGACCGATTTTGCGAACGAAGAATCCGCTATGTTCATCTCCGGTAACTGGAC
Source organism: Candidatus Heritagella sp. (assembly GCA_051881655.1). Classification (GTDB taxonomy): domain Bacteria; phylum Bacillota; class Clostridia; order Oscillospirales; family Acutalibacteraceae; genus Heritagella. Next base: position 3,050 of record JBJEQH010000238.1, on the reverse strand, counting down.
CTTCGCTTCCATCCGCGGCATCAACCCCGACATCCAGATCGAACACTTCCCACTGCCGTCTTCCGAAGGCAGAGGCTACATCTGCTCCGGCGTTGACGTAGGTTACACCATCGGTGCCAACACCCAGTATCCCGATGCCTGCAACGCTTTCGTTAACTTCCTGGTAAGCCAGCCGCAGGCTGAAAAGTATTGCAACCATGACGCTGCTATCCCGGCTATTAAGGACGTAGAAGTTACGGATAAGACCGCTGCCAGAATGGTAGCCAAGGTCGCCGCTGGCGAATCCTTCAACTGGCCGAACCACTTCTTCCCGGCCGGCGGTGCTGAGCAGCTCGCCAACCAGGCTTCCACTCAGTTCTACATGGATCTCCAGGAAATGAGCGAAGACGAGGCCAAGGCGAAGTACATCGCCCAGATGGACGGCATCATGGACGGTTCCATCAAATAATTTCTGATACGATTTGACTTGCGAACGAGGCAGGGGGGAGGGATTTCCCTCCTGCTTCTATTCGTTTCAGCTGGAAGCACTATATGAATCTTAGTTTCGGCAGCGATTTGTCTGCCGGCAGGCAGATAATGAGAGGCCCGTTTTCTGTGCCGATATCATATGGAAGGTTCCGGCTCCCTTGTATCAAGTACCCCCGCAGCTTATTCCCACTTATACACAAAGGAGGAATTCAGATGGAACAGGTCGCCAAGAAACAGCATCATAAAATTAATTCTTGGAAAGTTGTCCCTTACTGTGTAGTAATCCCCTGCGTGCTGATTTACCTTGTATTCTTCTACATCGCAGCGGTGCAGGGCGCCGTTTACAGCTTTACTGACTGGAACGGTATTTCGTCCACTTACAACTGGATTGGCTTTGGCAATTACATCGACGCATTTAATTCCGATTACCTGAAAATGACGCTGCGCTTTACCGTCATTTTCGCGGTTATGGTTCTGGTCCTGACCAATATTCTGGGTCTGTTTTTGGCCGTACTGCTGGATAAGAGCATCCGCGGCGTGAACTTCTTCCGTGCGGTCTTCTTCTTCCCGGCGGTTATGTCTACCCTGACGATTGCGTACATCTTCAATCAGATCGACTATCGTCTGATCACCCTGCTGGGCGATACGATTGGAAATTCGGTGCTGTCTGCCGGCCTGTTCTCATCGGCTCAATGGGCGCCGTATCTGGTAGGTCTTACCCAGGTATGGCAATCGTTCCCCATTACCATGGTCATCTTCCTGGCCGGCCTGCAGGGCGTACCGGAGGATATCCTGGAATCCGCCCGCATCGACGGCGCGACCAATGTCCAGATCTTCTGGAGAATCAAGATCCCCATGATCATCCCGTCCATTATGATCAACCTGGTAAACAATACGAAGACCGGTATTACCGCCTTCGATATCGTTATGGGTACTACGGCGGGCGGCCCCGGCGGTGCAACCTACTCCTTCGCTATGTACATGTACATCAAGTACAGTAAGCAGGAAGTGGCATATGCCTGCGCCATCGCCATGATTATGGCCATTATCTTCGGCGTGATTGCGACGCTGCAGATTGTCTATATGCGTTCGAAGGAGGTTGAATTGTAATGGCAGTTGCACAGAGCAGAGGAAAACGCTTCCTGAGCAAATTTGGCATCTACTTCGTTCTGATTCTCACCTCCGTTATCGTAATCTTCCCGTTCTATATGACGGTTCTTACCGCGTTCAAGCAGCCGGCTGATGCCCGTAACTTCATCCTGGCCCTGCCGGAGAAGTGGACGTTTACGAACTTCCAGCAGGTTCTGACCCGCGGCGGCTACTGGCCGGCTCTGCAGAACTCGACAGTCGTTACGATTTGTGCGACCTTCGGCACGATGCTGCTGAATACGATTCTGTCCTATTTCCTGGGCAGAAACCAGAGCAAGCCGTTCTTTAACTTCGCGTACTACTGGTTTATCATCGGTATTTTCATCCCGTTCCAGGTGGTTATGATTCCGCTGGTTCTTCTGGGCAAGACCTTTGGTATGCTGAATATCCCCGGCCTGATCTGCATGCACATCGCCCTCAGCTTCCCGACCAACGTCTTCATGATGACGGGCTTTGTAAAGGGTGTGCCGCGTGACGTGGACGAAGCCGCTATGATCGATGGCTGTGGCCCGATCCGTACCTTCTATCAGATCATTATGCCGATGATGTCCCCCATCATCGCTACCACGCTGGTTCTGACCGTTCTGGGTGTCTGGAACGACTTTACCCTGCCGCTGGTTATCCTGCAGAAGGAAAAGACCCTGCCGCTGTTCATTTACAACTATCGTACGAAGTACATCACCAACTTCAACCTGGCATTTGCAGCCTATACGCTGTCGATGATTCCGCCTATGGTAGTCTATCTGTTCTGCCAGAAGTATATCATCAAGGGCCTGGCTGCCGGCGCTGTTAAGGGTTAAAAATTCATTCTGCTTTTGCAGAGAGAATGGTATGATAACAAAGGGACCGGCTGCTTTGCGGCCGGTCCTATTTGTTTTCTTTCACCCCTGGAAAGAAAGGGTTTTCGCTATATGAAAGGAAAGAAGAGGTGTCCCCTTTTTCCGAATTCTGTATGGGAAAAGGGCGGGCGCCGCAAAGGGGAAAAGGTGTCCCCCGGAACCTATGCCGCCATTTTGCTGATGGCCGCTGTGGTGCTGTTTCCCGTTTATCTGTTTGTGATTGGCGTATTCAAGCGTCCGTCGGACGAACGCCGCTTTTTTATGGCTCCGCCGGCTGTATGGAGTATGGATAATATTCTTCATGTAATGCAGCGAAAGGGGTTCTGGTCCGCGCTGGAGCTGTCCCTGACCGTCACCTTGATCAGCATGGCGGTGATTCTGGCGGTCCAGCCGCTTCTGGCCTATTTTCTCAGCCGGAACCAGGGAAAACGATTTTTTCAGTTTGCCTATTACTGGTTTATTTTGGGGATTTTTCTCCCCTTTCAGGTTTTGATGCTTCCGCTGGTGTTCCTTTGCAAGCAATTGGGAATGCTGAATGTACCCGGTCTGATTGTTCTGACCATTGTATTCGCCTTTCCCATCAACATATTCCTG
>JBJEQH010000237.1:0-5770 GCA_051881655.1 Candidatus Heritagella sp. | reverse complement strand
AGCGTAGATTTTTCCATGGTGATGATGAATATCCTGGCGATTTTGTTCGTTATGTTCTGTATTCTGCCCCTGCACGAGTTTGCGCATGCTTGGGCGGCGAATAAGCTGGGGGATACGACCGCCCTGCAGGCCGGTCGCCATACGCTCAATCCCCTGGCCAGCTTTGATCCCATGGGGGCGCTGTTTTTGCTTCTCTTCGGCTTTGGCTGGGCAAAGCCTGTGCCGGTCAACCCCCGTGCGTTTAAAAATCCCCGCCGGGATACGGCGCTGACTGCGCTGGCCGGCCCGGTTTCCAACATTCTGGCGGCATTGGTGGGGGCCATTGTCTACTATGTGCTGCTGATTTTCGTGTTCCATTGGTCCATCCCCTCGTGGCTGTGGTATTTTTTCTATTACTATATCACGGTCAATGCCTCACTGGCTGCCTTTAACCTGCTTCCGCTGCCGCCTCTGGATGGTTCGCGGATTGTGGGCGCTTTTCTGTCGGGAAAAGCCCTGTACAACTATTACCGGTATCAGCGGCAGATTATGATGGCGGTATTCCTGCTGCTCTTTCTCGGCTTTTTGGATGGTCCCCTCAGCTTTTTGCAGAATGCGCTGACCGACGGCATCGTCTGGCTGGCAGAACTGCCCTTTAAACTGTTCGGAGTGTTGTGAATTGGAAAAAATCTCCTATAAACTGCAGGTGTTCGAGGGCCCTCTCGATCTGCTGCTCAGCCTGATTCAAAAGAATAAATTGAATATTTTCGATATTCCCATCGCCGAGCTGCTGGACCAGTATATGGAGGCGGTGCGCCGTATGCAGGAGGAGAATCTGGATGTGGCCAGCGAATTTCTGGAGATGGCGGCGCGGCTGGTCCACCTGAAATCCCTGTCGCTGCTGCCGCGGAAAGAGGAAGAAGAGGAGCTGAAAAGGGAACTGGTGGGAGAGCTGCTGGAATATCAGCAGTGCCGGGAAGCGGCGCTCTGCTTTGCCCAGCAATTCACCTTTTCCCGTATGGTTCGCCCCCCCGCGGAATTTCCCCGGGAAAAAGCGTACCGGGGGAAAATCGACGGGCAGGAGCTGCTGGATGCCTATCTGGCGGTAAAGGGGCGCAAGAAGAGCCGCCTGCCCGAACCGGAGGCATTTTCCGGGATTGTCCATCACCGGATTGTCTCGGTTTCGTCACAGATTATTGCGGTGCTCCGCCGGTTGTGGAAACAGCCGAAGGTTGCATATAAACGATTTTTTTTGGAAAAACAGGATAAGAGCGAATGTGTGGCGGCTTTTTTGGCTTTGCTTGAGCTGATCCGGGGAAAACGGGTGCGCATGGAAGGCGAGGGAGAAGAGGCCGTGATCCAGCTTGTAAAAAAGGAGAGGGAACCGTGAAGATCAGGGAAATGCAATCGAAGATGGAAGCGATTCTCTTTGCCGCGGGAGAACCCATGGAAATCGGAAAGCTCGGCCAGGTGCTGGAGCTGGATTTGGAGACCGTGGAGAAAATCCTCCGGCTTCTCGCGGACCGGTACGGGGAAGAGGAGAGCGGGCTGTGCCTGCTGCGGCTGGACGACTCGGTGCAGATCAGCATTCGCCCGCAGTGGAGCTCTCTGGTCCGCTCCGCGCTGGATATGCGCCGGAATGTGCCCCTTTCCCAGGCGGCCATGGAGGTGCTGGCGGTGATTGCCTATAACCAGCCGGTCACCCGCGCGTATATCGAACAGGTGCGCGGCGTGGATTGCTCCGGCGCCATCAGCGGCCTGATCAATAAGGGGCTGGTGGAAGAGCGGGGCAGGCTGGAGCTGCCGGGGCGCCCGCTGCTGTATGGAACCACCCTGGATTTCCTTCGCTGTATGGGGATTTCCTCGCTGGAGGAGCTTCCCCCTCTGCCGGAAACGAAGGAGGAGGGTTCGGACACCGGGGAGTAAGGCGGATCTGCCAAAAGGTTTGTGGAAGGAAGTGGAAAGAGATTGATCTGGTTCTTGGGAATTCTGTGCGCACTCTTTCTCCTTCTGCAGGTGCCGGTTCACTTCTATGTCCACATAGCCGAGGAAGCGGAGATCCGGATTCGGATTCTGTTTTTCAAAATCCAGCCCGGCGCCCCTGCCAAAAAACCGAAGAAGAAAAAGAAAAAGGCAAAAGCAAAGGAAAAGCCCCCCAAAAGGGAGGCGGCCCCCAAAACCGAGCCCGCGCAAAAGCAGAGCCTGCTTACGACGCTGCTTCGGCGCAAGGGCGGAAAAAAGGCCCTGCTTGCCTCCGCCTTCCGGGTTTTGACCATGGGGAAACGGGCGGTTTCAAAAATTTTGCGGGGTCTTCACCTCACAAAACTGAACTGCGGCATTCAGGTGGGGAAAGAGCAGGCCTATGATACGGCTCTGTTTTATGCCTACACCTGCTCGGCGGTCTATCCGGCGGTGGCGTTGTTGGCCCAGTGGGGAAAATGCCGGGCGTATACGGTATCGGTGGTGCCGGATTTTGACCGCCCCGGCATTCGGATGGATGTGGAAACAGCCGGATGGATGCGGTTGGGGCGTATTCTGTGGAAAGCAATCGTGCTCCTGGTTCGGGCGCTGATAGAAATTCTGCGCAAACCGAAGGGGAGCGGGGAAGAAAAAAGACAGGCGGCCCGTAAAGCGGCCGAAGAAAAAATCAATAAGGCGGTGCAGAGAATGAACGGACAGTCGATTGACAGCATGATGGGGGTTACCCTGGATAAAATCCGTAGCATGGCGGATGTGAACACGGTGATTGGCGATCCCATTACGGTGGATGGGGCCACCATTATCCCGGTCTCGAAGGTGAGCTATGGCTTTGCGGCGGGCGGGTCGGACCTGCCCTGCAAGGCGCAGGCGCAGAAGGATCTGTTCGGCGGCGGAAGCGGCGGCGGCGTGAATGTCATCCCGGTGGGCTTCCTCACGGTACAGGACGGAAAGGTGCGTCTGCTGCAGCTGGATCCCTTTACCAGTTCCATGGACCGTGTTATCAGCATGGCGCCGGGACTGATGGATTCGGTGGAATCGCTGGTGCAGAAGATCCGCGAAATGCTGGAGAAGAAAAAAGCGGAAAAAGAGGAGGCAGAGGCACAGGCGGAGAGCGCCCCGGCCGAAGCGGCCCCGGAGAACGCATAAAGGAAAGACCGCATAACCGCCCTTTTCCCCGCATAGTTCTGTTTTGAACAGGCGGTGATCAGAGATGAGACAGTTTTTTCGAAAAGGGCGCAGGCTGGTTATGGCGGCGCTGTTTCTGCTCCTTTTTTCCATTCCGGTGCAGGCGGCTCCGCCGGAGACAGCGGCCCGGGCGGTCGTGGTTTATGATGCGGGAACCGGCACGGTGCTCTATGAAAAAGCGGGGGGAGAGCGGCTTCCCATGGCCAGCACCACGAAGATTATGACCGCGTATCTGGTACTGGAGAGCGCCGCTCTCTGCGACCGGGTGGTTACTGTCAGCGAAACGGCCGTATCGGTCGAGGGGTCCTCGGCCGGGCTGCGGGCCGGTGACCGGATCCGGCTGTCGGATCTGGCGGCCTGTATGCTGCTGGCGTCGGGAAACGATGCCGCCGTTGCCGGCGCCGAAGCCGTCGGAGGAAGTGAAGAGGCCTTTGTCCGGCGCATGAATCAGACGGCGGCGCAGTGGGGGCTGACGGATACGCATTTTGATACGGCCTCCGGTCTGGATGGCGATACCCACTATACAACGGCGTGCGAGCTGGCGAAGATCACGGCGCGGGCATTGGAAAACGAGCGGTTTGCAGAGCTGTGCGCCTGCAAAAATGCGGCGGTTTCCGTTTTGGGGGCGGATGGCACCGCACGGACGATCTCCCTGACCAATCACAACAAACTGCTGTGGCAATTGGAAAACTGTGTGGGGGTAAAAACCGGGTATACGGAAAAATCGGGCCGCTGCCTGGTGTCCTGCGTCCGTCAGGAGGGGGCCACTTTGGTGGTGGTCACCTTACGGGATCCCAACGACTGGCAGGATCACGCGGCGCTTCAGGAATATGGCCTCTCCTGTATGGACCGGATTACGGTCAGTGAAGAGGATGTCTCCTATACCGTTGCGCTGGAAGACGGCGGGGAAATGCTGTGTATCCCGCAGGAGGAGACCATCACTTTCTGCCTGCCCGCCCAGAAAAATGAGCTGGTCCGCTCCCTCGAATGGGAAGAGCTCTCCGCCGTGCCGGAAAAGGGAGAGACGGTGGGATCGGTTCTCTATACCTGGCAGGGGAAGGAGATCGGGCGGATTCCGATTACGGTCGTTTCGGTCCGGCAGCCCTCTGTGCAGGAGGAGGATCCCTGGTGGGTTTTGTGGTGGGAAGGGCTTCTTTCCTTCCTTCACCTGTAAAGAAAGAATCAAACATTGAAGAGTATGGAAGCAGAGAGGAAGATTGAATTTCATGGCAAAGGACACGCGCCTGCAGAAAATGCTGGCAGACTGCGGAGTGGCTTCCCGCCGGAAGGCGGAGGAGATGATCCGGGATGGGCTGGTCACGGTCAACGGGGAAACCGCCCAAATCGGTGACAAAGTGGATCCGCGCCGCGATCGGGTGGAAGTGAAGGGACGGCCGGTGCGCGCCCGTGAGGAGAATGTGTACATCATGCTGCACAAGCCCAGGGGCTTTATTACGACCATGAGCGATGAGATGGGGCGCAAGTGTGTCGCCGAGCTGGTCCGGGATATCCCCGGGCGGATTTACCCGGTGGGGCGGCTGGACCGTGATTCGGAGGGGCTGCTGCTGATGACCAATGACGGGAATTTTGCCAATATGATGATGCACCCCTCCATGCATGTTCCCAAGGTCTATCGCGTAACCGTGCGCCCGGGGATCACGGAGGAACAGCTCACCCAGATGAGCGTGGGAATGGAGATCGACGGCGAGAAGACCATGCCGGCCAATGTGCGCGTACTGGAACAGCAGCAGGGAAGAGTGGTGCTGGAAATTGTACTGCAGGAGGGCAGAAACCGCCAGATCCGAAAAATGTGCGAGCAGCTGCAGCTGGAGGTAGCCCGCCTGAAGCGGGTGGCCATGGGTCCCGTAAAGCTGGGGATGCTGCAGCCGGGGCAATACCGTGAACTGACGCGGGAAGAGGTGAAGGGCCTGATGGCCAGCGCCCGCTCGCGCGCCCGCAGCGGGAACGGACAAGCCTCCGAGCCGCCCAAGGGACCCCGCCCCCCGAAGCATCCGGGGCGGCCGGGGAAAAATCCGGGCAGGAAAAATCCGTAAAAATTCTTTCCGAAATTCGGCAGGTTTTTCAGAATAAGCCTTGTCAATATTTCGAAAATGATTTATAATTATCAAGTATGTTGTTTATTCTCACTTATCACGAGAAATGGAGGAACATTTATGAGCGCAAGCAATGAATTGCAGGCCTCTCGTGATGTGCTGGCGGCTACCAGTGCATACAAACGTATCTCCCGTTTGTTCGACGAGGGCTCTTTCCAGGAGATCGACGCCTACGCAAAATCCGGTGACGGCTATGCAGAGGCTGCCGCGGGCCGCGGAACCATTGACGGTTGCCCGGTATATGCCTATGTGCAGAACAGCGATATCTGTGGCGGCGCAATGAGTAAGGCACAGGCACAGAAGATTAAAAAGGTGTACGATCTGGCTCTCAAGGCCGGCGCTCCCGTGATCGGTGTGTTTGATTCCAACGGCGGCCGTCTGGATGAAGGCGCCGCAATGATGGCCGCCTACGGCGAGATTCTGCTGACCAGCAACAATCTGTCCGGTGTCGTTCCGCAGATTGCACTGGTGCTGGGTCCGTGCGTGGGCACCTCCGCAATGATCGCCGCCAG
>JBJEQH010000236.1:0-5771 GCA_051881655.1 Candidatus Heritagella sp. | reverse complement strand
CCTCCTTTTACTCGTTTTTATCATCTTGCAGAATTTGCTGAACCTGGGTGAGCACCTCCCCCACTTTTTCGGAAAAAAGCAGGTCGGCTTTTTCGTCCATGGGCGTGGGAGAGCGGTTGATGACCACCGTGTGCTCCCCCTCGTAATACCGGAGCAGCCCGGCCGCCGGATACACTGCCAGGCTGGTCCCCGCAATCATCAGCAGATCCGCCTGCTGCATCGCCCGTACCGAGCGCATGAGCACATTCTCATCCAGCCCTTCTTCATACAGCACCACGTCCGGTTTGATAATCCCGCCGCACGGGCACCGGGGAATCCCGGTGCTGTTCTGCACGGCGGCCAGCGGATAAGGCTTTAAGCAACGCATACAGCTGTTGCGGTGGACACTGCCATGCAGCTCCAGTACATTCCGGCTGCCGGCCATTTGATGGAGCCCATCAATATTCTGGGTAATCACCGTGATCCCCCGGCCCTCCTTTTCCCACTGGGCCAGCACCCGGTGGGCCCGATTGGGTTGAGCCTGCGGGGCCAGCAGTTTTTCCCGGTAAAAATCAAAAAACTCTTCGGGATGGGTGTCAAAAAACGTGCGGCTGAGCATGGTCTCCGGCGGATAGCGGAACTTCTGCCGGTACAGCCCGTCCTCGCTGCGAAAATCGGGAATCCCACTTTCCGTCGAAACCCCCGCGCCCCCAAAAAACACCAGATTCCGGCTTTTGCGCACATAGTCCGCCAGCCGCTCGGTTTTCTCCATCTGTCACACCTCCTATTTTTTTCATTATACACGCTTTCCCGCCGCCGGGCAAGAAAAAGCCGCAGATTTCTTCCCCTTTCCGGCGGAAGAAGAATTGTTTTTCTCATAACCGGGCAGGGCAGCGAAAAGCAGGGGGAAACCGGAAAAGCGCACAAAATCTCTTGACAGATTTTTTGCTTCTATGCTATACTTATTTGGTATAAAGTGACACCCACTGGAAATCGCATTCTTACAGGTTTGCCTGGTAAGGATGCATTTTTTTGCGCTTTTTTCTGCCTGCTGCGCCCTTTTTCGGGTTGGAGGCAGGGTAGAATGACAGCGAGAGAAGGAGGATTCTTTTATGAAATACGATGTGATTATCGTGGGCGCCGGACCGGCCGGTATTTTTACGGCGCTGGAGCTGAAGCGGCAGAAGAGCCAGAAGCGCATTCTGCTGATCGAAAAAGGAAAGCCCGTGGAAAAGCGCCACTGCCCCAAACAGGAGACGGGGCGCTGTATGAACTGCCGCCCCGGGTGCGCCATCACCACCGGTTTCTCCGGTGCCGGCGCCTTTTCCGACGGAAAGCTGAGCCTGTCCTGTGAAGTGGGCGGCGATCTCCCGGAGCTGATCGGGGAAACGCTGTGTCAGGAGCTGATTGATTATACCGATGGGATTTATCTGTCCTTCGGCGCGGATCCGTATGTGGAGGGCCTGTCCGGCGGGGATGATCTGAAGGAAATCCGGAAAAACGCCATCCAGTCCGGACTGAAGCTGGTGGACTGCCCCATCCGCCACCTGGGAACCGAAAAGGCGCAGGCACTGTACCTGGCCATTCAGGAATGGCTGCAGCACAAGGGCGTGGAAATCCTGTTTGAAACCGAGTGCGTGGATATTCTGCTGGACGGCAGCCTGTGTACCGGGGTGCTGCTGGAAAACCGGGGGAAAACCTGGGAAGAGCACGCCCCCGAGATTGTGATCGCCACCGGCCGCCGCGGGGCGGACTGGCTGGAAAAGCTGTGCGCGGAACATCACATCGCCCATGCCCCCGGAACGGTCGATATCGGGGTTCGGGTGGAATGCCGCAATGAAATTATGGAAAAGGTGAACAACGTTCTGTATGAATCCAAGCTGATCGGCTATCCCCACCCCTTCAAGAACAAGGTGCGCACCTTCTGCCAGAATCCCGGCGGTTTTGTGGCCCAGGAAAACTACGACAATGATCTGGCCGTTGTCAACGGCCACAGCTTTAAGGATACCAAAAGTGCCAACACCAATTTGGCCATCCTGGTTTCGCACAATTTTACCGAACCGTTTAACCAGCCCATTGCCTATGCCCAGAAAATCGGGGAGCTGACCAATATGCTGGGCGCCGGGCGCATTCTGGTCCAGCGGTACGGCGATATCCTGGACGGAAAGCGCACCTGGCCCAAGGAACTGGCCCATTCCAACGTAAAACCCACCCTGCGCGATGCCGTGGCCGGTGATATCACCGCCGCCATGCCCTACCGCGCGATGACCAACATCATCGAATTCATGAAGATGGTGGACGGGGTGGTGCCCGGTTTTGCCAGTACCGAGACGCTTTTATACAGCCCCGAGCTGAAATTCTATTCCAACAAGGTGAAGATGGACAAAAATCTGCGCACCAACATCCGCGGCCTCCACTGCCTGGGGGACAGCTCCGGATGGACAAGGGGCCTGATGATGAGCAGCGTGATGGGCGTCTGGATGGGGCGTCAGCTGCTGGAATCCTTTTAGTAAAAATCCCGGCAAAACCGGGATTTTTACTTCAGAAGACCGGTTTATTTTCGCAATACCACTAAAATTTTTTCTCTTTTTCCCTCTTTTTCGATTTTACCCTTGCCCTGCCCTCTCCGCTATGCTACAATGCTGTATATGCACCCGATTGGGGAATATGACATAAGGAGAATGAATGTGGAGAGAGAAAACTTTCGGTCCCGGCTGGGCTTTTTGCTGCTTTCAGCGGGATGTGCCATCGGCGTTGGGAATGTGTGGAAATTTCCGTATGTAACCGGGCAGTACGGCGGCGGCTTTTTTGTGCTGATCTACCTGTTGTTCCTGGTAATCATGGGCGTACCCATCATGACCATGGAATTTGCTGTGGGGCGGGCCAGCCGGAAAAGCGTGGTACAGTCCTACCGCGTTCTGGAAAAGCCCGGACAGAAATGGCACCTTTTCGGCTATCTGGGTATGATAGGCAACTATGTGCTGATGATGTTCTACACCACGGTAGCCGGATGGATGCTGTACTATTTTTATCTGTTCGTATCCGGCCAGTTTGACGGGCTTAGCGGCGACGCTATCGGCGGCGTTTTCGTGGATATGCTGGGCAACCCGGGCGTGATGGGCTTTTGGATGCTGGTCATCGTGATTCTCGGCTTTGTGGTGTGCAGCTTTGGCCTGCAAAAGGGCGTCGAGCGTATCACTAAATGGATGATGCTCGCCCTGCTGCTGCTCATCGTTGTGCTGGCCGTTCACAGTATCACACTGCCCGGCGGAATAGAAGGTCTGTCCTTCTATCTGGTTCCCAACTGGGGCCGTGTTGAGGATGCGGGTCTGCTGAACGTGGTGGTGGCCGCCATGAATCAGGCGTTCTTCACCCTCAGCCTGGGGATTGGCGCCATGGCAATTTTCGGCAGTTATCTGCCGCGCAACAAGCGGCTGATGGGCGAATCCCTGCGCATTGCCGGACTGGATACCTTTGTGGCGATCATGGCCGGGCTGATTATTTTCCCCGCCTGCTTCTCATTCGGGATTCAGCCGGACAGCGGCCCGCCGCTGATTTTCATTACCCTGCCCAATGTGTTCAGCGCCATGGCCGGCGGACGGATCTGGGGGGCCCTGTTCTTCCTGTTCCTGGCTTTTGCCGCTCTGTCCACTGTGATTGCCGTGTTCGAGAATATCATGGCCTGCTGCATGGACAACTGGGGCTGGAGCCGGAAAAAGGCCGCGCTGATCAATTTCTTCATTGTGGCGGCCGCCTCGCTGCCCTGTGTGTTCGGCTTCAATATCTGGTCGGCGTTTATGCCGTTCGGCGACGGCAGCAACGTTCTGGATCTGGAGGACTTTGTGGTTTCCAACCTCCTTCTGCCGTTTGGCTCGCTGATCTACCTTCTGTTCTGTACCCACCGCTTTGGCTGGGGTTTCTCAAAGTATCAGGCCGAGGCCAACGAGGGCGAGGGCGCCAGGGTTCCCGGCTGGATCCGGGTTTGGGTATCATGGATTCTGCCCGTACTGGTGGTTTTCCTGCTGCTTTACGGCGTGTGGGCCAAATTCTTTGGTGCATAAAAACCCTATACCAACCGGACAAAAAGGGCGCTCCGTTTTTCAAAGCGGAGCGCTCTTCTTTTTTCTATTCCGATAATTTACGGCAGCCGAATCCCTCTCTCCGGCAAATAGCGGCTGCGGTATTGGCGGGGGGACATCCCCGTCATCTTTTTAAAGAATTTGCTGAAGTAATACTCATCCCCAATTCCCGTACAGGCGGCAATTTCGGCCGAGCGCATGGTCGTGGTCACCAGAAACTCTTTGGCCTGATTCAGCCGCACAACGGCCAGGTAGTGGAAAATGGTGCTCCCGGTAATCTGCCGGAACACCCGGTTCAGGTAATCAAAATTTACGGCAAAACGGGCCTCGATCTCCTGCGAACCGATCTTGTTGGGATATTCGCTATGCAGATACTGGATCACCTGCTGGATTTTTTCCGCCATCTCAGCGGTGCAGGAGGAATTCTGCTGCAAAATCCGGTCGGCCTGTGACCGGGAGAGTTCCATCAAACTCTCCAGCAGTTTCACGGAACCGATGCACCGGTGATTCTCGGTCCGGCGGCGGGTGTGCTGCACCGCCTCTTCCAGCAGGCTGTACACCCGCATGTGAACCGCCGGGTCCTCCACCGCCGTGTACTTCTCCAGAAAACACTCGGCCTGTGCATAATCCGCTTCGGGCAGCAGTTTTTCATTCAGGCTGCGCTGGCGGATCTCCTGTACGCGGGCCCGGATTTCCTCCAGAGAGAGATCCACGTGCTCAAACTGGAAATGCTCGAAATGCACGAAATAGTAGTCACAGCTGGCTGCTTTCGTACCATATACCTCCAGTCCCGGCTCCAACAACAGATATTCGCCGGGGTGCAGCACGTAGTCCACCTCTCCCTCCCGCAGATACATCTCTCCGGAGAGAATATAGTACAGAATATAAACAGGACTGACGCGGTGAAAATGGCACCACGGCTCCCGGTAATTCACACGGCCCAAAAACGTAATACGGGGCATTTGCGTCGGAAGAAAGCGAAGCACAGGGTCTCTCTCCTCTCTGTCATTTTCTCTATTATAGCGGATTCCCCCGAAAAGGCAAGGAAAAAGCCCCTTTCTCTTTTCACGGATTTGTGCTATGCTGAAAAAGAAAAAATCATGCAAGAGAAAGGCAGGAAGATGTATGACGTTTTCCCAGTGTCAGGACGCGCGTTTTTCCGTGCGCCGTTATTCCGACAAAAAAGTGGACAGCGAGCTGCTGCAAAAGGTGCTGGAGGCCGGCCGCAAAGCTCCCACCGCCTGCAATAATCAGCCCCAGTATATCTATGCTCTGCAGAGCGAAGAGGCTCTGGGGAAAATAAAAGAAGCCGCCAATATTCACGACGGCCCCTGCGTGCTGCTGGTCTGTGCCGACCGCACAAAGGCCTGGGTTCGCCCCTATGACGGCATGAATGCGGCGGTGATCGACGCCACGATTGTCACCGACCAGATGATGATGGCCGCAACCGAGCTGGGGCTCTCCACACTGTGGATCTGCCATTTCCAGCCGGATCTGGTGCGCGAGTCCTTTTCTCTGCCGCCGCAGCTGGTGCCGGTGAATCTGCTGGTTTTGGGCTATGCGGCCGACGGGGTGACCGCCGACCCGGACCGTTTTACAAAAATGCGCAAGCCTCTGTGTGAGACCTGCTGCATTTTGTAAAAAGCAACCGCATTTCATTTGTTTTTTCGCGGTAAATATGGTAGAATGGAAGCAATCATCTTGGAAAAGGGG
>JBJEQH010000235.1:0-24497 GCA_051881655.1 Candidatus Heritagella sp. | reverse complement strand
ATGAGAACTGCCCCCAGGTGTACACCATCCTGGTCAGCGGATATGCTGATTTCTCCTATGCCCAGCAGGCGATTACCTATGGGGTGAAGGATTACCTGTTAAAGCCCGTTCAGAAGAAAAAGCTGCAGGAGACCATTCTGCGTATTAAGCGGGAATACCAGGAGAAGAAACAGGCCACCTTTGGGATTTATCCCCCAAAGGTATACGAGCAGATGAATGTCAAAGAGCTGACGCAAAGCGAGAGCCTGCGCCGTCTGCTGCCGGAGCTGAACGAGAAGATCAGTCAGGGCCACCCCTATTTGCTCTACCTGATGCAGGCAGATCCCTCTCAGCCGGAAACCGGAAGAGAACTGCTCGCGTTTCTCGGGGAAGAGATGCAGGATTCCTCTTGTGTGCCCCTGTATTTCCGGGCCAATGACGAGATTCTCCTGTTTTTCTTTCTCACCGAAGACAGCGAACAGGATACGGCCGTTGTGCGGTTGAAATACCTGTTCCACCGTGCGCTGGCCCAGTTTTCCGGGACGGATCTGTCGGCCGGCGTCTCCCTGCTGCACCACTCTGCGGAGGAGATGAGCCGCGCGTACCGGGAATGCGTGTGTGCCATTAACCGGCGGCTGCTGTCCGGGTGGAATCAGCTGTACCGCTATTCGGCCAAATCGGACAATCAGTCGATTCTCACCCCGGAAGTGGAGGAGACGCTGTTCCATACCCTGAAGGAGGAGAATGCGGAAAAGGCCACCACCATCATTTGCAGCCTGTTCGAGGATCCCCAGTTGCTCCGGAGTACCGATTCCTCCACCCTGTACAGCCTGACACTGGGAATCCTGAATGTCATCAGCAAAGCGTATCATTCTCAAGAACACACCGAATCCTCGGATGACACCTCTCTGATGTTCTCGCAGCGGTATGATCTGTACACCTTCCACCACCTGGAGGATCTGCAGAATTATCTGCTGCGTATTATCGAATCGCTGTGCACCGCCCGCCATACGGGAGAGAATGCCACCGGCGAGACCATTATCCACGAGATTCTGTCGTATATCGAGCGCAATTACCGCAGTGACCTGTCGCTTTACGAGTTGGCCACCGAGAAGTATTTTATGAATCCCTCGTATCTCTCCCGCCTGTTCAAATCGGTGTGTGGGGTTCCGTTCTCCAAATACATTATCGAAGTGCGCATGAAAAAGGCCAAGGCCCTGTTGGAGAGCAGCCAGCTGAAAGTCAGCGATATTGCCTTTCATGTGGGGTACAATAACCCCTCGCACTTTATCAATTCCTTCCGCAAGACATTTGGCGTCACCCCGGAGGAATACCGCTGCCGTGTGCGGAAAGAGACTGAAATCGAAACGGCAGATTCCACGCTCCAATGCGGTGAATGACAGTCCATTTCTCCACAGGGGCTATCCCCTGTGGGGTTTGTGATTAATTGTAGGAAAAAGCGGAGGGATTTCTCCGTTATTTTATAGGAAAGGAAATTTTTTATGAAAAAAGCATCTATGACGCTCGATCGGGCGTATGCCATTGGCCGGATTGATCCCCGTATCTACGGCTCGTTTATTGAACATCTGGGCCGCGCTGTATATGGCGGTATTTATGAGCCCGGTCATCCGTCCAGCGACGAACTGGGTTTTCGGCAGGATGTTCTGGAACTGGTGAAAAAGATCGGGGTGCCGGTAATTCGTTATCCAGGTGGTAATTTTGTGTCTGGTTTCAACTGGGAGGATTCGATTGGTCCCCGCAATCAGCGTCCCCGGCGGTTGGATCTGGCCTGGTTCACGACCGAGACCAACGAAGTAGGTCTGCATGAGTTCTATGAGTGGTGCCGTAAGGCCAACTCCTCGGTGATGTACTCGGTCAATCTGGGGACCCGCGGCCCGGAGGAAGCCCGGCAGGTTGTGGAATACTGCAACCACCCCGGCGGAACTCAGCTGTCGGATCTGCGGAAGAAGAATGGGCAGCAGGATCCCTTTGGAATTAAGCTGTGGTGCCTGGGCAATGAAATGGACGGCCCGTGGCAGATGGGGCACAAAACGGCAAAGGAGTACGGCCGTACCGCCAATGAAGCCGGTAAGCTGATGAAATGGGTGGATCCCACCATCAAGCTGGTGGCCTGTGGTTCCTCCAGCACCGAGATGCCCACATTCGGTGACTGGGAACTGCAGATGCTGGATGAATGCTACGAGACGGTGGATTACGTCTCGCTGCACCGGTACTACGGCAACCCCACCAACGATACCCCCGGTTTTTTGGCCCGGTCGATGGATATGGATGACTTTATCCGCACGGTGGTATCCATCTGCGATGCGGTAAAGGGGAAGAAACACGCGAAGAAGACCCTGAATCTCAGCTTTGATGAGTGGAATGTATGGTATCACTCCAATGAGCAGGATAAAGAAATCTGGAAGCAGGATAAGTGGGGTCGCGCCCTGCCGCTGCTGGAGGATGTGTATAACTTTGAGGATGCCCTGCTGGCCGGTTCCATGCTGATCACCTTCCTGCGCAATGCCGACCGTGTGAAAATTGCCTGTCTGGCACAGCTGGTCAACGTCATTGCCCCCATTATGACGCGCAATGGCGGCGGATGCTGGGCCCAGACTATTTTCTATCCCTACATGCACGCCTCCAATTTTGGCCGCGGCACCTCGTTGCGCGGGATTGTGTCCTGCCCGGATTACGCCTGTCAGGATTACGACCATGTGCCGTATATTGATGCCGCCGCCACCATGGGCGACGACGGCAGCGTGACCGTATTTGCGGTAAACCGCGATATGCAGGAGGACTTTGCCTTTGAGATTGACCTGCGCAGCTTTGGGAAGCTGCAGCTGGGCGAGCACATCCTGCTGCACCACCCGGACGTAAAAGCGGTGAATACTGAGGAGAATCCCAACAATGTGGTTCCCACGGCGGGTCCCGGCGGCGTGATCGACGGCGGAAAAGCCACCGTTACCCTGCCGGCCCTCAGCTGGAATGTGCTACGCTTTGTCCCGATAAAAGAATAAGTGCTCATAACAAAGCGTCCCGAAGAAAATCCTTCTTCGGGACGCTTTGTGCTGCAAAAAACGGGTGTACTGCGGAGAACTAGGCTTGTGAAGAATGTGTAAAATTTGAATATATGGACTGTCAAAGCCAGTTTTTTATGGTATAATAACCATAGAATAAAGTGCCGGAGGGCTCTCTTTTGCTTTTTTTACCATAAATTCCGGCCTTTATGAGAACTTGAATTTTCTAAAGGAGCAAATTCTCATGGATATTCGGCCTTATTTTCAGCGCTTGTGTGAACTTCATTCGGTTTCGGTGGCAACCGTTGATAAACAGGGTCATCCGCAAAACCGGATTGCCGATTTATTTTTTTGTGATGGAGATAAACTGTACTTCTTCACAGCCAGAGGAAAAGGGTTTTATGAGGATCTGATGTTTAAAAAAGAGGTTGCCGTAACCGGCTTGCTGGATGACCGGAAGATGATCCGTTTTAACGGAAGCGTACAAAAGGTCAGCCAGCGGGTACTTAACCACATTTTCCGGGAAAATCCCTATCTGCAGAAGATCTACCCCGGGGACAGCCGCTATATCTGCGAGGTTTTCTGTATTTATAAGGGGCACGGCGAGGTATTTGATTTTGGTTCCCATACGGTTACCCGCGCGCCCTTCAGCTTTGGCAGCGAGGAACCGGAAACCAGCGGATATATGATTACGAATGCCTGCCGGGGATGCAGCCTGTGTGCCGACAACTGCCCGCAGCAGTGCATTGTAAAGGGATCGCCGTTTGTAATTCTGCAGGAGCATTGTATGCACTGTGGCCTGTGCGCCGAGAGCTGTCCCGAGGGCGCCATCCGGCTGCTGTAACGGGCACGCATGGGCCCTGAATGATCCCAAAGAAATAAAATAGTCCCCCGGCTTTTGCCGCCGTTTTGGCTGCAGAAACCGGGGGATCCTTTTTTGAAAAGCAAAATTTCTGTCCGAATGAAAAGCGCGCTTCTTCTGAAAAAGCGCCGTCGGCTTACTCCTCTTTCCCCGCCAGAATAAAGTCAAAACCGGCGCCGCAGGGGTGGATAACCACCCCGGATACGGTTTCTCCGGTCAGGTAATACCGGTCGGTGTAGTAAAGCGGGTAAAAAATGGCGGCATCATTCAAATATTTTTCCGCCTGCACCATGGCGGACAGGCTTTCCTCTCCGGTGGTGGAGGCAGCCTGCTCCAGAAGAGAATCGTAGGAGGAATTTTTCAGACCAACGGGGTTTTCCTCACTCTCCGAGGAAAACAGGGACAGCATACTCAGTGGGTCCTGCCCGGAGGGCGTCAGACAGGAGACAGCAATCTGATAGTCCAGCGATTCCACCTTTTTCTGCAGTTCGTTCTCCGGCAGGGTTTTCAAATTGAAGTAATTGCCCAGCCGCCCGTTCCAGACCACCAGCATTTCATTGAGCATCAGCTGCATGTTGGGTACATCCGGCCCAAATACGGTCACGGAGGGCATCGAGTCCAGCTTGGCCGCGGTCAGGGCTTGGGAAAGAGTGGAGAGAATGGCATCGTCCTGCGGGAGATAGAAATCCACCCCGGCAGCCTTTCGGTAATTTTTTCCGTTCCACTCACAGGCAGGAGAGAGGATGTCATTGGCTGCGCGGGAATTGGGTGGCAGATACGTCAGAAGGTTCTCCCGGTTCAGGGTTTGAAGAAACAGCTTTCGGATTCCCTCGTTTTTAAAAAGATCATCCTGTACATTCAGACACAGCCCCCAGGTGGAGTCATTGGCAAACGTGAGAACCTGGCCGCTGGATTCTTTGGCGGCATCCAGAGAACCGGCCGGCAGTTCAATCACATCCACCTCGCCGTTTTCGATGGCAGCTACAGGGTCGCTGACATCGCATTCGGCATTCCCCACCAGAAAATACAGAATCGAAGGGAGAGGCGTATTCTCTCCTATATACGTGGAGGAACGCTTTAACTTTAGATGTGCACCACTCTCCCAGGCATAGCGATTGGAAAAAACGAAGGGACCGTTTCCCAGCGTATATACGGCCGACAGGCCATAGCGGCCGTTGGTCTCCAGGAAAAACGATTCATGGCAGGGCATAAAGACCGATTGGGCCGTTTTGCGCACGAAATCCTCGTCCGGCTCCTCCAGTGAAACCACCAGGGTTGTATCACTGGGAGCAGAAACGCCCAGTTCTTCTACCGGAAGAGAACCCGCAGCAATTTTTTCTGCGTTTTTCAGAGAGAACAGGGAAGAAGCAGAGGGAGAACCCGTGAGAGGATCAATTGCCCGCCGCCAGCCAAAGACAAAATCCTGGGCCGTTACCGGGTCGCCGTTGCTCCATACGGCGTCCTCGCGCAGGGTAAAGGTGTATTCGGTGAAGGTGCTGTTGTGCGTCCAGGAGAGGGCCACCCCGGGATAGGGATCGTTGTTTTCATCCAGGCGGCATAGTCCCTCAAACAGGGCTTCGATCACGATATCGGTCGAAACATTCGGTGAAATCTGGGGGTCCAGGGAAGCGGGCTCTTCTGCCAGATGGTACCGGATGGTGGCATTGGCATTTTTGGGCGTGTCATCCCGCGAGCAGCCCGCCAGGGAAAAGAGCAGACAGGCGCACAGACAAAAACAGAAAAATCGTTTCACAAAAAACCTCCTTTTCACGGATCAGTCCTGTGCTGCCACGGACAGAAGGAAAGGTATGGTTGGCTCGCCGTCGTACAGGGTAGAGGGCAGAGATACCGTAAAGTCATCCTGCGCCGAGACAGAGCCGAAAGTCACCAGACCCTCGGCAGTCTCACCCGGTTCGACAGTATAGGGCAAATAGGCGTAATTGGCCTCGTAATTGGTGGCCATCTGGTATTCTTTCCCGTTTTGTTCCAGCACTGCCATGTAGTAGGAAGTGTGCAGTGTTTCCCCGCTTTGATTCTCAATGCGCACAGATACCCGGGTTTCCGCCTCGGAGAATTCCACACCAGTTACCGTGATGCGGCAGCCCCGCTGCTCGGCATACGCATTCTGCAGACGGGGATCCGACTCGGAGAGGGTGAGGTATGCCTGTGCATACAGTTCTTCCCACGAGCGGGATTGGGACTGAGTGACCACAAAAGCCGGTCTTTCCTCCCAGAGAGTTCCGGCCGTGGAGATGAAATCATAATTTCCCATATAGACGGCAGAAACCGTCAGATAGTCACCATCCTGAAGGGGCCGGGACAGCTGCTCCTGCGGAATGGCATACAGAGAGATGAACGAGGCCTCGGGTTCCTCGCCATTTTGATCCAGACACGGCCACGCGGGGAAGAAAACCCAGCCGTCCTGCTCCAGCGGCGTGTCATACACCTGCAGGGTGGCGGTCAGTACACATCCGCTGTTCTCTTCAGCGGTCATGGAGTACCAGAAACTACTGGTCAGCTCCACCTCATTTTCACCCGGCGAGGGCAGATCTGTCTGGTTTCGGCAGCGCTCGATCAGAGATTCGCCAATCTGGACGGTGTCACTGCCGGTAAGAAAAACCTCGTCCGTATTGTCGAGGAAGGAATCGAAGATCTCCTCGGTATCGAATTCCCCGCGCCAGGAGTCAAATTCGTGGCCAAGCGCCTGAAACAGAATAAACAGGACGATAAAGATGATAAAAAAAGCGCTCAGACAGCCGCCGCATCCGGCTTTTGCCCCGGGTGCGGAAACCGGAGGACGGGAGGCCGGGGGAGTGGGCGGAGGGGAGGCAGGGGGATTCCGCCGGCTCCATTCCGGTGCCGGGGTATCCTCATGAGGCAGGTTCTCCACATACTCTTTGCTGCGGGCCACCGCTTGATCCCAATTGTAAGCCCCATAACGCTCAGTATCCCATTCGTGGGTGCTGTCAAAACAGGCTGGCCGGTCTTTTCCGGCCGGGGTGCCGCATTCCGGGCATTCTTTCCCCCGGTATTGGGCACCGCAATAACGACAAATCATAGTTTCTCCTTTTTCGATGCAAAAGAGGGGGAAACGGAGCCGATACGGCCCTCCGTTTCCCCCTTGTGCTGTTTTTTTAGGAGGGTTCGCTGCCGGACGGGACCGCTTCTTCTTCCAAAGCAGCCGGGACCGGCTCTTCCTCCTTTTCGGGTACACGGGTCATGGTAAAGATATGCGCACCAAAGGCGGCGACATGAACAGTAAAGGAATATCCCAGCCCGTTGTGCGGCGTATCGGTGCAGACGATGGGACCGGAATTGACAACGCCGTATCCACCGTAAAGCGGATCGTCACTGGACAGGATCTCGCGGATATCCGTTACCGGGAAGGGCATGGCGAAGCGGTAGCACGGGTAATCCGTGCCGAAGGTATTCATGACAAAGCCCACAACGGTATCCCCGTCCATTCGCAGATAGGAGTAGGTGCCGGCGTCCAGATTGTCGGCCTCGGTCCAGCGGAAGCAGGTGGGGTCATACTCCCCGCTGTACAGCGGCTTTAAGGAGGTGTACAGCTCGTTCAGCCGCTGGATATACCGGTGGAAGCCCTGGTGCTGCGGATAGGTCAGCAGCGACCAGTCGCATTCGCGGTGCTCATCCCATTCGCGCAGCTGGCCCAGTTCATTGCCCATAAAGTTCAGCTTTTTGCCCGGGTGTGTGTACATATAGGCGTACAGCAGGCGGGCCTGCGAGAATTTTTCCTCATAGCTGCCGAACAGTTTATTGACAATCGTGCCCTTGCCATGGACCACCTCGTCATGGGAGAACGGCATCAAAAACCGCTCGGAATAGAAGTAGTACATGGAGAAGGTCAGCATGTGATGCAGATTCTTGCGGTTATAGGTCGCATGAGCAAAATACTTGAGCGTATCGTTCATCCAGCCCAAATCCCATTTGTAGTCAAAGCCCAGGCCATCCTCTTTCGGATCACCGGTGACCTTCGGATAAGAAGAACTGTCCTCAGCGATCATCATCACCGAGGGATACCGTTCATGGATGCCGACATTCAGGTTGCGCAGGAAAGTGATGCCTCCCATATTTACACCGCGGTCCGAATTGCCCATCCAGTAGATTGCGTTGCTGACAGCATCCACCCGCAGGCCGTCCACGTGGAAATAATCCAGCCAGAAATGAGCCGCCGACTGCAGGAAAGAGCGGACCTCATTCTTCCCGAAGTCAAAGTTGCAGCTGCCCCATTCGCTGTAAGCGATATCCCAGGCGGTGTACTCGTACAGATGAGTGCCGTCAAAATTAGCCAGGGCGAACCCATCGGGAACAAAGTGAATCGGTACATAGTCCATAATCACGCCGATCCCGTTCTGATGCAGGCGGTCGATCAGCTCCATCAGCTGCTGAGGAGTACCATAGCGGGAGGTTACGCTGAAAAACCCGCTGATCATATAGCCCCAGCTGCCGTCAAAGGGATGCTCGGCCAGAGGCATAAATTCCACATGGGTATAATGGTTTTCCTTGACATAAGCGATCAGGTTGTCGGCAATTTCCGTATAGGAATGCCACCCCAGATGCGGCCGGCTGGGGTCGGTAAAAGGCTTCATCTGCCACGAGCCCAGGTGCACCTCATAGATATTCATGGGAAGATCAAAATTACGGCTGCGCCCGGTAATCCAATCCTCGTCATGGAATGTGTAGCCGGACAGGCTGCAGGTGATGGAAGCATTTTCCGGACGGAGCTGACTGCGGAAAGCATAGGGATCACTGCGGAAGGTGACCTGACCGTCCCGCTGGAAAATGCGGTAACGATACATCATTCCGTCCCAGGAATTCGGGGAGAAATATTCGTAAATTCCGTTTTGAGTAATACGGTTCATTTCAGCGGCATCCCCGTTCCAGCCGTTCAGCTCTCCCACCAGCTGAACCCGCCAGGCACTGGGGGCCCACACGCGATATACCCATCCGTTTACCCCATCCCGGGTTTCAGGATGAGCGCCGAAATAGTTATAAGCGGTAAAACAATTTCCACTAAAAAAATCCGAAAGTAGTTGACCGTTGGGCATATTGTTTCCTCCCTGATACAGGTTTCGCAAAAAACATGAATCGGATAAAATCCGATGGATGTCTATACACTAAAATTTTACTCCGGAAAAGGAAAAAAGTCCAGCTAATGTCAGCATTTTTCCCCTTGAAAGCAGAGAATTTGTGAGGAAAAGAAAAAATCGATAAAGGTTCCTGGAAAATCTCCCGGCAGATTTCCCAGGAGATTATAAAAAGAATATACAAATTGGAGAAAGAAAAGAAAATATACAAAAATGCCTGCTCCGTATGGAGCAGGCATTTTACATACTGAAAAAGAGAAGAACAATCCCCGGTCAGTCGGCGATCAGGCTCTTGCCGGTCATCTCGGCAGGCTGCGGGATGTTCAGAATCTGCAGCATGGTGGGGGCCAGATCCGCCAGGCGGCCGCCCTCGCGCAGCGTGCAGGGATGTCCCACTACACACAACGGAACCGGGTTGGTGGTGTGGGCGGTGAAGGGGGTGCCGTCCTCGTCAAACATGTGGTCGGCATTTCCATGGTCAGCGGTGATCAGCGCGGCGCCGCCCTGTGCCAAAACGGCATCAATCACGCGCCCTACGCAGGTATCCACGGCCTCGACGGCTTTCACAGCCGCGTCGAACACACCGGTGTGGCCCACCATGTCGCAGTTGGCAAAGTTCAGGATAATCACATCATATTTGCCACTGTTCACAGCGTCCACCATCTTGTCGGTCACTTCATAGGCACTCATCTCGGGCTGCAGGTCATAGGTGGCTACCTTCGGGGAGTGCACCAGAATGCGGTCCTCGCCCTCATACTGCTTCTCCACACCGCCGTTGAAGAAGAACGTCACATGGGCGTATTTCTCGGTCTCGGCAATGCGCAGCTGCTTCATGCCCAGCTTGCTGATATACTCGCCCAGTGTGTTGTCCAGGCTCTCTTTCTTAAAGGCCACATCCACGTTGGGCATGGTGGCATCATAGGGGGTCATGCAGATATAGGTCAGCGGGAAGAAGCCATTCCGGCGCTCAAAACCGGTGAAATCGGGATCCACCAGGGTGCGGGTGATCTCACGGGCGCGGTCCGGGCGGAAATTAAAGAAGATCACGCTGTCGTTCGGCTGGATGGGCTGGGCGCCGTCGATTACGGTGGGCACCACAAATTCATCGGTCACACCGTTATCATAGCTGTTCTGCATGGCGCACAGGCCGCAGGCAGCTTTTTCCCCTTCGCCGTATACCATGGCGGCATAGGCTTTTTCCACGCGCTCCCAGCGGTTGTCGCGGTCCATGGCATAGTAGCGGCCCATTACGGTGGCAATCTGGCCCACGCCGATTTCCTTCATCTTTTCGATCAGCTCGGCCACATAATCCTTGCCGGAGGACGGGGGCACGTCGCGGCCGTCCATAAAGCAGTGGACATACACGTTTTCAATGCCGTTTTTCTTGGCCAGCTCCAGCAGACCGTACAGATGGGTATTATGGCTGTGCACGCCGCCGTCGCTGAGCAGACCCATCAGGTGCAGGGCGGAGTGATTCTTTTTCACGTTTTCGATGGCGGACAGGAAGGCTTCATTCTGGAAGAAGTCGCCGTCCTGGATCGACTTGGTGATGCGGGTCAGCTCCTGATACACAATGCGGCCGGCGCCGATATTGGTATGGCCCACCTCGCTGTTGCCCATCTGCCCATCCGGCAGGCCCACATCCAGGCCGGAAGCACCGATCTGGGTCAGGGGGTTCTGGGAAAACAGCTTATCGAGGTTCGGGGTACGGGCGGCCTCGATGGCGTTGCCCTCTTTGGGGGCGATGCCGAAACCGTCCAGAATCATCAGGACAAGAGGTTTTTTCATCTGGAATTTTCCTCCATTCTCATTTCGAAAGAAATGGGCGGCGCAGGCCGCCCACGAAAACATCTTTGTACCAAAAGGATCAGCCGACGGTGGCCGCTTTTACAATCTCGGCGAAGTCCGCGGGCTTCAGGGAAGCGCCGCCGATCAGGCCGCCGTCCACATCGGGCTGGGCCAGCAGTTCAGCCGCGTTCTTGGCATTCATCGAGCCGCCGTACTGAATGGTGATCCCCTCGGCCGCATCCTCGTCATACAGATCGGCAATCGTGCCGCGGATCAGGGCGCAGACCTCGTTGGCCTGTTCCGCCGTGGCGGTTTTGCCGGTGCCGATGGCCCACACGGGCTCGTAGGCGATGATCACGTTTTTCAGCTCGTCCTTGGAAACACCCTGCAGGTCGATCTTCGTCTGCATGGCCACCACTTCGGCGGTCACGCCCTGCTCGCGCTGCTCCAGATATTCGCCCACGCACAGGATCACGGTCATGCCCGCATCCAGCGCAGCGCGTACACGCTTCTGCACGGTCACATCGGTATCACCGAAATAGGTGCGGCGCTCGCTGTGGCCGATGATAACGGTCTTTACCCCCATGGAGGTGAGCATGTTGGCGGAAATTTCACCGGTGAAAGCGCCGCTCTCGGCCCAATGGCAGTTCTCCGCGCCGATCTGCACATTGCTGCCGGCCGTGGTCTCCAGCGCGGTCTGCAGGTCCACATAGGGAACAC
The DNA here is from genome assembly GCA_051881655.1 of Candidatus Heritagella sp. Lineage (GTDB taxonomy): Bacteria > Bacillota > Clostridia > Oscillospirales > Acutalibacteraceae > Heritagella. Next base: position 13,020 of record JBJEQH010000235.1, on the reverse strand, counting down.
AGGCGATCACATCGCAGTCCGCATCCTTCACCAGGGGCATAATGCCTTCCAGCAGAACCTTGGCCTCGGCGGGGGTTTTGTTCATTTTCCAGTTGCCGGCAATAACAGCCTTTCTCTTTGCTTTATTCATTGGTAATCCCATCCTTTAAAAAATGTTGTTAGGGGGAAAAGGGCGGGAAAGTAAGCCTCTCCCGCCCCGAAATGCCGTCGTTCTTATTTCTCGCTGATGCACTCGATGCCGGGAAGCTGCTTGCCCTCCAGGAATTCCAGGGAAGCGCCGCCGCCGGTGGAGATATGGGTCATCTTGTCACCGAAGCCCAGCTGGTTGACAGCCGCCGCCGAGTCGCCGCCGCCGATAATGGTGATGGCATCCTCGTTGGCCGCCATGGCCTTCGCAACACCCAGGGTGCCGTTGGCCAGCTGCGGGTTTTCGGCAACGCCCATCGGGCCGTTCCACACAATGGTCTTGGCCTTGGCGATCTCGCTGGCGAACAGCTCGACCGTCTTCGGTCCGATATCCAGGCCCATTTCATCGGCGGGGATATCATCGGAATTGACAACCTGCACATCCAGCTTGGCGTCTACCGGGTTGGGATATACGGGCGAACAGACCGAGTCGATGGGCAGCAGCAGCTTTACGCCCTTCTCTTCCGCCTTCTTCAGCATATCACGGCAGTAATCCACTTTGCTCTCGTCCAGCAGGGACAGGCCGATCTGATGGCCCATGGCCTTCAGGAACGTAAAGGACATGCCGCCGCCGATGATCAGGGTATCGGCCTTGTTCAGCAGGTTTTCGATTACATTCAGCTTGTCCGCCACTTTGGCGCCGCCCAGAATGCACACGAAGGGACGCTTGGGATCCTCTACTGCGTTGCCCAGGTACTTCAGCTCTTTGCCCATCAGGTAGCCGACAGCGCTCTCTTCCACATAATCGGCCACGCCGACCGTGGAGCAGTGGGCGCGGTGCGCGGTGCCGAAGGCATCGTTTACAAACACATCGCACAGGGAAGCCAGTTCCTTGGAGAAGGCTTCACCGTTTTTGGTCTCTTCTTTGCGGTAACGGGTGTTCTGCAGCAGGACCACGTCGCCGTCGTTCATGGCAGCCACGGCCGCCTTGGCGTTTTCACCCACGACACAGTCATCCGCGGCGAATTTTACATCGACGCCCAGCTTTTCGCTCAGTTTTACCGCCACGGGAGCGAGGCTCAGCTCGGGAACCGGCTCACCCTTCGGCTTGCCCATATGGGAGCAGAGGATGACCTTGCCGCCGTCGTTGATCAGCTTCTTGATGGTGGGCAGGGCCGCGTTGATGCGGTTTTCATCGGTGATGACGCCGCCCTTCATCGGCACGTTGAAGTCGCAGCGGACCAGGACTTTTTTGCCCTTTACGTTGATGTCGTCCACCGTTTTTTTGTTCAGCAGGCTCATGTTGGTTAGCACTCCTTATCCATTTCAGTATAGTTTGGGGATCATATCCTTCAAAAAGAGTCACCGCGCTGTCAGAAGCACCGTGATCGTTAAACGGAACACAAAGTTCCTTATTTATTTTATACCAAAAGACAGGGCGTTTCAAGTGGTTCTGATACGAAAGTTGGGTGGGTGCTGGATTTTTTGCGCTTTACCGGCCGCTTTCCTCCCAAGTGCCGTGGTGCAGCTGGCCCTCGTTCTGCAAAGCCGGGTAATCCCACTGGCGAAGCACCTCATAAACCCCGACGGCCACGCTGTTGGACAGGTTCAGGCACCGCGCCCCCGGCAGCATGGGAATACGCACACAGGTATCGGGGTATTTGAGCAGCAATTCTTCGGGCAGTCCGGCCGTCTCCTTTCCGAAAAACAGATAGCAGTCGTCCGGATACCGGACGTCGGTGTGGCGGTGGCGTCCTTTGGATGTGAAAAAGAAAAAATTACCGCTGTTTTTTTCAAAAAATTCGTCCAGACTTTTGTAGTAGGTAATGTCGAGCATGTGCCAGTAATCCAGACCGGCGCGTTTCAATTTTCGGTCGTCAATCCGAAAGCCCATGGGTCCCACCAGATGCAGCCGCGCGCCGGTAACGGCGCAGGTGCGCGCCACATTGCCGGTGTTCTGCGGGATTTCGGGCTCCACCATTACGATGTTGATTCTCGGCACGGGGAGATCATCCTTTCCTAAAAACAGTTTGGCAAAAAAGAACGAAAAAAGACGGCCGCCCGAGAGCGACCAGAATTTACAGGGGGGTAAAAAGCATGAACAGGGGTATGATAGGCATGGGGAATCCCCGAAAGGGGGACTTCCTCTTTGACATGTTGATTCTCATCGGAAAAACAGGGAGGTGGATAAAACGTATGCAGGGAGCCATGAAAATGCTGACGGGCCTGGGACTGACGATCGCGGCGGGCGGCGCCGTGGTTGCGATGGTCCATCACATGGACCGCGGCAGCCGCCGCCGTATGAAGCGCAGCGCCGACCGGGCTTTGCACGCCGTGGGCCAGCTGCTGGGCGATGCCGAAAAAGCCATGATCGGCTGATTTTCGGCTACAGGTCGCAGAAGCAGCCCTTCGTCCCCCTACAGCCGACGGTGTAAATGCCGCATCCGGTGTTTTTCTGCGGAGTAACCGCCGCTTCGCACCGAAGGGATAGAGCCGGGGCCGGGTAACGGTCGTAACAATAGCGCACCCGGTTGCAGCAGCTGCCGCTGGCTGCAAAAAACGGGCACAAAGCGGAATTGGTGCAGTGGCGGATGCAGTCAAAATCCAGGTATTCCAGGGCCATTTTTCCGGCGGCCGGGTAATCCCCGCCGGAGAGCAGAAGATGAGAGATACCCAGATCACGCAGCACCGGGGAATAGCCGGAAGCGGTCCCGTGGTGGGGCGCCTGCACAATGAAATAATCGCTGTACAGCCGGTCCGACAGGCGGGCCAGCGTATCGGGAGTGCAGTCGCCGGTCATCAGAATATCGTCCAGGCTGGCCTGTTTATCCCGGCGGTTGTGGAAAACCAGGCTCATGGCATTGGCGGCTTCGCTGTAGGCCGCCCGGGCCGAGGGGGAAGAGAGCAGAGCCTGAATGTCCGGCGCGGCGGGGGAACGGCGGATTTCTTCGGAAAAATCGTCGAGAATGGCGAGCAGTTCCTGTAAGCGCCGGACATCCCGCTGGCAGACATCCAGCGGCGCCCGGTGCCGCGGGGAGAAATCCCGGCAGCACCGGGTGTACATTTTACAAAATTCGTCCTTAAATCCGGCAAATTGCCGCTCCCGCCCGCCGAGATAGGGGTTAAACAGGCAGGCGTTCAGCTCGTCCACCGTGCTGCGGAACAAATCGGGAAAATCGGCGTTTTCCCGCGGGGGCCACAGTACCTCGTAGGTGATGCCGTCGAACGGAAAGCGGTCCTCCTGCCCCAGCACAAAAACCTTATCCAGCCCCACGGTGCCGGCGATCCGGTCAAACGCGTACAGGCAGCTGGTGTTCACCTGGGCGCATTCGGTCTGCGAAGGAAGGAACACATGGGCGAACAGGGCAAAATCGATCAGCGGGGATAGCCCGCCCCGGTCCACCGGAATGGCCGGCAGGTATACCCGGGAAAAGGTATCGGGGGCCCGGCGGATGATCTGCAGAAAACCGTTCATATGGTCGCGGTGATAATGGGTTAAAAGGAAGTGGCGCTGCTGCATGGGCTGGTACCGCAGGGCAATCTCGGAAAAGCGCCGGGACATCTCCCCGTCGTTTTCCCGCAGGCGGTGATTGATACTGCCGCAGTCCACCATCAGAATCTCCCGGCTTTTTCCGCACAAAACCGTACAGGCGCCGTATTCCACATTCTGCATTTCCAACCACTGCAAGAGAATCCCTCCCTGTTGTGTAAGGTCAATGGCCGGTGGATTTATCCATCCTTTTCCGGCGCGGATACGTCACAGCCCTCTTCCAGGCGCCGCAGCTGCAGGCCGGTAAAGTACCGGTCCTGCCGCCAGATGCCGGTGAACACCACCCGGCCCTGTTTGTCAAACGAGGTCCCTTCCCCTTCGCGCTTTCCCTCTTTCCACGAGCCGGTGTACAGCAGATTTCCCTCCCGGTCGAAGACTGAACCCTCGCCGGTGGGCTGATTGTCCTTCCATTTGCCCACGAACATCTGCCCGTTTTCCCCGTGCAGAACGGCACCGGCCCCCTGTTTTTTGCCGTTTTCGATCACACCCGCATAGAGAAGATCGCCCTTTTCATTGAATAACGAGCTGACCCCGCCGGGAACATCCTCGTGCCAGGAGCCCACGTGGATCCAGTGCTCCTGATCCCGGAAGGTGACGCCGATCCCGTCGCGCTTGTTCTCCCGGAAGGATCCCACATAGCACGGCTCGCCGGAGCGGTAGTAATAGGCGCCCCAGCCGTCGCGCTGGTTGTTTTTATAAGTGCCCTCATAGGCGGTAAATCCGTTTTCCTGCTGGGTGCGGCCCCTGCCGTGGCGCAGACCCTCCAGCATTTCGCCGAAATACAGATAGCTCTCCTGGGCGCTCACAGCCACATGCGGCCGTGCGGCCGCCGGAGCGGGTCGTTTTTCCAGGTACTGAACCTCTCCGTTCAGCGGTTTTAATGCGACGCGGTAGCGCCGGCCGCCGGAAGACGGCTGGGGAGAGGAATCCGGCTGGGGCAGAATGGCGGAAACCGGGTCCGGCTCTCCGGCGGCATCTTCAGCGGGATCCGACGGTTCCTCTTCCTCAGGTTCGTTTTCTTCGGGGAGAGGAGCCTTCCCATCTTTTTCCTCCCCGGTGGGTTCCGGTTTGGGGGACTCTTCCTGCAAAGTCGCGGCCGGCAGCTCTTCAGGGGGATCCTGCGGCAGAGCGGTTTTTGGGTCCATTTCCGGGGGCACCGGAACGGGCAGAGGCGGCAGCTTCTGCGAAGCCTCGTCCAGCAGGAAGGACAGGTCCTGATACATCTTTTCGGCTTTCTCCCGGGGATCGGCTGCATTCTCCTCCGGTTCTTCCGGCGGCGCCTGCCATTTCGGCAGCGCCGAGACCGTCCCGCGGGCGATATCCTGTGTCAGCTGGCGGCGCTGGCCGCTCTCCTCCCGGCCGGTATAGCCAAAGTCCCCCTGGTTGGTTGCGGCAATCACCACGGGCTCGCCCAGGCGGCCGTTAATCACGCTCTGCGTAAGGGTACCGGGCGCATAGGGGGAGGGATACAGTGTCCGCTTCTGGTACTGCCCGTTTTCCTTTCGCGTCAGCATCAGAAGGGTGCCGTCTTCCGCGCCCGGCTGCAAAATTACCTGCGGCTCTGTCTCACCCGGGGTCAGATAGGCCGAGCGCAGCCACTCCTGCCTGCGGCCGTAGACAATGCGGCCAATCAGGGCACCGTTCTCATCGCGCAGCAGCAGGGCATGTCCTTTTTCAAAAGGGAATGCCTCCTCGCGCAGCACCCCGCCGATCTGGCGCTGCCATTTCAGGTGCCGCCGCGAAACGGTGCCGGCGGTCCGGCAGGGCAGCCCGCTGTACGGTTCCTTTTCGTTCAGATGACCGCGCCGCCCGGTCTCCCAGAAAGCGCGCCGGGCCCGGTATAAAGCGCCGTGCAGCATTTCGGCGGGATCGCGTGCCATCAGGCGTACCGTATAGAAAAAAAGCGTTTCATTTTGTCTGGACATCCCCAAATCCCCTCCTCTGCGCTCCGCCGGTTTCGAAGCGCACGGCCTGATAGCTGCCCTGCCGGAAGATGGATCCGGCGGTATCGAAGTCAGGCAGCTGTGAACAAAAACAACCGGTCGAAAACTTATGGCACTATTATAGCATAGAAAGAGCAGGATGCAAAAGATTTGTAAGAAAAACAGGACGGAAGGTTGCCGCTTTTGCGGGCTTTGTGGTATACTGTATAATCGTTGCAATAGAATTTTCCGCAGGAAGGGCTGCGGCCGGCAAGGATGCATATTCACAGGAGGAAGAAGCAAAATGACATGGGAAAAATTTGGAGAAATGTGCCTTGATTGGCTGGTGACGGTGGGCGCCCGTATTCTGGGGGCTGCCGTGGTGGTTGTATTGGGCTGGTGGCTGGCCAAATTTGTGCGCAAAGTGCTGAGCCGTGCCATGGAGAATTCGAAACTGGAGAATGGAGTGCTCACCTTTGTGGATTCCGTGGCCGGTCTGGTAATCAAAGTATTCGCCTGTATCATTGCGGCTTCCCAGCTGGGATTTGATATGACGACCATTGTCACTGCGATCGGCGCCTGCGGCGTGGCGGTGGCCCTGGCCATGCAGAACAGTTTGAGCAATGTGGCCAGCGGGATTCAGATTCTGGTTAACCACCCGTTTCACATCGGGGATTATGTCTCCGTGGGCTCGTGCGAGGGGACGGTGCAGCGCATTGAAATGATGACAACGGCCTTGTTTACCGTGGACAATAAAGAGGTAATCATTCCCAACTCCACCGTGACTTCCAGCGTAGTGGTCAACTATTCCGCGCAGGATTTCCGCCGGGTGGATCTCTCCTATGGGGTTTCCTATCACACCGATCTGGGAAAAGCCAAGCAGGTGGTGCGCGATGTGATCAACCGGCAGGAGCTGGTGGTTTCCGAGCCCGAGCCCATGGTCGCCGTGGGCGCCCACAAGGACAGTGCGGTGGAGATTATCGCCCGCCTGTGGTGCAAAAAGGAGAATTACTGGCCGCTGTATTTTGCCATGCAGGAGCAGGTGAAAGAGGCCTTTGACCGGGAGGGCATCGAAATCCCCTTCCCGCAGCTGGATGTACATATGCCGGAGAAGGACGGATCGCGGTGAAAAAGGAAGAACAGTACCGGATCACCCGGGGGCTTGAGGCCAATCCCGGGGCGCGGGAAATCCGCAGGGAAGTGTTTATGGAAGAGCAGGGGTTTGCCCGTGAATTCGGAGAAGAGGATGATACGGCCCTGCATGTAACGGTATATCAGGGAGAGGAGCCGGTGGGTACCGCCCGGCTGCTTCCCCCCGGAAAAGAGGGAGAGCCCTGGCATCTGGGGCGGGTGGCTGTGCGCCGGGCGTATCGCGGGCGGGGAATTGCCGCTGCGATGATCCGCCGGTGCGCGCAATTGGTAAGGGTCCGCGGCGGGACTCAGATCGAGCTGTTGGCCCAGCTGCACGCCGTTCCCCTGTATGAGGGAGCGGGGTTTTGCGCCTTTGGCCCCATGGAGTACGACGAAGGATGTCCGCACAGGCGGATGAGAAAAACAATGGATTCATTATTGGAGAAAGGATGAGGGAAGTTCCATGGTTTTCAGCAGCATTTTCTTTCTGTTTGTCTTTCTGCCGGTAGTGCTGGCCCTCTATTATGTGGTCCCCCGGCGGTTTAAAAACCTGCTTTTGTTTGTGTGCAGCCTGATTTTCTATGCCTGGGGCGAGCCGGTTTACATTCTGATCATGCTGTTCACCGCCTTTATTGATTATTTCAACGGCGCCATGGTGGACAAGTACCGCGACCGGCCGAAAATCGCCAAGGCCTTTGTCTGCGAGAGCGTGATCGTGAATTTGTCGCTGTTGGGCTTTTTTAAGTACAGCGGCCTTTTGGTCGAGACCTTCAACGGGCTGACGGGCCTTGCGGTGCCGGTGCCGCAGGTGGCCCTGCCCATCGGCATCTCGTTTTACACCTTCCAGTCCATGTCCTACACCATTGATATTTACCGCAACCGGGCCCCCCGGCAGCATCACATTGTGGATTACGGGGCGTATGTATCGTTTTTCCCCTATCTGGTGGCCGGGCCCATCGTGCGCTACGAGGTGCTGGCCAAACAGATTGTGGACCGGAAAGAGACGGTGGAAAAATTCACCGAGGGAGCCCAGCGGTTCCTGGTTGGTCTGTTTAAAAAGGTGATTCTCGCCAATAATGTGGCGGCTTTGGCGGACAAGGTTCAGTTTTTCGGCCATCCGTCCACCCTGTCGGCCTGGCTGGGGATTCTGGCATTTACCTTCCAGATTTATTTTGACTTCTCCGGGTATTCGGATATGGCCATCGGCCTTGGCAAGATGTTCGGGTTTACGCTGCCGGAGAACTTTAATCTGCCGTATATCTCCCGCAGTGTGCGGGAATTCTGGACCCGCTGGCATATGACGCTGGGCGGATGGTTCAAGGAATACGTCTATTTCCCGCTGGGCGGCAGCCGCCGCGGGACGCTGATCACCGTGCGCAATATGGCGATTGTGTGGACGCTGACGGGCATCTGGCACGGCGCCAGCTGGAACTATGCCATGTGGGGCGCGTACTTCGGGGTGCTGATTATCTGCGAAAAGCTGTTTTTGGGAAAATGGCTGGAGAAAATTCCCGCCTTTTTCTCGTGGCTGTATACGTTCCTGGCCGTGGTAATCGGGTGGGTGTTCTTCTCCTATACCGATATTACCCAGGCGTTCGAGGTGCTGGGGGCCATGTTCGGCGGCGCCCCGCTCTATGACAGCCAGGGCCTTTACGGGCTGATCACGTTCCTGCCCATTCTGCTGCTGGCAGCGTTCTGCAGCACGCCTTTTGCGGGCAGATGGAGTGAAAAGCTGCGGCAGGGGCCGCTGCCCGCCAAAATCGTGTGGGCCGGTGGTATGGCGGCGCTGTTCGTGGTGTGCACGGCCATGCTGGTGGACAATTCGTACAACCCGTTTTTGTATTTCCAGTTCTGAAGAAAGGAGTGCATGAAAGATGAAAAAAGACAGAAGACAGCATGCCGCTCCTTCCGGCGGAAAATGGAAGAGCCTGCTGCGGCGCTGCGGCGGCGAGCGGGTGTTCGTGGCGGCTTTTCTGGTGCTGGCACTGGCAGCGGGCTTTTTGGGAACGATTCTGCTGCCCAAGCAGGAATTCTCCGAAAATGAAAACCGTATGCTGGAAACGCTGGACGCGGTGGATTTCGATTCACTGATCAGCGGCAGCACCATGGACAATATCGAAAGCTATATGTGCGATCATTTTCCGCTGCGCAGCTTTTTTATTTCGCTGAACACGGAAGTGAACCTTGCCATGGGGAAAAAGGACAGCGGCGGAAACTACAGCGCGCGCCCGGCCGAAGGCGGCGTGTACTTTGGCAAGAACGGCCATTTGTACGAGGTGCTGCTGGACGACCAGACCGGCGTTTTTGAGAAAAACTGTGAGAGAATTGCCGCTTTCGGGGAAAACGCGGGGGTGCCGCTTCTGATTGTACCGGTCCCCAGCGGGGCACAGATGCAGAAAGAATACCTGCCGGACTATGCCTGGGAGCACGATCAGCGGCAGGAACTGCAGCAGCTGCAGCAGGCCGCGCAGGACTATGAGAATACCGAGGTCCTCGATCTGTTCGATACCCTCTCGCTGGAGAACGGGGACTTCTACTATAAGACCGACCACCACTGGAATCTTTTGGGGGCCAGCACGGCGTACCAGGAGATCATGCGGGCATTGGGAAAAGAACCGCTGAGCCCGGACATGTACACGCTCCAAAAGGTATCCGACTCTTTTTTGGGTACCCTGTATTCCAAAGCGATCACCTTTTTCCCCCAGGCCGATGAATTCTATCTGCCCCAGTTTCCGGATGGCGGGAACCTGACGCAGACGATGATCACCGGTGAGCAGACCGAGAGCCTGTACTGGGAGGAATACCTGGAGCAGAAGGACAAATACAGCACCTTCCTCGGCGGAAACCACGCCTGCGATGTGATCCGCAACGACAGTATTCACGACGGCAGCCGCCTGCTGGTGATCAAGGACAGCTATGCCAATTGCCTCGTTCCCTTCCTGGCCCAGCACTACGAGGAAGTGTATGTGGTGGATCTGCGCGCCTATAACGGGGACATCTATCAGCTGATTGAGGAAAAGGGCATTACCCAGCTGATGGCAGTGTACAGCATTAAGCAGCTGTGCGATACCGATGTCTCCAATAAGCTGTATTTTGCCGGATAAGAAACACAGAGTTGATAAGAAAAAATGAGCCGTCCGTCTGGAGTTTTGCCCCAGAGGCGGCTCTTTTTTGAGAGCGGCGGACAACCATGCGGATAAAAAGGGTTTACAAAAAGAGCAGAATGCTCCGGGAAAAATAGTGAGATCCTACAAAAATTGACAATCTACAGCGGCCATGTTATCATAGAATCATAAGGTCAGCCCGGTTACAAGGCGTCGGCAAGGAGGGCAGGTTTTATGAGAAAATATCGCGGAATCGCTGTTTCAGAGGGGTACGCACTCGGTCCCGTGCGGGAATGGCTGCCGAACCTGCCGGCGGCCGGTGCGTTTACCCATACGCAGTCCCCGGAGAAGGACCGGCCGCGGGAATGGGCCCGGTTTCTTCAGGCCCGCGTGGGGGCGTGCTCCCACATGACGGAGCTGTATCAGCAGGCCCTTGCCCGGGTGGGGGAGCACTATGCCGGGATTTTTAAGATTCAGCTGGCCCTTCTGCAGGATGAGGAACTGCTGCTGCGCGTGCGGCGCAAAATCATGGAGGAGGGATTTTCCGCCGAAGCGGCCATGCAGGCGGTGGGGGAGGAATACGGCAACCTGTTCGATGCCATGGATGACGAGTACATGCGCGCCCGGGGCGCCGATATCCGCGATGTCCAGCGGCAGGTGCTGCAGCAGCTGGCCGGGGATTTGCCCTTTGGGGATGGGGAGGCATCGCCCCCGGAAGAGGACCAGCCCGCCTCGTATATTCTGGCAGCGGACGATATTCTGCCCAGCCAGACGCTGGCTCTCGATCCCGGGCAGGTGCTGGGGCTGATTCTGCGGCAGGGGTCGCAGATGTCCCATGCGGCGATTTTGGCCCGGTCCCTGGGCATCCCCGCGGTGACGGGGGTCAAGGATTTTCCCCGGGGTGGAGGTTTCTTTGCCGTTCTCAACGGCTTTTCCGGCGAACTGCTGCGGGATCCCGGGGAAGAGGAGAAATGGGAATACATCCGGATGCAGCAGGAGTTTGAGGCACGCCGCCAGGCGCTGAAAACCTGCAGCGGTGTGCAGACAATCACGATGGACGGCACGCCGGTGGAGCTGATGGCCAATATCGGTCACCCCGATGATATGACCAGCGTGCAGGACTGCGGCGCGGACGGGATTGGCCTGTTCCGCAGCGAGTACCTGTTTATGTACTGCGAACAGATGCCCTCGGAGGAGGAGCAGGCGACGGCGTACGGTGCCGTGCTGCAGCAGATGCAGGGGAAAAAGGTCGTCATTCGCCTTTTGGATGTGGGCGCGGATAAACAGATCCCCTATGTAAAAATGGACCGGGAGGAAAATCCGGTGATGGGGCGGCGGGGGATCCGTTTCTGCCTGGAGCACCGGGATATTCTGATGACACAGCTGCGCGCCCTGCTGCGGGCGGCCCCCCTGGGGCGGTTGGGCATCCTGATCCCCATGGTGGTATCGGTGGAAGAGGTGCGCACGGTGCGGCGGCTGCTGCGGCAGGCGGCCTGTGCCCTTGAGGAGGAGGGAATTGCCCACTCCATGCAGTACGAAATCGGTGTGATGATCGAAACACCGGCCTCGGTGATGATGGGGGATGAACTGGCGCAGGAAGTGGATTTTTTCAGTATCGGCACCAACGATCTGACCCAGTTTGTCATGGCGGCAGATCGGGGCAACCCCAAGGTGGGGGCCCTGTGCAGCGCCAATCAGGAACCGGTGCGCCGGATGCTGCGCATGGCAGTGGACAGCGCCCGCCGGGCGGGCATCTGGGCGGATGTGTGCGGCGAGGCCGCCGCTGATCCGCAGATGACCGAATTCCTGCTTTCCATCGGAGTGCGAAGCCTGAGCGTCGCACCAGCGTCCCTTCTGTCTATGCGGCAGACGATCCGCCAGCAGGATCTGACAAAAAAATCCGGGGAATCCTGAGAAAAAGCCGGCAGAGCTCTGCCGGCTTTTTCTGTTGGAGCTTTGGCTCTGAATAAAGCGATCACCGGGGCATGAAAAACCGTCCGCTGTGCGGGTGGGGGAAAACGGAAAGCTCCCGCCCTTTAGGGAATATACAGGGTGCTGCCGGGGTAGTACCAGGCCAGAATTTCCCGGTAAGACATGTGACAGCGGGCCATGGCGCAGGCCCCCGTCTGGCTCATCCCCACATTGTGTCCCCATCCCTTCACGGTGAAAATTACCGTGCCGTCCTCTCCGGTTTCGAAGGAGAAATGGGCCGAGCGCAGCCCCAGGGCCATGCGCAGCTGGCTGCCGGTACAGGAAAATCCCCCGATTTCAGCGGACAAAACAGTGCCGGAGCGGGAAATATCGGTGAGCGTGATGGCGTTCTGCACCTGACTGTCCGGCAGGTCGGCCTGGGGAAAGGCGGCGGAGAGCGCCGCGCGCAGCTCGCTTTGGGAAAAGGAAACGGTGGTCATGTAGCCGGGGGCATACAGATCCCCGGGACTGGCAACCGCCTGCAGGCATTCTTCCTCTCCGCCCCACACATCCGCGCCGGCATCGGTCTGCCCCGAAGAGATGGCGAAATAGCTGGCGCACACCAGCGCTCCCTGGGAATCCTGCAGCTGCTGGCCGTAGACCGATTCGACGATCTCCCGGGTGCGCGCTTCATAGGTCTCAAAATGGCTGCCCCAGCGCGCCTGCCGCTTCTCCTGCGTGGTATAGGTCAGGTACGACTGCGTGCTGCACGAAAAATCCGCTCCCTTCAGGGCGGGGTCCGGTTCCCTTTCCGGGTCGCGCCGAATCTGACGCAGGCGGCTGTAATAGGTGTACATAGCGACCACCTGGGCCTTCAGGGCCTCCTCTTCATCGGTGGGGGACATCTCGCAGATCAGACCGCCCATGAGAAATTCCCGGGCCGGTACGGTCAGCACTTCTCCGGTAGAGGTGTCCAATATGGAAAAGCTGTCCGTTTCCCCGCCGGGTTCCTCCCCGTCTGAGGCGGGCTGGCCGTTTGCAGGCAGGGCCAGACCCAGCGCGAAAAGCAGCAGGCATATCAGCCATAGAAAGCGAACCGGAAAACGGCGGGAAAAAGCAGCCATGGGAAAAACCTCCTGAAGAATTTTTTACAATTTTCAAAACCCGATCATTCATTTTTAAAGAATTTGATTTAAAATAGCCCTGATTTTGCACAAATTATGAAGGATAAATGATAATAAAATGCAGAGAAACGGAGAGAAAAAGTAGAAGGATT
>JBJEQH010000234.1:0-5804 GCA_051881655.1 Candidatus Heritagella sp. | reverse complement strand
AGGGGAGTACTAAAAAGTGATTTTAAGGTATGTTGAAATACAAAATTTGCTATGATATAATGGCAAATTGAAAGCACCAAAAAGAAGGGAGACTTTGAACGTGCGTACACTGTTATCCATATCTGTTTCGCTGTTGGCGGGACTGATTATGACAAGATTTTTTAAGCCTCTAAAGCTGCCCTCGGTTACCGTTTATCTGATTGCGGGCGTATTGATTGGCCCTTACTGCATAGGGGCTCTGGGGATTCCGGGAATTGGCTTTTCCGATTCGGCCGCGGTCGGCGAATTATCCCTGTTCTCTGAGATTGCACTGGGATTTATTGCCTTTTCCATTGGCAACGAGTTTCGCATGACTTCTTTGAAGAAGACGGGCAGGCAGGCTGTTGCCATTGGCATTTTGCAGGCGCTGGCCGCGCTGCTGTTGGTGGATTTGGCCCTTTTGGCCATTTATCTGCTGATGCCGGGGAAAATTACAATTCCCCAGGTGCTCACTCTGGGCGCCATTGCAACGGCAACGGCGCCGGCTGCCACCCTGATGGTGGTACGGCAGTATAAGGCAAGCGGTCCCCTGACCCACCTGCTGCTGCCGATTGTCGCGCTGGATGATGCCGTGGGCCTGGTCGCCTTTGCAGTTTCTTTTGGAATAGCCAAAACCCTGGTCAGTGGAACGGTGGATATGGTTTCGATTCTTTTGAATCCGATTATTGAAATCATCGGTTCTCTGGTACTGGGGGCCGCCATGGGCTGGATTTTGACGCAGCTGGAAAAATTTTTCAACTCCAATACCAACCGCCTGAATCTGACCATCGGAATTGTATTTTTAGCCGCCTCGCTCTCCATGATGGAATTCCAGGTGGGGCCGGTGCGGATTCAGTTCTCTTCCCTGTTGGTGTGCATGATGCTGGGAACCGTGTTCTGCAATATCTGCCCCCTGTCCCAGGATCTGATGAAAGCCTGCGATAAATGGACGTCTCCTCTGTTCGCTCTGTTCTTTGTCGTCAGCGGAGCGGAACTGGAATTGGGAGTGTTCACGGATGCCGCTATTGTGGTGATCGGCGTGGTGTATATTGTATTTCGCTCTCTTGGCAAATATCTGGGAGCATTTTCCAGTGCCAAAGCCATGCACTGCGAACCACAGATTTGCAAGTATCTTGGAATTACGCTGCTGCCGCAGGCCGGCGTGGCGTTGGGAATGTGTACGACCGCGATGCAGCTCGGGGAGCAGGGGCACCTGATCCGCAATATCACACTGTTTGCGGTGTTGATTTATGAATTGTTCGGCCCGGTGTTCACCCGGATGGCTTTGACCGCTGCCGGCGAAATCCGGCCGATTCCGGAGGAAGTAAAGCATCGCCGCCAGGAAAAACTGAAAGAGGTCAATCCCCCCGAAAAATGAGAAGGGGAAAACCATAGCAGGAAAAAACGCCGGTGGGCAAAATAGGAAGCAAGAAATTAGCACTCTAAGCAAAAGAGTGCTAATTTTTCATTTTTCCGTAACACATTCGAAACAAATGACCTTTATACTTATACTTGTAAACAGAAAGAGAGAAGACCGAGAAGGAGGTCGGGGATCCATGAATCAGCTCTCTTCCGGCGCCCATTGAGAAGGGAGGAGTTCTCCTCCCGGAGCCGGGAATGTAAAACATAATTTTCATGATTTGCATGACCGAATGGAGGAATGAAGAATGAAAACCATGATGCCTTTTGAGAGAGTATTTGTTCCGTTTACCGCCGAGGAAACCTTTTTCCGTACCGGAGAAGATTTTCGTGTGGATGTTCAGGATGAAAAAGACGCCTACCGTCTGACAGCCGATCTGCCTGGATTTTCGAAGGAGAATATCCATCTGGATCTGAAGGGTGATGTGCTGACCCTCGCAGCGGAACGCCACAGTGAATGGGAGGATTCCGATAAGAAGGGGAACTATTTGCGGTGTGAGCGCAGCTTCGGCCAGTACAGCCGCAGCTTCGATGTATCCGGTGTGGACACCGAGGGAATCGAGGCCGCTTACGAAAATGGGGTGCTGTGTGTGAAGCTGCCGAAGAAACTGCCCAGACAGCCGGTCAACCGCCGGATCGAAGTGCAGGAACCGGCCATAACGGTTATCCCTGAAAAGTGCGCAGAAGCGTTCGATTCACAGGGAGAAAAAAGCGAATAATCGCCCCGATGAAGCGGATGCAATACGGTAAAGAAGAATTGCAGAAAAGATAAGGAGGAAATGAGTATGTTTGGTTTGATGCCTTTTGAACGCCGTCAGAATTCGATGAGTTACAATCCGTTCCGTGAGATGGAGGAGATGGAGCGTGCCTTTTTCGGCAACCATTCTCTGTCTGAATTTAAGACCGATATCCAGGATAAGGGAGATTCCTACGAGCTGACTACGGATCTGCCCGGCTTTGCCAAGGAGGATATCCATCTGGATCTGGAGGGGGATGTGCTGACCGTTTCGGCCGAGCGCCACAGTGAATGGGAGGATTCGGATAAGAAGGGGAACTATCTGCGGTGCGAGCGCAGCTTTGGCCAGTACAGCCGCAGCTTTGATGTATCCAATGTGGAGACCGATCAGATCCGGGCGGACTACAACAATGGGGTACTGAAGCTGACGCTGCCGAAGAAGGGGAAAACGGTGCCGGCCAGCCGCCGCATTGAAATCCGGTAAAACAGCAGAGAACGAACAGAGAGAACAGGGAGAAATTTTCCCTGTTCTCTCTTTTTTTATCGGGAAGTTTTGACCACGGCTTCTTGTAGAGAGGATGGGACTTTGCTATAATAATTTCAGTGTGAAAAGAGAGGAGGCTGCCCGCCATGGCGTCTTTTTCCCGGGACCGGGAGAGTTTGGAAACCGCCCTTTCTCAGTTTTCCCCCTGGAATGAACAGGAACAGAAGGACCGGGAGAGGATGCTCTGCTTTTTGCAGCAGGCTCCCGACGCCTTTGAACGGACCAACGAGACCGCTCATTTCACCGCTTCCGGCTGGATTCTGAATCAAAACGGTGACCGGGTTTTGATGGTGTACCACAATCTGTACGATTCCTGGTCGTGGTGCGGCGGCCATGCCGATGGGGAAACGGATCTTCTGCAGGTGGCTCTGCGGGAGGCGAAGGAGGAGACGGGTGTCTGCCATATTGCCCCGGTATCTCCGCAGATCTTCTCCGTGGAGATTCTCCCGGTTTTTGGCCATGAAAAGCGGGGGAGGTATGTGCCCTCCCATTTGCATATGAATGTGACCTATCTGCTGTGGGCCGATGAGCGGGATGGGCTACACCCCTGTGAAGGGGAGAACCGCGGAGTGCGCTGGTTTACTCCCCAGGAGGCACTGGAGGCTTCCACGGAAAAATGGATGACCGAGCGGATTTACCGAAAATTAGTGGAAAAGGAAATCGCCCGGAGGAAAGGAAGGAGAAGAGAATGATTGGAATCATTGGCGCCATGCAGATGGAGGTCGAGGGCCTTCTTCACAGCATGGAGGATCCGCAGTCCCAGCAGGTGGGGAAAAATACGTATTACAGCGGCCGGATTGACGGGGTGTCCTGTGTGGTAGCCTGCAGCGGCGAGGGAAAGGTGAACGCCGCCATCTGCGCCCAGAGTATGTTGCTGCTGTATCACCCGGATTTGATTATCAATTCCGGCGTGGCCGGCGGAATCGGTAAAGAGGTGTACATCGGTGATGTGGTATTCGCCGATGCGGTGGTCGAGCACGATATGGATATCACGCCGCTGGGCTATCCCATGGGATATGTGTGCGGTGTGGATGCGGTGGAAATGGAGGCCGACCGGGCAGCGACCACCCTGCTGATGGAGAAGGCCGCAAAGGTGTATCCGGGCGCCGTACGGCGGGGGCTGATCGCCTCGGGCGATCAGTTCATTTCCGGCGGGGAGAAAATGGAGAAAATTCTGCGCGATTTCCCCGGGGCACAGGCCTGCGAGATGGAGGGAGCCGCGATCGGACACACCGCCGTATTGGGGCAGGTGCCGTTTGTGGTTCTGCGGGCCATCTCGGACAATGCCAACGATGACGCCAAAGTGGACTTTCCGCAGTTTGCAAAAATGGCCGCCCAGCGGTCCGTGCAGCTGCTGAAAAATGCGCTGCCGGATCTGCAGCAGCTTTTGGAAAAGGAGAAGAAAGCATGAAAGTACTGGATATCACCCGTGATCTGTTTACCGCGCCCGTCTATCCCGGGGACCCGGCCCCCTATCCGGACCCCAAGGTCCGCATGGCGGAAAACGGCAGCGTGTACAATCTGTC
Organism: Candidatus Heritagella sp.; assembly: GCA_051881655.1. Taxonomy (GTDB): domain Bacteria; phylum Bacillota; class Clostridia; order Oscillospirales; family Acutalibacteraceae; genus Heritagella. The sequence continues at coordinate 1,561 of JBJEQH010000234.1, read as the reverse complement.
AGCTTTCTATTCGGGCTGCCACAGCGGCACCCATGTGGATGCGCCGCTGCACTTTGTGGATGGCGCTGCGGCCATTGATGAAATTCCCGCCGAGCGGTTTTACGGCCGCTGCACCGTGGTCTCCATGACCGGAACCCTGACCGGGCAGCAGATGGAGATTTTGCTGCCGTTCTGCGAGAAGATGATTCTGTTCCATGGCAATGGCAAGGCATTTCTGGATGCCAGCGCGGCCATCGTGTTGGGGCAGGCCGGTGTGACCTTAGTGGGGACGGATGCCCAGTCGATCGGCCCGGCCGGCGGCGAGCTGGCCCCGCATGTGGAGCTGCTGGGCAGAAATATGGTCATTCTGGAAGGGGTGGATCTGACCGGCGTGCCGGACGGAAACTACACCCTGTGCTGCATGCCGCTGAAACTGCACGGGCTGGAAGCATCGCCGGTGCGGGCGGTTCTGCTGCAGGAGGAGACGTGAGAAATGGAACTTTCCGTATTTTTTAATCATGTGGTTGTGGCCGCGGAGCAAAGCGGACTCTCTCTGGAGGAGACAGCCCAAAAGTGCCTGTCCTGGGGGATTACCGGGCTGGAGATTATGAATACCGAACTGCAGCAGCCGGGAACACAGGAAAAACTGGCAGTGCTGTGCCGGGCGGGGATGCATGTGAACAGCATGCCGGCCTTCTGTGATTTTGGTCACTGCCCCAGCGAGGAGGAGGCCCGACGGGTGATCGACCTGGCGGTTTCCATCGGCAGCGATAAGGTTCTGGCCATTCCCGGATTTATTACGGAGCAGGAGAAGGAAAGTCGGGAGGCTATGCTGCAGAACATGGTGTGCGTTCTGCGCAGCATGTGTGAGTACGCCGGGCAAAAAGGCGTAACGGTGGGCATGGAGGACTTTGACGGAAAAGAAGCGCCCTTCTCCACCATGGAGGGGCTGCTGTGGTTTATGGAGCAGGTGCCGGGTCTGTCGTGCTTTTTTGATACGGGCAATTTCCTCTACAGTGAGCAGGATGCCTGGCAGGCGTACACGAAGCTGAAAAAATATATCCGGCACGAGATCCACTGCAAGGACCGGGGAGAACAGGACCGCGGCGGGGAAAAACCGAAAATAACCCTGTCGGGGCGCCCAATGTACCCGGCCCCGGCGGGCAGCGGGGTGATCCCCCTGCGGGATATTCTGACGGATCTGTTGACGACGACTGACTTTGACGGCAGCCTGGCTATCGAGCATTTTGACTCCTGCCGCTGTCTGCAGGATATGGAGGAATCGGCCCGCTGGCTGAATCAGCTGCTGCGCGAAGTGCGCTGAAAAAATACCCGGTAAAACTCATCACCCTCCTGTTGATGGCGGCAGGAGGGTGATTCTTTTTACCGGGATTTCCAGATATAGAAGGAGGTACTCCTATTCCGGGCAATTCCAACCGGAATTATTGGGAGACTTTTGCTAATTCTCAATTTTTACCCAGCGGCGTTCTTCAGAGGAGAGCAGCAGCGAATCCAGAATCCTCTGGCAGTGTATACCGTCCTCGATTGTGGGCAAATAGGGACAGGGTTTTCCGTTGACCCG
>JBJEQH010000233.1:0-5831 GCA_051881655.1 Candidatus Heritagella sp. | reverse complement strand
TGAAAATCAATGAGAACTTTGCAAAAATGGCGCGCAACTACCTTTTTGCAGAAATTGCAAATCGCGTCAATCGCTATCAGGCGGAGCATCCGGAGGAGGAGATCATCCGTCTGGGCATCGGTGATGTGACGCGCCCCCTGCCCAAAGCCTGTGTGCAGGCGATGAAGAAAGCGGCCGATGAGATGGGTGAGGCGGCTACTTTCCGTGGGTATGGCCCGGATTACGGATATGATTTTCTGCTGCAAGCCATTGCCAAACACGATTTTCAGGAGCACGGGGTGGAAATCTCTGCCGACGAGATTTTCCTGAGCGACGGCGCTAAAAGCGATACCTCTTCCATCGGGGATATTTTTGCGGTGGACAATGTGGTGGCGGTATGCGACCCGGTGTACCCGGTTTATGTGGATTCCAATGTGATGGCGGGCCGTGCCGGTGAGTATGTCGAGGGCAAGGGCTTCAGCAAAATTGTCTATATGCCCTGCAAGGCGGAGAACAATTTCCTGCCGGAGATTCCCCAGGAAAAAGTGGACATGATCTACCTCTGTTTCCCCAATAACCCCAGCGGTGTCTCCATTTCCCAGAAGGAACTGAAAAAGTGGGTCGATTACGCCAACCAGACCGGCGCCGTTATCCTGTACGACGCGGCATACGAGGCATTTATCACCACCCCCGGGGTTCCCCATTCGATTTTCGAAGTGGAAGGGGCCAAAACCTGTGCCATCGAGTTCCGTTCCTTCAGTAAAACGGCCGGATTCACCGGTACCCGCTGTGCGTTTACCGTTATTCCCAAAGAGCTGGAGCGGGGCGGAGTTTCCATCAATAAGCTGTGGGCCCGCCGTCAGTCCACGAAGATGAACGGAGTTCCCTACGTGATTCAGCGCGCGGCCGAGGCCGTTTATTCCCCCGAAGGATGGCAGGAAGTGCAGGAGAACATCGCTTATTACCGGGAGAATGCCCGGATTATCCGCGAAGGCCTGGAGAAGGCCGGTTTCACCGTGTTCGGCGGTGTGGATTCCCCCTATGTATGGATGAAAGTGCCCCAGGGGATGAGCAGCTGGGAGTTTTTCGATGAGCTGCTGGAAAAGGCCCATGTTGTGGGCACCCCCGGTTCCGGCTTTGGCCTGAACGGAGAAGGATATTTCCGGTTGACCTCGTTTAATACGAAAGAAAATACCGAAAAAGCGCTGGCCCGGATTATCGCTGTTTTCGGATCATAAGGTATTTCTGAAATCCTCTGTGCTGTCTCTGGCAGAATAGAGGATTTGGTTTGTCCGCATGGGAGAGGTTTTTCCTTTGTCCGCACACGGGGGAAAGACTGGTTTTGCGAGAGGAATGTGCGGAGAAAAGAGGAAGAGCATGAAAGCTTTGTTGATGCTGGAAAACGGGATGACGTTTGAGGGCCAGGGGTTCGGCGATGAGCGGGATGTAGTCTGCGAGATTGTTTTCAACAGCGCCATGTGCGGCTACCCCGAGCTGCTGACCGATCCCTCCTATGCCGGCCAGGGGGTTGTCATGACCTACCCGATGATCGGCAACTACGGGATCTGCATCGAAGACGCCGAGTCCGGCAAGCCCTGGCTCAGCGCTTTTATTGTGCATAATGTGTCGGGTCTTGCCAGCAATTTCCGCTGTGACCTGGACCTGAATTCCTATCTGCAAAACAATCACATCCCTGGTGTGTATGGGCTGGATACCCGTGCGCTGACCCGGGTTCTGCGGGAAAGCGGCACGATGAAGGGGATGATCGCCTACGGGGAGAATCCGGACCGGGAGGCCATGAAAAAGGCCATCGCGGATTTTCAGATGGTCTCCTGTGTGCCCCTTGTCAGTGTGCAGCACGGGCGCGTGTATGGGGATGGCCCCGTGCGCATTGCCCTGCACGATTACGGCGTCAAGCAGAATATTATCCGTTCGCTGGTACAGCGGGGCTGCACAGTCAAGTGCTTTGCCCACGACTGCACCATGGAGGACATGCTGGATTTCCGTCCCGACGGAATTATGCTCAGCAATGGCCCCGGCGATCCCCAGGAAAACCGGAAGGCCATCGAGGAACTAAAGCGCATTTATGAATACGGAATTCCCACCTTCGGCATTTGTCTGGGCCATCAGCTGATGGCGCTGAGCCAGGGATTCGATACCTACAAGCTCAAATATGGTCACCGGGGCATCAATCATCCGGTCAAAGAGCTGGCGGATAACCGGGTGTACATCACCTCGCAGAACCACGGATTTGTGGTCGATGCCAAAACTGTCGATCCGCAGAAAGCCCAGGTGAGCTTTGTCAGCATGAATGACGGAAGCGTAGAAGGGCTTACCTATGCAAGCGGCCGGGTCTTTACGGTACAGTTCCACCCCGAAGCCTGCGGCGGCCCGAAGGATACCGGATACCTGTTCGACCGTTTTCTTACCCTGATTGAAAAAGGCCGGCTGTAACGGGCTGGTTACAAAAGGGGAATGAGCCGCGGGGAAACGGTACGCCCGGTACCGTTTGATTCCTGCGAGAAAGGAAGCGCTGCAAACTATGAAGAAAGAATCAATTAAGAGAGTCGTCATCATCGGATCCGGCCCCATTGTCATTGGACAGGCTGCCGAATTTGACTATGCGGGCACCCAGGCCTGCCGCGCACTGCGGGAAGAGGGGATTGAGGTCATCCTCGTCAACTCCAATCCGGCCACGATTATGACCGATAAACAGATTGCCGACAAGGTTTATATCGAGCCTCTGACGGCGGATACACTGAAGAAGGTCATTTTGAAGGAAAAGCCGGATTCCATCCTGCCGACCCTGGGCGGCCAGGCAGCACTAAATCTGGCGGTGGAACTGGAGGAATCCGGTTTCTTGCGGGAAAACCATGTGGAAATGATCGGAACCAAAGCGGAGACGATCCGCATGGCGGAGGACCGCGAGCTGTTCAAAGAGGCGATGGACCGGATCCATCAGCCCTGCGCGGAGAGCGATATCGCAGAGGATATCGACAGCTGCGTCACCATTGCCCGCCGCATTGGGTATCCGGTAATTGTGCGCCCGGCTTATACCCTGGGCGGAAGCGGAGGCGGAATTGCCTATAATGAAGAGCAGCTGCTGGCCATTGCCACCACCGGCCTGCACCGCAGCCGGGTTCACCAGGTGCTGATCGAACGGTGTATTTCCGGATGGAAAGAGATCGAATACGAGGTCATGCGCGACCACAACGGAAACTGCATTACCGTGTGTAATATGGAGAACTTCGATCCGGTCGGCGTTCATACGGGGGATTCGATCGTGGTAGCCCCCTGCCAGACCCTGGCCGATAAGGAGACCCAGATGCTGCGTTCGGCCGCTCTGGCCATTATTGAAGAGCTGAAAATTGAGGGCGGATGCAATGTTCAGTTTGCGCTGAACCCCAATTCCTTTGAGTACTGCGTCATCGAGGTCAATCCCCGCGTCAGCCGCTCTTCGGCGCTGGCCTCCAAGGCAACGGGCTATCCCATTGCAAAGGTCGCCTCCAAAATTGCCCTGGGCTATACTCTGGACGAGATTCCCAATGCCATCACGCAGAAGACCTTCGCCTGTTTCGAGCCCACGCTGGACTACTGCGTGGTCAAGTTCCCCAAGTGGCCGTTTGATAAATTCGTCCATGCGGCGCGCTCGCTGGGCACCCAGATGAAAGCCACCGGCGAGGTGATGGGCATCGCTCCCACGTTTGAATGTGCGCTGATGAAATCCATCCGCTGCCTGGAACAGAATATGTTTGATCTGCGCGATAAAGAGCTGGACGGCCTGAGTGATGAGGAGCTGCTGGAGCGGATTCATGCGGTGGATGACCGGCGGCTGTTTGCCGTGGCTGAAGCCATTCGCCGCGGGTTCAGCTTTGACCGGATTCACAACATCACCAAAATCGACAAGTGGTTCCTGGAAAAGCTGCGGGTTCTTCTGCAGGTGGAAAAGCGCCTGAAAACGGAGGAACTGACCCGCGAACTGCTGTTTTTGGCCAAGGATATGGGCTATATCGACCGGAGCATTTCCGACTTTACCGGCAAAACCGTCGCGGAAGTCCGTGGGCTGGAGGAAGAATGGAACATCCATCCGGTCTACAAAATGGTGGACACCTGTGCGGCCGAATTTGACGCAGCTACCCCGTATTACTACTCCACGTACGGCCTGCAGAGCGAAGTAAATCCGAAGACTGACCGGAAAAAGGTCATGGTTATCGGCTCGGGACCCATCCGCATTGGCCAGGGCATCGAGTTTGACTTCTGCTCGGTTCACAGTGTATGGGCGCTGAAAAAACTGGGGTGCGAGACCATCATCGTCAATAACAACCCGGAGACGGTTTCGACCGATTTTGATATTGCCGACCGTCTGTATTTCGAACCCCTGACCGAGGAGGATGTTCTCCACATCGTCCAGGAGGAAAAGCCGGATGCAGCGGTGGTACAGTTCGGCGGCCAAACCGCCATCAAGCTGGCCAAGGCGATTGAGGAAATGGGGATCGAGATTCTCGGCACCTCCTTTGATTCGATTGACGAGGCGGAGGACCGCGAGCGGTTTGACGCCATTCTGAACCAATACGGGATCCCGCGTGCCGAGGGGAGAATGGTCTACACCTGCGAAGAAGCGCTGAAGGCTGCCGAGGAACTGGGATACCCGGTGCTGGTCCGTCCCTCTTATGTGCTGGGCGGCCAGGGAATGAATATCGCCTACAACCGTCAGGATATTATCGACCAGATCGGGATCATCAATACGGTCCATCAGGATCACCCCATTCTGGTGGATAAGTATATCATGGGCACTGAGGTCGAGGTAGACGCCGTCTGTGACGGAGTGGATTCGATGATCCCGGGTATTATGCAGCATGTGGAGCGGGCCGGTATCCATTCGGGCGACAGTATTTCGGTCTATCCGGCCGTCGGGATCCCGAAGCACATTCAGGATATCATTGTGGACTATACCCGCAAGCTGGCCCTCAGCCTGCGTGTGCGCGGCCTGCTGAACATCCAGTTTATTGTGCGCGGGGAAGAGGTTTATATCATCGAGGCCAATCCCCGTTCCTCCCGTACCGTTCCGTATATCAGCAAGGTCACCGATATTCCGATTGTGGACCTGGCGGTGGGTACCTTCTTCGGAAAGACATTGCCGGAGATGGGGTATGAATACGGCCTGCAGCCGGCCCGTCCGCTGATCGCCATTAAAATGCCGGTTTTCTCCTTTGAAAAGCTGTATGGGGCGGATGTGGACCTCGGACCGGAGATGAAATCCACCGGCGAAGTGCTGGGCATCGCGGATAATTACGATGAGGCCATGACCAAGGCGTTCCGTGGCGCCGGAATTCATCTGATCCGCGGCAATGCTCTGATTACCGTGCGGGACAGTGATAAAGAGGAAATGCTTCCGATTGCACAGGGGCTTTACAAAATGGGCTGGAAGATATATGCTACAGAGGGGACCAGTGTTTTCCTCAGCGATCACGATATTCCCAATGTCCATACCTTCAAAATCGGTACGCACAAACCGGATATTACGGACCGCGTGCTCTCCGGTCAGATCGACCTGGTCATCAATACCCCCTCTTCCAACACGGAGCATCATAAGGACGGATACCGGATTCGCCGGTATGCGGTCGAAGCCGGTATTCCCTGCCTGACATCCCTGGATACAGCGAAAGCGCTTTTCGAGTGCATGCAGTATGGTCATGAGGACACGCTGAGCATTGTGGATATCACCCGGCTGGAAGAGTATGAGAAATGAATACTGCCCCCCGATTGGCAGGGGAGCGGATTCGATAAAGAATTATCACGTATTTTAGGAGGATTTAATCATGCAGAAAATGGAGCAGATGTACGAAGGAAAA
>JBJEQH010000232.1:0-5855 GCA_051881655.1 Candidatus Heritagella sp. | reverse complement strand
AACCCTTTGTGTTTGAGTGCGCAGAGCAGAAACGCCCCTTCGCCCTGCCGGGAGAGGGGAAGATGAAGCTGCAGTTTTTCCATATCGAGGATTTGTGCCGGTTTATGCAGATTTTGCTGGAAAAGCGGCCGGAAACCCAGATTTTCAACGTGGGAAATCCGGAGACGGTATCGGTTCTCCAATGGGTACAGCTGTGCTATGAGGTGGTGGGAGCTCCGCTGAAAACCATCCACATGGGGCCGGAACACCCGCAGAGAAGCTATTTCTGTTTTTATGATTACGAGTACACCCTGGATGTCGCCCGACAGACGGTGCTGATGCCCGAAACAAAGCCGCTTCTGCAGGGCCTGCAGGAATCCTATGCCTGGTTTCGGGATCACCGGGAAGCGGTTGTGCGCAAACCGTATGGGGAGTATCTCTCCCAGCTGTGAGGTTCCGGCGGGGGGAAAGAGCCCCGAGAGGGTTTCTGCGTGTTTCCGGTCCGCTCTGCCGGGAAGCAAGCGCGCAGGGCCGGGTGGAAAACTGCCGGAACGCAGGGGGGAATGTTTTGAAAATTTGCGGGTTGACTTTCCCTTCGGTTTATGCTATTCTGGAAAAAACAAGAAAGCAAAAAGCGATGACGGGAAAGAGTAGCCCGCTGTACCGTATGCCAAGAGAGAAGGCGTTTGGTGTAAATCCTTCCATCGGCGGCGGAGGAAGCAGTCCCCGAGCTTTGGCCCCAAAGGCGAAAGGCTGAGTAGGCGTCAACGGGTCCTCCCGTTATTGGGGAACAGTATCTCAATGGTACTGGCAGAGTGCGAAGCGGATGGGCCCTGCGGGCCGGTTTGCTTTGAATCACAGGTGGTAACACGGATTTTGTCCGCCCTGTAAATGACAGTTGGGTCATTTACAGGGCGGTTTTGTTTTCACCGCAGCCGGCCCGTTGGGAATGGGAGAATACGAAAGGGAGAAACAGGGATGAGAACATTTTCGAAATCTTCAAAACTGGATCATATTTGCTATGATATCCGCGGCCCGGTGATGGAAGAGGCCAACCGGATGGCGGAGATGGGGGAGGAGATCCTGAAGCTGAATATCGGGAATCCGGCGCCCTTTGGCTTTCGGGCTCCGCAGCCGGTTCTGGATGCCATTTCCGGCCAGCTGGCCGATACGGAGGGGTATTCCGATTCCAAGGGTCTTCCGGCGGCGCGGCGCGCTATCCTGCATTATGAGGCCAGCAAGGGGATTCCCAATCTGGATATCCGGGATATCTATACGGGCAACGGCGTCAGCGAGCTGATCACTTTGTCCATGCAGGCCCTGCTCAATAACGGGGATGAGATGCTGGTACCGGCCCCGGATTATCCGCTGTGGACGGCCTCGGTCACGCTGGCCGGGGGAACGGCGGTCCACTATATTTGCGACGAGCAGTCCAACTGGTATCCGGATATCGAGGATATGCGCCGCAAAATTACGCCGAAGACGAAGGGAATTGTGGTGATTAACCCCAACAATCCCACCGGTGCGCTGTATCCGAAAGAGCTGCTGGAGCAGATCGTGCAGCTGGCCCGGGAACACGAGCTGATCCTGTTTGCTGACGAGATTTATGACCGTCTGGTGATGGACGGAAAAACCCATACGTCCATTGCTTCCCTGGCCCCGGATCTTCTGTGCGTGACGTACAACGGCCTTTCCAAATCCCACCTGATCGCCGGTTATCGCTGCGGCTGGATGTGTGTAAGCGGGAACAAGGAGGGCGCCAAGGGATATATGGAGGGGCTGAACCTGCTCTCCTCCATGCGGCTGTGCTCCAATGTACCGGCCCAGTCGGTCATTCCCACCGCCCTTGCCAATCTGGATACCACCAAGGAACTGCTGGTTCCCGGCGGGCGGATTTATGAACAGCGCGAGTATATTACCCGCGCGCTCAATGATATTCCCGGCGTGACCGCCGTAAAGCCCGAGGCGGCCTTCTATATTTTTCCGCGGCTGGATCGGAAAAAATTCGGGTTGGTGGATGATGAGCGCTTTGCTCTGGATTTCCTGCGGCAAAAGCATATCCTGATCACCCACGGCGCCGGGTTTCACTGGGAGACCCCCGACCACTTCCGTGTGGTGTATCTGCCGGAGGTCGAAGTCCTGAAAACGGCGTGCGGCCGTCTGGCGGAGTTCCTGCGCGATTACCATCAGGATTGAGGAAAAAGAAAAATTTCTGCTCTCTGACATAGAAAAACGGCCGGACATAGGAACTGTCCGGCCGTTTTTTTGAAGGATCAGGCGAGGGGCGCTTCCCGCACCCAGACGAGCATCTCGTTTTCGCCGCGGTTTGCCCAGCTGAAATAGGGGATAAAGGTCAGCTTCTGGGGAACCACCTGGGTACAGGGGGTTTCACTGTACAGCTCTTCGCTTCCGGTGGGCTGCAGGCGCAGGCCATCTGCCGTCAGCAGGGTGAGGTTCTCAAACAGGCCCTCCCCGGCTTTTTCCTCAAAAGCCGCGCTGCGGGGCAGGAAGAGAAGGGGCAGTCTGGCTCCGTTATCATGCTCTTCCAGGCAGTAGACTATGGGCCCGCGCATAATGGCCACTTTGCCGATGTCCTCCCGCACATTGGCGTTGGCATAGATCCGGCGCACCGGCATATCCATGGCAAAGCACACGCAGTCTCCCTCCCGGAAGGTGCGGTTCAGGCAGAAATATCCTTTTTCCACCGGGGCTTCCACCGTTTCGCCGTTGACCGTGATGGTGCAGTTCCTGGACCAGCCGGGCTTGCGCACCCGCAGAACGAAGGACTCCTCCTCAGGGAGATGGAAGGTAAAGGTAGTTTTTCCGTCATTGGGGACGCCGCTGCGCTGAACGACCGTTCCGTTTCGGTAAGCGGCCGAGGAACCGATGAACAGGTTGACCGTCAGGCCGGTTTCGTCGGTCTGATAGATGTATTCCGGCAGCGAAGCGAGCAGCCGCGCGATATTGGGCGGGCAGCAGGCGCAGGCAAACCACTTCTGGCGCACGGTCTTGATATGGGATTTGTGCGGATCCTTGTGATCCGCCTCGGGGAATACCTCCAGCGGATTGACGTAGAAAAAGGATTTTCCGTCCATGGCCATGCCGGCGATCACGTTGTTATACAGGGCGCGTTCCATCACCTCGGCATACTGGGCGTCGCCGTCCATCTCCAGCATCCGGCGGCAGAAAAAGATCAGGCCCACCGAAGCGCAGGATTCCGCATAGACCGTATCATTGGGCAGGTCATAGTCGAAGGTAAAGGCCTCGCCGTCCACCGTTGAGCCGATCCCGCCGGTGATATACATGCGTTTGTCCCGGATGGAACGGAACAGGGTGCGGCAGGCCTCCTTCAGCTCCTCGTCCTGGGTGCGGGCGGCCACATCGGCCATGCCCGTGTATAGGTATACGGCGCGCACCGCATGGCCATCGGCGTCTTTCTGCTCGCGCACGGGCAGATGGGACTGAAAATAAGCCTCGGGCAGAAGATCATTCCCCTCAAAGCGGAAGGTATCCCCGCGGGTTTTCAGTTCTTCCAGGAAGAAGTGGGGATCCTGGCCGCGCTCGTTGATAAAGTAAGCAGCCAAATCCACGTATTTCTGCTCGCCGGTGGCATCGGCCAGTTTGATCAGGGCCAGTTCCAGTTCCTCGTGACCGGGGTATGCGTGCAGCTTTCCCTCCTCGGGGCCCACGCTGCGGCAGATGCAGTCGATATAGCGCTCCATAATGCGCATCAGTTTATCCTTACCGGTAGCGCGGTAATAGGCAACGGCGGCTTCGGTCATATGCCCGCAGCAGTACAGCTCGTGGCAGTCCCGGAAATTGCGGAAACGGTTTTCCGGCTCCTTAATCATAAAGTAGGTGTCCAGATAGCCGTCCTCTTTCTGGGCCCGGCCGATCAGGTCAATCACTCCGTCGGCCAGTGCTTCCAGTTTTTCATCCGGCTTTTTCGTCAGGGAATAGGCCACGGCTTCCAGCCATTTGGAGAGGTCACTGTCCTGAAAAACAAAACCGATAAAGTCCCCTTCTTTTTCTCCGGCGGCAATTTGAAAGTTATGAATACAGCCGCTTTTCTCCGCGCCGGGAACGCGGTCATTCAGCGCCTCCCACTGATAGGGGATCACTTCGCTGCGGACCAGATCCGCATAATGAGAGAAGAAACCATCCTCGATGGTGACATCTTTCAGCAAGATAGGTTTTTTGCTCATAGTTGTCTTCCTTTCTAAATGTACGTCCATATGATCCGGTCAATGGGCCGGTTTCGGGAATATAATAGCATATCCCCGGAGAAAAAGAAAGCCTTTTCGTAAAAAGTGGTGAATGATTTTTCTTTGTTTTTCATAAAAAGTACGAACAATAATGAACTTCTGCCCCTGGTGAAAAATTTCCTGCCGGAAAGAGGGTTTTCTCTTGCTTTTTCGGGAGAATATGCTACAATCCTTATGATAAAGTTGGTTTATAAAGAAAGTGTGGTTTGTATGCTGCGAAGATTTACCCGTTCCATTCGCTACAAATTTGCGGCAGTGCCGGTTCGTTACTGGCATTTTTCCGGTGTGGAATTTACCTTCTGGTTTGCCACGGCCTGTGCCGGTTTTTTGACGAGTTTTTTGCAGAGTCAGGGGATGTCCTCGACCCAGGTGGGAATCATTTCAGCAGCCAATTCCGCGGTTGCCGTGGTGGCCAGCCCGTTTTGGGGGATGCTCAGCGATAAAATCCGATCCATCCGCACATGCCTGACGGTGTGTATTATCATCGGCGGAATTACCTGGGTTTGTATCCCTTTGGTGGGGAATTGGGTCATTGCGGGCACCAGCTTTTCCATGTTCTTTATCCCCTTCAGTAATTTCTTCCGCAATCCGATCAGTATGCTCAAGGACAGCTGGGTGGTGGGCAGCGCCAATGTGCAGCGCCTGAATTATGGGGCTATCCGGCTTTGGGGTTCCATCAGCTATGCGATTATGTCCATGATCCTCAGCCTGATTACCCCCTATATCGGAATGGAGTGGACCTTCTACCTCTATGGAATTACGCTGATCCCCCTGCTTTTGCTGTGCGTCATCATCAAGGATGAGGAAGAGAACAGCGGGGCCCAGGGCCGAAAACACTATAAGCTTCGGGAGATGCATTTCGGCCGGCTGTTCCGCAATTACTATTTTGTGACCTTCATCATTTTCCACATTGCGGTGAACGTACCCGTGGGTACGGCGGTGAATTTCCTGCCCTACTTAATGACCGAGATTCAGGTGGATACCAGCCAGATCGGTACCCTGATGGGATATAAGGCTCTTCTGGAGATTCCCATGCTGTATATGATGATCCGTTTCCGCCGGCGTTTTTCGCTGCCGCAGCTGCAGTTGGCGGCAGCCACGCTGATGGGGTTGATGTGCGTGGGGTATGGGCTCTCCCACAATTTCCTGGCGCTGATGGCCGCTTCTACCATTTATGGTCTGGCCGGCGGGGTGGATATCGGCACCGCTACCAACTATATTTACACGCTGGCGCCGGTGGAGCTGAAAGCGACCGCCCAGACGATGTATGGTTCGGTTTCGGGTTTGGCCTATATCGGCGGCAGTCTAGCGGGCGGAATCCTGATTGACATGATGGGAACCCGGGCCTTCTTTTTCCTGGCCGCCGGGATTACCCTGGCCGCTCTGCTGTTCCTGATTGGGAGCATTGCCTTTGGGAAGTATGTCCTTCACAAGGAGATTCCCCGCGCGGCAATGCGCACGCACTCCTGATGGGTGCCGTAAAAGTGCGGGTGGTTCCCTATGATCCCCGGTGGCCGGCCCGCTATGAAGAAGAAGCCGCCCGGATCCGGGAGATCCTGGGGGATCAGCTGGTTGCCATCCATCACATCGGCAGCACGGCGGTGCCGGGGC
>JBJEQH010000231.1:0-5890 GCA_051881655.1 Candidatus Heritagella sp. | reverse complement strand
CCCCATGTAGCGGATTTTCAGGATCCGGTGCTGATAAAAACGGTGGATATTGACCGGATATCCCGGCAGCAGCAGGTCAATGCGGGGAATTTCCCGAATATAGAAGCGGTTCCTCCTCTCGCATATACGCTGACGGTACCGGCCCTGATGGCGGCCAAACGGATTATCTGTGTGGCACCTACCGCTTATAAGGCAGGGGCGGTTCAGCGAATGCTCACGGGACCGGTGGAGGAGCAGTGTCCCGCTTCGGTTCTGCGCACTCATCCCAACGCGGTTTTGTATTTGGACTCGGACAGCGGTGCTCCCTTTCTGAGGGATTCCGGGAATGACCTTTCTCAAAAATGACGGTCCTCTCTGTTTTCTTCGGCTTGGGAAGCGCCTTCTGCGGCCGTTCTCTGTCCGAAAAAACCAGGAGGTAAAGAAAAATGATCCGAAAATTTGAAGAAAGGGATGCCGGTGAGGTATCCGCTTTGATTGCAAAAACCCTGCGGGTTACGAACAGCCGGGACTACAGCGCCGACTACATTGAAAAAGAAGTTGCGTTAATGACGCCCGATTTTTTGATTGACCGCGCCAAGTGGACACACTTTTATGTCGTCTGTGAAGCGGGGCAGATCGTGGGCTGCGGTGCGATTGGCCCGTACTGGGGAAAGCAGGAGGAGAGCAGTCTGTTCACCATTTTTGTTCATCCGGACTACCAGGGAAAGGGGATTGGCCGTAAAATCATCGAAACCCTGGAGCAGGATGAATATTTCCTGCGCGCCCGTCGGATTGAGATTCCCGCTTCCATCACGGCCTGTGCTTTTTATCAGAAAATGGGGTATACTTATAAAAACGGAAATACCCAGACGGATGAGGAACAGCTGTACCGGCTGGAAAAATGGAGAGACGTATAACAAAAGGAAGCCATGGAGAATCCATGGCTTCCTTTTTACTTTCGAAGAATCTTTTGAAAGAGTTTTTTTACAAACCCAGGTGCTGCATGTGCCGGGCGAGTTTTTCTTCGTCTTCCAGGTCCTCCGGAGACAGCGGGCTGCACTTCTGCAGGGAGAGCTGTTCCACATGGCGAATGGTTTCTTTGGGTTCGACCCGGTAAAGGGGGCTGAGTGTTTCAATCTCTGCGCAGTGCGCATTGACATAGCATTCAAAGGAAACGCCGCCATCCGGGTACAGCGCCTGCAGATTATGGACAAAGTGCTTGATAAGAAGCTGATCTTCCCACTGATACGCAGCCCACCCGGGCAGGGCATCTGCGCCGAATTTAAAATGCTCATCCATATTGGGGATTTGGCGTACGGTAATATATTCCTTTCCCCAGTGCACACGGGGATCCGCCAGATCGGTATACGGCCACAGGGCCAGAACCCGATTGGGCTGCCGGCTGCGGTTCAGATCCACCGGGTTCTGGGGCAGAATGACGGTTCCACCGGCACGCAGCGCCGTAATGGGCCACAGAGACATGGTGTGGGGTTCCGAGCTCTTATTGATGGCCTCGTGAATAATCATCAGCTCATTCCCGGTTTCATTCATCAACAGAGAGAAGCTGGTCTGTATACCGCGGCTCTTTTGCTCGGGAGGAACAAAACGGATCCCCTCATCCGTAATGGAATAGGTGACCGGGTCGTTATCCGGAAAATAAGTGATCGGCAGTTCCTCCGGGCTGATCCACAGACGGTGCCCTCCGTATTGGTAATACGTCTTGTCTTCACCGAAATACCGGCGGAAGATTTCCCCGTCAATTCGGTGTACCCGCTCGACATCCTGATACAGAATATTGGGGCCGTCATTCAGCGAAAGATGAATGATGCGGGGGCCAAAATCAATGGTCACCGCCGCTTTCAATGTTCCATTGGATATGGAAACACACTTACCAAAATCCGGGTGGAGAAATTCCTTTAATTCCATTTGTAAGAACTCCTTTATTCATCAGAACTTGACAAAGGGATGACGGTCAAACATCCCGCAGGGGCCCGGACGATCCTGAAACAGTGAAAACTGGTCACAGGCAAAACGTTCCTGATCCAAAAGAATTTTTGAGCCGGTGGGGAGGGAGAGCATCTGCCGGTGGTTCATCACCAGCGGGAAGGAACATTGGGCCGCATAGCGCAGCCCGCGCTCGCTGATGCCCAGGACAAAGGCAAAAGGAATGTCCGGGGGCAATCGGTCTTCCGAAAGATTGAGAAAAGCATGCAAAGCCATTCGCCGCAGGCGCGCCATGGTGTACCGCTTGGTCTTGGCGTGCTCCAATACCGAGGAGAGTGTGCTGTTTTCGCGCACCGCATGGTACAGGCGCCTTTCGATCCCTTCACTGCAATCCGGCAGATTGGAAAAATCCGCGGGGTGCATCCGGCGGAGAAAAGAGAGGATAGCGGGTTCCATGGAAGAGAGGCGGCACAGACAACCGCGCTCCTTTTCCCGGGCAAAAATGGAAGCAGCCGCTTCCGGCAGGAAGGGGGCGATGGACTGCCCCTGCTGTTCCATCTTCCGCAAATGGGAAGCGCTTTGAAAAAGGGTATCCGGCACCAGGGATTCATCGTGCCCGGCCCCTTTTCGGGGTACAGAAAAAAGGGAGAGGGGATGATCAAGCAGGCGGTTTGCTTTGGCGTATTCCGTTCCCAGCGTGTTATTAGCCCCCCGCAGCAGACCGGCAGCCGCGTCCCCCAGCAAATCCCGAACGGCCCGCGTGCGCGCATGGGCAAACGACAGTCCTTCTGCAAGATAGGGGCGAAGGGCTTGTGAAAATTCCGGCGACAGCAGAATTTCTGCCAAGTGGTCCAATTGGCGGGCGTCCCCGCATTCGCTTCCAAACCACAGTGTATCCACGCCCAGAGAAGAGAGCAGACGGACGCCGCCCCAGGCAAAGCGTTCTGCACGGCTGACAGCGAACGAAACCGGAAGAAGCACAACCAGGTCCGCTCCGCAGGCGAGGGCCATTTCCGCCCTGGCCCAGGGAGAGAGAAGGGCAGGTTCCCCGCGCTGAACGAAAAAGCCGCTCATGGCGCAAACCACAAGATCACTGCAGGCCCGCATCCGGGACAGCAGAAGAGCATGACCGCGGTGAAGAGGATTCAGTTCGCAAATCGTGCCGGAAACAGAAGGTTTTTGTTCCATTTTTGGTGGAAAACTCCTTGAATTTATAAAGTTTTTGTACTATCATATATTACAGCAATGTTTGGCTGGTTACAAGCAAAAAGTGCAGAAAAGATTGGAAACTTTTCTGCTTTTTTGTCGTGCTTTCGGGATATTTTTTCGATGTACGGTTTTCCACCATTCCATACCACAAAGTAGGAGGACAAGACAAAATGAAGGTTCTGGTAATTAACGCCGGCAGTTCATCCCTGAAATATCAGCTGATTGATATGGAAAATGAAGAGATGATCTGCAAAGGCAACTGTGAGCGAATCGGGCAGGATGTGGGTGTGTTTTCGTATAAAACGGCGAGCGGTCAGTCGGTGAAATACGATGTTGCGATGAAGGATCACACGGCTGCCTTTACGCAGGTTAAAAACGCTCTGCTGAACGAAGAATACGGCGTACTGAAAGAGCTGGGCGAAGTGACCGCCATTGGCCACCGTGTTGTGCAGGGCGGCGCTCTGTTCAATAAATCCGTGCTGGTTGACGACCAGGTGATCGAGGGGATCAAGTCCCTGATTCCGCTGGCTCCGCTCCACAATGCCGCCCATGTGCAGGGCATTGAAGCCTGCCGCGCCGTTTTCGGAGAAGATGTACCGGAAGTTGTGGTATTTGATACGGCATTCCACTCCACGATGCCGCCGGAAGCATACATGTACGCCATCCCCTATGAATATTATGAGAAATACAGCGTTCGCCGTTATGGCTTCCACGGGACTTCCCACCGGTATGTTTCCCATCGCTGTGCGGAAATGATGGGGAAGAACATTGAGGATCTGAAGATCATCACCTGCCATCTGGGCAATGGCTCTTCGCTGGCTGCCGTTAAGAACGGAAAAGTTGTGGATACCAGCATGGGCCTGACTCCTCTGGGCGGCTTTATGATGGGAACCCGTTCGGGCGACCTGGATCCCTCTGTCATTACCTTTATCGCAGAGAAGGAAGGCGTAACCGCTCAGGAGATGAGCGAGCTGCTGAATAAGAAATCCGGCCTGTATGGCATCTGTGGCTTCTCGGATGACCGCGATGTCAGTGCAGCAGAGGAACATGGGGACGAAAAGGCAGCACTGGCCCACAAGATGCTGGCCTATGAAGTGAAGAAGTTCATCGGCAGCTATATGGCCGCCATGGACGGCTGCGACGCCATTGTTTTCACCGCCGGACTGGGTGAGAATCAGCCGCAGCTGCGCAGACGCATCTGCGCGAACCTGGATTCCTTTGGCATCAAGGTGGATGAGGTTGTCAATGAGGAATATATCCACGGAAAGGGCGGCGTGGATGGTGCCGGCCTGATTTCTGCGAAGGACTCGAGAATTCCGGTTTTTGTTATCCCCACCAATGAAGAGCTTGTCATTGCACGGGATACCCGTGACATTGTTCTGGGTATGGAGAAATAAGCAAAAGCCCGCAAAAAGATGATAAAAAGGCGGCAGGAACCTCTAAAGGTTCTTGCCGCCTTTTGCTTATGTGCTGTCGTGATCTCTGAAGAGCAGAGAAATGCACCATAGCGCACATATGGCAATCAGGACATAGATAATGCGGCTGAGAACCGCTTCCTGTCCACCGAAAATCCAGGCAACCAGATCAAATTGAAAGAGCCCGAGAAGCCCCCAATTGATGCCGCCAATAATCAGCAGTGACAGCGCAATTTTATCCAGCATAACGATATGGCTTCCTTTCCTGAAAAGATTGGGTTTGAGAACAGTATGGACAAATCCTCCCGCCTTATGCATCTTGGAAAACTTTCTCTTGTTATTAAAAGAAAAAAGGATTATAATTGATTCGTTTAGTAATTATATAATTTTTGTATGGAAAGTGAGACGAAGTAAACATGGCAAGCAGAAGTGCCACAAAAGACATGACCAACGGTAAGCCCATGGGTCTGATCCTCAGCTTTGCCCTGCCGCTGATTTTGGGAAACCTGTTTCAGCAGATGTACAGTATGGTCGACACGATCATTGTCGGACAGTATCTGGGCGTGAATGCCCTGGCGGCTGTCGGCTCTGTGGGATCCCTGCAGTTTCTAATTATCGGTTTCTGCCTGGGTTCCTGTGCCGGCATGGCCATCCCCATTGCCCAGCGCTTTGGGGCAAAAGATGAGGAAAACCTGCGAAAGTTTGTGGCTAACAGCATTTGGGTGGGGGCCGCCATCGCTGTTATTGTGACAACGGTGACCACTCTGCTCGCCTGGCAGATTTTAACCTGGATGCAAACCCCGACCAATATCAAGCAGGATGCCTACAGCTATTTTTTCGTGATCCTTTTAGGGATTCCTGCTACGATTCTCTACAATCTTTCCTCGGCCATTATGCGTGCGCTGGGGGACAGCAAACGGCCCCTGTATTTTCTGATTTTTTCTTCTTTCCTCAATATCGGCCTGGATCTGCTGTTTATTCTGGTATTCAAAATGGGGTGTGCGGGAGCTGCCTGGGCAACCATTCTCTCCCAGCTGGTCTCCGGACTTCTGTGCGTATGGTATATGATCCGCTGCCTGCCGATTGTTCATGTGCGAAAAGGGGAATGGGCCCCCAGCCGGATTCATATCAAAGTGCTGTGTAATATCGGGCTTCCCATGGGACTGCAGAACTCCATTACGGCGATTGGCTCCGTCATTCTCTCCAGTGCGGTTAACTCGTTGGGATCGGATGCCGTGGCTTCGATGACGGCAGCCATGAAGGTGCAAATGATGTTTAACTGTGCGTATGACGCCATGGGAACCACTATGTCCACCTATTGCGGCCAGAATTTGGGGGCACGA
>JBJEQH010000230.1:0-5894 GCA_051881655.1 Candidatus Heritagella sp. | reverse complement strand
AGCACATATTCCCGGCTGCACCAACCGGTGGTGCCATCCGATGTTTTCACCTTCACCCAGCTGGTCTCACTCTCTTTATCCAATACCGCCAGTTCCGTTCCCTTGGGAAGTACCTTCAGCACCGAATAACCGGTCCCCGGACCGGAACGCAAATTGAGCACATCCGTTGTCGTCGCCGTCTCACCGGTCGGCTCCTCCACCGGCGCTGTGACCGTTACCTTCACCGTCTGGGAAACGGTGCCGATTTTTACGGTAATGGTCGCCGTACCCGCAGCAACTCCCGTAACGGTATAGAGATATTTTCCATCCGACAGCTTGCTGTAAGAAGCTGTCGCAACCTTCCCGTCCGAGGAAGACACGGTGGGAATGGTGCTGCCGTTATTGGTAACGGTCGCTGTTACCGTAAACGACTGCTTCGCTTCAATCGTCTTACTGGTGGGACTGAGGGACAGCGTGGGGGTAGGCGTTTCATTCGAGAAAACCAGATACTCCCGGCTGCACCAGCCGGTCAGCCCGCCCGGGGTGGTCACTTTCACCCACTCTTTATTGCTGGTGCCGTCCACCACGGTGAGTTTGGTACCGGCAGCCATCACGGTCAATACCGAATAGCTGGTCCCCGCACCCGAGCGCAGCCGCAGGGCATCGGTGGTAGTGGCGGTATTCCCGGTGGGAACCGGCGCCTCCGTCACCGTCACCTTCATGGTTTTGGAGACACTGCCGATCTTTACCGTGATGGTAGCCGTTCCGGCTTTGATCCCCTTTATGGTGTAAAGGTATTTTCCATTACTTAATTGCTTATAGGCTGCCGAGGCCACACCGGTGTTCGACGAAGAAATCGTGGGAATCGTACTGCCATTATTCGTCGCTGTAACCGTCAGCGTAAACGACTCCCCTTCTTCGATGGACTGGCTGGTGGGGCTGAGAGACAGCGTGGGGGTAACCGTCTCATTCGAGAAAACCAGGTACTCCCGGCTGCACCAGCCGGTCAGCCCGCCCGGAGTCGTCACCTTCACCCACTCTTTATTGCTGGTGCCGTCCACCACGGTGAGTTTGGTACCGGCGGCCATCACGGTCAATACCGAATAGCTGGTCCCCGCACCCGAGCGCAGCCGCAGGGCATCGGTGGTCGTAGCGGTATTCCCGGTGGAAACCGGCGCCTTGGTCACCGTTACCTTCATGGTTTTGGAGACACTGCCGATCTTTATGGTAAGGGTGGCGGTCCCGGCTTTCAGACCGCTTACCGTATACAGATACTTTCCGCTGCTCGTTTTGCTGTATTTTACCGAAGCGACAGCTGTATTGGAAGAGGAGGCCGTGGGCACGGTACCGCCGTTATTCGTCGCCGTAACCGTCAGCGTGAACGACTCCCCTTCTTCCACGGTCTTGCTGGTGGGACTGAGGGTCAGCGTGGGAACGGCCGTCTCCCCGGAGATCGAGAGATACTCCCGACTGCACCAACCGCTCACCCCTGCGGAAGTTTTTACCTTCACCCAGGAGGAAGAACTGGTATCATCCAACACGGTAAGCTTCGTCCCCTTGGCCAATACCTGCACAACCGAATAATTCAGCCCCGCGCCCGAACGCAGATTGAGCGCATCGGTCGTCGTGGCCGTTTTGGAAACAGAGGAGTAGGACAGATACGTTTTGCTGCACCATCCGACTTTCCCCGAGGGCGTTTCGATTTTTGCCCAGGAGGAAGAGGTTGTATCATCCAGAATCGTAACCGTAATACCTTTTTCCATCAGCATAATCTGACTGTAGGAGGTTCCGGGACCGGAACGCAGATACAGATAATCCGTCGTTTGGGCCAGGGTTGCCGCCATAACGGAATCATTTACCATGGGAACAGAGGTAAAGAAAAGCACAACGGCACACAATACCGCCAACCATTTCTTTCCAATTTTTGCACATTTTCTCATTGGGTTCTCCTTTTTGTCTGAAAGCGCCGCCATACTATACATTTTTTATTTTACGCACATTTTCTCTTCTTTGCAACAATTTGTGCGCAATTTTCAAACTTTCCTTCGGAAATTCTCTGTTTTTCCCATATTTTCCCTGCATTTTGCCGGTGCCCCCCCCCGAAGACCCGGCTGTACTCCCTCTTTCTTTAAAAAAGGATGGATCATTGGGGTCTCTCCCCCTCTTATGATTGGCAGAAAAAAGGGATTCCTCTGCCGCCGTTTATACAGCCGCAGGGAATCCCCTTGCTTATTCAAAACCGCTCTTTTCCGTACCTTTCCCGCCCTGAAAAATCACGGAGTAAAGCCGAATTGCGCTGCAATTTTCTCATAAGTGGGCACGCTGACCCCACAGGCGCGGCCCATGCGCACCGGCTCAAACACCAAGCCGTCGATCTCGCTGGGCTTTCCACCCCAGATATCGCGCAGCATGGAAGCGCAGGCATCCGGCTGCAGAGCATCCAGAATCTGCAGATTTTCCGCGACCGGATCCTTTTCAAATGAGAGCCCTCTGGCATCAGCAAGGGCGGAAATCTCACGGATCAGGGTGATATAGGTATCGCGCTGCTCCCCGTTTTGCTGCATAACTCCTGCGCGGCATTGATAATAGAGGCCACAGGCCGCCATGGGGGAAATACAGGAAAACTTCATCAGCGTATCCCGCTGGATATTTTCACTGAGCACGGAGGTAATGGCACTGTCCCACAAATCCCGGTCGATTTCCCGCAGAACCGGGCGGAATTCCTGTGGTTTTCGCACCCCGAATACCACGCGGAAAATGTCCCCCTTCTGCAGAATCACCCCCGGCGCACCGATTTCGGCCGCAATATAGATGCATCCATCCGTGACCAGCAGCCCCGGCAGCTGCTCCTGCAGGCGGGTACCTGTCCCATAAATATTCAAAATCGGGATCACTACGGTATCTTTATGGGCAAGCTCCCGGATGGTGGGAAGGGTCTCTTCCAGGGAATACCCCTTTACGCAGACAAAAATCACATCCGCCGAACCGGCATGATCGTTTATTTCCCGGGAAAGGGGATCCCAGCACTCGACGGGAGAAACCGTAAAGGTGCCAAAACGGGTGGTCTCCATCCGGATGCCCTGTTCCCGAATCCGGCGGCCATGTTCACCCCTTGCTACAACGCTCACCTTTTTTCCTCCCCGCGCGAGATACGCCGCGATACTTCCTCCGGTTCCACCGGCACCGATCACACAATAATGAAGCATACTCTTCTCCCCCTTTTGGATTCACACCTGAATCTGCGTCCATTTTCCCTTCCGGAACCGCAGATAGGACAAAATAAAGCGACACAACTGATCCAAAAACAACCCCGCCCAAGCACCGAACAGTCCCAGTCCACAGGGGAAACAGAGCAGCCAGCCGAAGAAGGGCCGCACAAACGTCACACTGAGCAGCGAGGTCAGCGCGGTATACCGTGTATCTCCGGCACCCCGCAGACAGCCGTTAAAAATCACTTGCGGAATCTGCAGAAAGATCACACAGGACAAAACCTGCATGATGGTAACACCGTAGTCGAGAATGGCGGGATCGCTGGAAAACCAGCCGAAAATCACCCGCGCCCCTGATAAGAACACCACGCACAAGCACGCGGCAAAAAACAGTCCGAATCGCTGACAGACCACCCCATACAGTTTGGCCAGATCCCTTCGCTTCCGTCCCAAATTCTGCCCCACCAGGGAGACAGCCGCCACCTGAATCCCATCGCCGAAGGAGAAGGAGATGCTCATCAGGTTCATGCCGATCTGATGGGCCGCATAGGCCACTGTGCCCATATTGGCCACAATAATCGAGTATGTAAAGAATCCCACACGCATGAAGATCTGCTCGGCCAGCGCACTGCTTCCAATATTCACAATGGCATGGATACTCTCTCTGTCAAAACGGAAGCCGCGGGCATAGCCGATATAAAGATAACTGTTTGGGTGACAGATAGAGGCGATGCTCATCACGCTGCCCACGGCGGAACCGATCACGGTCGCCCAGGCGGCCCCCACAATTCCCATCGCCGGGAATCCCAGGTGCCCGCCGATCAGCAGATAATTCAAAACAATATTCACCGCATTGGCCGTCAGATTGGTGCGCATGGCAATTTTGGTATTGCCGGCGCCTCGCTGGGCCGCATTGATGACCAAGGAAATCACCGTGAACACGATTCCGCCCATAATAATGCGGAAATACTGAACAGCTGCCTCATGGGTATCCGGCTGAGAACCGGCCAGATGCATGATATCCCCGGCAAAAAACACAAAGAGCATACTGATCAGTACCACCATCACCATGGCAATCACAAAGGCCTGCTGCAGTACCCGATTAGCTTTTTCCTGTTTTCCTTCCCCTTTTCTCCTCGCCACGATCGCCGATACGGCGGTATTCAGGGACAGAAAAAAGCACAAACCAATCAGCTTGGGCTGGGTACTCAGCCCCACCGCCGCAATGGCATAGGTGCCCAGAGTTCCCACCATCATGGTATCAATAAACCCCACTAAACTGACCAGAAACGATTCAACAATCGAGGGCCATGCAATGGCGAAGGTATCCCGAAACAATTCCCGGTTCCCCGGAATCTCACCGGCGGACGGGATATCCCGCAAAACTTTCTGTTGATTGATGATTGGCAAGTGGAACCACCGTCTCTCTTTTTTGTTATCCAATCCTATTCTATAACAAAAGGTTCAATCTTGCAATCCAATCTTTTGGGTGCAATTATTCCGGCTTTTGCGAAAGGCCCATGGTGATCAGGGTCTCCGCTTCCTCCTGCCAGCCCTCTCTGCGGGAGGCGGCGTCGGGCTTAATTCCGATGGAGGAATAGAGAATCAGGAACAACATGGCGGTTTGTCCCCACAGAATGGTCACATCCGTCATGCCGTGCAGGCAAACGGCGCAGAACGAGACCACCAGCAGGATATTTGTACTGGTGCTGTGATATTTCCGAAGCCGCCGGAGCATACGCCGAAGCTGGGAAAAGACGAAGTAGAGAATCCCCAGGGTGCCCACAATCCCAAAGTTCAAAAGCAGATCCAGATACAGATTATGGCAATGCGACGTTACATAGCCCCCCAGCCGCGAGCAGATCAGGGAATAGGTCATGGGGCCGCGCCCAAACAGCGGGCACTCCCAGATCCCGCGCACCGCTGTGATCCAGATCTCCAGGCGCTGATCCATGGCATGGGTGGCGGAGAGGAGATGAGGGAACAAAATGGGCAACACCGTAATGGTGGCCGCCCCCACAAACAGGACACCGCCCACCACCACAGCGGCCAGCTTGTATTTCCCCCGGAAGAGGAGGAAAACCAGGGCACAGGTTCCCGCTGTCACGGCCGAACTGATACTGTTGCACAGATAAAGCCCCAGCACAGCGCTGAGCCCGGTAATCACATAAAAAACACGATGCGGGTTTTTGGAGAAAAAACGGTACAGCGCGATCAAAATCACAAATTCCATCATCATGCCAAAAAAATTGGCATTATAAAAAACCGATTCCGGGCGATTTTGTGAATCCAGCCCCCAGTCAAAGATTTTCTGAAACAAAGCGATCATTACACAGGCAATGCTGCCAATACAGGCCGTATCCATCAAGCTGGCAAACAGCCATTTATTCATATACGACCGCAGATAAAAAGCACAACTAAGGCACATCAGCAGTTCGATACAGATAAAAGCCCCATTCCAGTTCCCGTATCCCACCGAAATGCCGGTCCAGATCACCAGAAGGGCACCGATCATCCGGTTTTCCGGCCCGTCAAAGGCGTGGCGGCGGCGGTAAGCGCTGAACAGAACGCTGATCCCCTCCAGAAAAATCACGCTGACAGCCATATAGTAGGGCATAAACAGCGAGATGGTCAAAATTGAGGCAAAGGCCGTCTGAAAAGAGACATCCTCCCGGGAGGGCATCTTTTTCAGGCGCGGAAAAACCT
>JBJEQH010000229.1:0-5919 GCA_051881655.1 Candidatus Heritagella sp. | reverse complement strand
TGAACAAACTCATAGAACGCATTGAAATCCACAACAACGAAAAGAAACACTCACACAACAATGTAAAGGTGGACATCTACTTTACCGCTATCGGCTTGTTTGACATACCCACAGAACAAGAGATGTTAAAAACAGTTGAAGAACTCAAAAACCGCAAACAGCTAACGGAAAAATCCGCATAAAAGAAAAGGTGTAACCCCATATTACTGAGGTTACACCACCATTTCTAAAATACTTCCTTATTAACCCGGGGAAAATCCCCCGGCCGCTTTTCTTCTGCCGTTTTTTCTTTTTTGCCGGAAATCAGCAGGTGGCGCCGCCCTTCAGATGCTTCTGCGCGGTGAGGTTCTCCTGCTTGCGCGACAGCAGATCGTCGCTCAGCAGCTGCTCCTGCACATTCTCAAAGCCCAGCCGGGCCACCGTATCGGCGAACCGCTCGCCGGTGATGCCCTGCTCGCGGAACAGCAGGATGGCTTTTTCCACCACATTCAGCACCTCGTCCCGGTCGGTGAACACCTTGTCGAGGTACCGGCCCTGGGCCACGCGCTTGCCCCAGCGCCCGCCGATATACACGCGGTATCCGGTCACGCTGTCGGTAAAGGCGCCGAACGGGCACTTGTTCATGCAGCGGCCGCAGTGGTTGCACTGGCTGTCGTCCACGACGATTTTGCCGTCCTGTACGCTGGCCACCTGAATGGGACAGTTCTTCTCCACCTGGCACACTTTGCACCCGCGGCACTTGTCATAGTCGATCTGCGGTACCCGCTGGCCGATAATGCCCAGGTCGTTCAGATCGGGCTTTACGCAGTTGTTCGGGCAGCCGCCCACGGCGATTTTGAACTTGTGGGGGAGCTTGACGCCGCTGTACCCGTGGAAGAACCGCTCGTGGATCTCCTCCGACAGGGCGAAGGTGTCGATCAGGCCGTACTGGCAGGTGGTACCCTTGCAGGAGACCACCGGGCGCACCTTGGAACCGGTGCCGCCGGTCTCCAGCCCGGCCTGCATCAAAAATTCGCGCAGGGGCTCGATGTTCTCAAAGGGCACCCCCTGGATCTCCATGGTCAGGCGCGAGGTCATGGTGACCGCCCCGCTGCCGAACCGCTCGGCGGCCTCGGCGATGGCGCGGGCTTCCTGGGCGGTGATCTTGCCGTTGCGGGTGATCACGCGGCCGTTAAAGCGGTCGGGCGTATTCTTGTCGTGCAGAAAGCCCAGTGCCTTTACCCGGGTGATCTCCTCGGGCGAAACGGAGGCCTGCACGTTCTTCACCCGCACCTCGTTAAAGAAGGTGCCGCCCTCCAGCACGAGGGTCTGGGTATAGCCGTAATGGCGCAGCCGGTTCTGCATGAAATAGGCGCGCTTGCCGCGGTTGCACACCAGCAGCAGCTTTTCGTCCTTTTCCACGCCCTCCAGCGGGCCGTTCACTTCCGTCAGCTCCACCGCGAGGGCGCCGCGGATCGCCTGCTCGTGGCTCAGGTCGATCACCCGGTACTTGTCCGCTTTTCCGGCCGCGTATTCGGCGGGCGTCAGGCTGACAAAATCGCCGGAAAGTTTATTTTCCAGAATATATACGGCCTGTACGAACGGATGGATGGCCGTGGAGAACGGCGGGGCATAGGCATAATCCCCGTTGTCATAGTCCTCCAGCACGGCGCCCATGTTCAGCCCCGTCACGGCGATATCCACCATCTTGTCCACCGCGCCGGGCCCCAGCACCTGCATGCCCAGCAGCCGGTGGCTGCTCTTCTCGGCGATCAGCTTGGTCACAAAGAAAGCGGAATCGGGGTAGTAGTGGGCCTTGTCGTCGGTCACGGCAACCACCGTTTCCACGTCAAAGCCGGCCGCTCTGGCCTGCTCTTCGGTCAGGCCGGTGCGCCCTGCGGACAGGCCGGGCATTTTCACCACGCCGGTCCCCAGCACGCCGGGGTACGCCGCTTTTCTTCCCGTCAGGCCCTGGGCCAGGGTGCGGCCCTCCAGGTTGGCGGACGAGCCCATGGGCGACCACTGGGGCGCCCCGGTCAGCCGGTTCTTCACCAGCGCACAGTCGCCCGCGGCATAGATATCGGGCAGGCTGGTCTGCAGGTTTTCATCCACGCAGACAGCGCCCTTCACCATGGCAAGGCCCGTGTCCTCCAAAAACGCCGTGTTGGGACGGATGCCCGCCGCCGCGATTACAATCCCGCAGGGTACGTCCCCGGCGGAAGTGCGGGCCGCCTGCACGCTCCCCTCGCCGGACAGGGCGGTCAGGGTGGTGCCGGTCATCACGCGGATGCCGCTCTTTACCAGCTGGCGCTTGGTGTAATCGGCCATCTCGCGGTCCAGAATATTGGGCAGCAGCTGGGGCGCCATCTCCACAATGGTCACCGAGAGGCCCAGCGTCTGCAGGTTCTCGGCCGCCTCCAGTCCGATAAAGCTGCCGCCCACCACAACGGCGCGGCGCACGGCGTGTTCCTTTACCCAATCGCGGATCCGCTCGGCATCCTGCGGGGTGCGCATGGTGAATACCCCGGGGAGGTCCGCTCCGGGCACCGGCGGCACCACCGCCGAAGCGCCCACGGCCAGCACCAGCCGGTCGTACTCATAGCTCTTCTCCTCGCCGGTCACCGTGTCGCGGGCCAGCACACAGTGCCGGTCGGGCAGCACGCGGGTGCACTCCTGCCCGGTGTACACCTGCACCCCGGTCAGGGCTGCATACATCTGCGGGGTATTGACCACCAATTCGCTTCTCTCCTCGATCAGGCCGCCCACATAATAGGGCAGCCCGCACCCGGCATAGGAAATCTCCCGGTCGCGGGTCAGGATGGTCACCTCGGCATCCCGCGCAAGGCGCTTGACCTTGGCGGCGGTTTTGGTTCCGGCCGCCACGCCGCCGATTATCAAAACTCTCATGGTTCCACTCTCCTTCTGTGTTATACATTTTTGTTCAGGAGGCGGTTACTCCTCCCCATTCTGTGTCTTTTCCCGGTGGCAGCAGTGGATCACCCCCGCACACTCGGGCTTGGGGTGCGCGCACACCAGCACGTCGCCCCCGCGGATCACCAGCTCGCGCCCGTTGACCAGTGCGTCGGCAATCTGGTGCCGGGCGTGCTCGTACATGCGCGTCACCGTCGGGCGGGAAACCTGCATTTTCCGGGCACACTGCTCCTGGCTGTAGTGCTCAAAATCGAGAAGGCGCATCACTTCGTATTCGTCATAGCCGATCACGGCGCACCCCTGCCCGCCGTTTTCGGGCAGAAAACGGGTCACCCGGGGTTTGGAACAGATACACCGGCATTTCCGGGGCCTTCCCATGCAGATCCCTCCTTTTTTGTAATCTGCGGTCATTGTACCATTGTTATGAACATATGTCAATTATTCACCCCGTGTTTTCATCTGCTTTTTTCTGGAAATTTTACATGAACTTTACCGGTCGCCGGTTGCACGGCGGAGAGCCATGCGGTATAGTAAAAAAAGAACACAAAGAGGGAGAGAATGGAATGGTTACGTTTGATCAGATCCGCCACAACGAGGAAATCCGCGCCCTGATCGAGGCCGGGGATCAGGCGCTGGGGGTCATCGGCTTTACCGACCACGGGTACGGCCACGCCGGGATGGCGGCCAAGGGCACCGGCGACATTCTGGCCGCCCTGGGGTATGACGGGCGCACCTGCGAGCTGGGGCGCATTGCGGGCTTTATCCACGATATCGGCAACGCGGTCAACCGCTGCAACCATGCGCTGTCGGGCGCCCTGCTGGCGTATCCCATCCTGCTGCGCGCCGGAATGGACGTGCACGAGGCCACGGCCATCATGACCGCCATCGGCAACCACGACGAGGGCACGGCCGCCGCCGTCACGCCCCTGTCCGCGGCGCTGATCCTGGCGGACAAGAGCGATGTGCGCCGCAGCCGGGTGCGTTCGACCCGCAGCCGGGATGACTTTGACATTCACGACCGGGTGAACTTCGCGGCCGAGAGCTCGCGCCTGCTGGTGGACCCGGAGGAAAAGATCGTGACCCTCTCCATCCGCATCGACACCGGCATCTGCGCGGTGATGGACTATTTCGAGATCTTCCTCCAGCGCATGACGCTGTGCCGCAGCGCCGCCGCCTTTTTGGGGCTGACGTTCGAGCTGGTCATCAACGAAACCCGTATGCTGTAAAGAAGAAGCAAAAACCGGGGCCCGCTTTACAAAAAGCGGGCCCCGGTTTCCTTATGCCCCCAGATACGCACACAGAAGCCTCAGGGTATTTTCGGCGCCGTCCCGGTGGGCGCGCTCATATCCGTGGGAGGCGTACACCCCCGCCCCGATCAGCCCATGGCGCAGGTCGTACCCGGCCGCCAGCGCGGCGTCGGCATCCGAGCCGTAGTGCGGGTACACATCCGCCGCATAGGCGATTCCGTTCTCCCGGGCACAGCGGATCAGCTCGCCCGTCACCTGATAATCGTAGGGGCCGCGGCTGTCCTTCACGCAGATGCTGACCATCCGCTCGTCACAGGCAAGGCCCTGCCCCACGCAGCCCATATCGACGCTCAAAATCTCCCGGGCCCCGGCCGGCAGGGCGCCGCTGGCGCCGTGGCCCACCTCCTCATACACGGTGATGAACAGGTACACCCGGCGGCGCAGGGTGACTTCTCCCTCTGCCACGCGATGGGCCAGCGAAAGCAGAATAGCCACCGACAGCTTGTCGTCCAGGAACCGGCTTTTGATGTATCCGCTCTCCGTAAAGCGGGTGCGCGGGTCAAAGCACACCACATCCCCGGTCTCAATCCCCAGCGCTTTCGTCTCCTCCCGGTTCTTCACCGGCTCGTCAATCACCACCTCCATGGTGTCGAACGAGCGCTCCTGCGTGTGATAGTCGCCGTTTACATGGATCGAGGGGTCGTTCATCTGCAGCGTGCCCTCGTACACCGCGCCGCCGCGGGTGTAAATGCGGCAGTTTTCACACTCGCAGTTGTGGGCGTTCAGCCCGCCCAGGTTGGTGATGCGCAGCCGCCCATTCTCCTTGATCTCGGCCACCATGCCACCCAGGGTATCCAGATGGGCCGATACAATCACCGGATCCCCCTCTCCGCCCAGGCAGCAGCACAGGCACCCCTTGTTCGTCATCTGCGGGGCAAAGCCCCAGCTCTCCAGCTTCTCCTTGACCCATCCGGCGGCCCGCCGGGTATACCCGGTGGGGCTGTCGATGGCCAGCAGCTCCCGCAGAATTTCCATCATCCCGTCCATCATTTTCCCTCCTGTCACCGGGACAGCGCCCGGTTCCACTCTTCTTCCCGAAAGCCGACCAGCACGCAGTCCTGTGCCACCAGCAGCGGCCGCTTGACCAGCATACCGTCCGCGCTCAGCAGAGCGAGCTGCTCGTCCTCCGTTTTGTTTTTCAGCGTATCCTTCAGCCCCAGCGCCCGGTACGAACCCCCGCTGGTATTAAAAAACCGGGTCAGCGGCAGGCCGCTTTTTTCCCGCCAGACAAGCAGCTCCTCCCTCGTGGGGGGCTGCTCCCGGATGGGGCGGAACGTATAGGCAATCCCCTGGCTTTTCAGCCAGGCCCGCGCCTTTTGGCAGGTGGAGCACTTCTCATATCCGATCAGACAAATCATGGTCATTCCTCCTCTTTTCCCGTAAACTGATAGGCAAGCCGGGCGGACCCGTCCTGCACATGGATCACCCCGCAGTACACAAAGCCGTTTCGCTCGATGGCGCGCCGCATGGGGCCGTTGTCCCGGTGGGTATCCACCCGCAGCCGGGCAAAGCGGGCCTTGGCATAGGAAAAGCACGCATCCGATACCCGCGGCACCCGCCCGCTGCTGGCCATGCGGTGCAGGGTGGCATAGGGCTTTTCATCCGGCCAGGCCCCCTGTTCGATCACCCGGTAGGTGGGCTCCTCCCCGAAAATCAGGGTGAACACCCCCTCGATCCGCCCGCTCTCCACACAGACATGGCA
>JBJEQH010000228.1:0-5924 GCA_051881655.1 Candidatus Heritagella sp. | reverse complement strand
CAGAATATGAAACATGCGCATTTCCCCCTGTGAAAGTAAATGGAGAACCGGACTGCCGGGCTTTTCCACACGGGATTTCCACCCTTTTTACAGTATAGCACGACAGCGGCGAAATGGAAAAGAATTGTTTGCGTTTCCTTTTGTTGCCGTTCAAAAAGAGACCCGCAACAGAACCCGAAACAGGCGGAGTCCCTGCGGCACCCCACCTGTTTCGGGTTCTGTTCTCTCCGGCGGCTGTTCTGTGCTGCAGTCCGCTATGTATATTTGCAGGGCGCCGTATCCATCCGGCGAAATGCTTCTGCATTTCCGAGCAGTCCGGATTTACCCCTTTCCAGTGTACAGAGAGAGGGTTGCCTGTACCGGAAGTTCCGAATCCATGGAGTTATCGACGGCTCCCGCTCTGACTTTATTCTGTCATAAGAATATCAGGCGGATGTTTGGGAAAGTTTTGCGAAATGTTTCCAATTTATGAATTCTCCTGTGATCCCTTCCCTGAGGGATTACAGGTTATTCCTTTTCGCGCTTTTCCAGCCGCTTTTTGGCGTCCTCCACGCTCTCGCCTTCGGCGGCAAACAGCTTTTCCACACATTTGTCCGTAAACCGGGTGAAGCCCTTTACGACACCGTTCTCCATTTTCTTATAGCCGTTTACAACGCCGTTCTCAATTTTTTTGTAGCCGTCCACCACCGCTTTTTCGATTTTTTCATTGGCCTCCACAATTTTGGACATGGTTGATTCCCCCCGTTTCTATAAGATAGGAACAGCATACCCGCCGGATGTTTCGGATTCTTTTGGAAAAGGTTTGCGTTTTATAAAAAGCACCTTCCTCCCCCAAATTCCCTGTGGGGCCGCAAAAAAGGCCGCTGCCCCAGAAAAAGGGACAGCGGCCTTTTCCATTTTTCCTTTTTACGTACAGGTTTCGGTTTATTCGCCCCGGCCCAGCGCAAAAGCGCGGCGGTTCAGTTCCAGATACTTCTCCGGCACGCAGGCGGTAATCGCTTCCCGCCAGGCCTGCTCGGGAATCTCGGGGAAATACCGGGACAGGCGGCCCATCAGCACGATGTTTACCGCTTTTGCGGAACCGGCCTGCTCCGCCAGGGACAGGCAGTCCAGAGCATCCACCTGGGCCCCTTGGGCGCGCATTTTTTCCACCAGGTCCTGCGGGTACTGGGCCAGACCGGTGATTACGGGCATGGGCTCAATCTCCTGAGTGTTCACCACGACGCGGCCGCCCTTTTTCAGGTGGGACAGCCACCGGGCAGCCTCCAGCTTTTCAAAGGAAACGATAAAGTCCGCCTCCCCCCGGTCTACCACGGGGGAATACACCCGGTCGCCGAACCGGACGAAGGTGACCACACTGCCGCCGCGCTGACTCATGCCGTGGACTTCGCTGACCTTTACGTCATAGCCGCGGGAGAGCAGCAGATGGCCCAGCAGTTTGCTGGCCAGCAGGGAGCCCTGGCCGCCGACTCCGACGATCATCAAATTAACGGTTTTCATCACAATGCCCCCTCCTTTATGCGTGCAGTGCGTCGAAGGCGCACATGGATGTACAGACCCCGCAGCCGATGCACAGCGTCTCGTCAATGGAAGCCTTGCCGTCCTTCAGCCGGATGGCCGGGCAGCCGATACGCATACATGACTTGCAGCCCACGCACTTCTGGGGATCGGCCTGCAGGGGAGCGTGATGCGGCACACCTTTCAGCATGACACACGGGCGGCGGCTGATGATGATTGAGGGGGCCGGTACGGCCAGCTCCTCTTTCAGCACGCGGTCACATTCCTTCAGGTCATAGGGGTCCACCACGCGTACGCGCTCGAAGCCAACGGCGCGGCACAGGGCCTCCAGATCAATGCGGCCCGCCGGTTCTCCCCGCAGATTCAGGCCCGTGGTGGGGTTCTGCTGGTGGCCGGTCATACCGGTGATGGAGTTATCCAGAATGATAACGGTGGAATTGCTCTGGTTATAAGCGATATCGGTGATTCCCGTGATGCCCGAATGGGCGAAGGTGGAGTCGCCGATGACGGCTACGCTGTGCTGCTCGCTCTCGCTGCCGCGGGCTTTGTTAAAGCCGTGCAGGCCGGAGCAGGAGGCCCCCATGCATACATTCAGGTCCATGGCGGACAACGGAGGCATGGTACCCAGGGTATAACAGCCGATATCGCCGTATACCATGCACTTGTTCTTTGCCAGCGTGTAGAAAATACCGCGGTGGGGGCAGCCGGCGCACATAACCGGCGGGCGCGGCGGAATCACATCCGAAAGCTGTACGCTTTCGGGCAGCTCCCGGCCCATGGCACGGGCCAGCAGGCCCTGGGA
This sequence comes from Candidatus Heritagella sp., assembly GCA_051881655.1. Classification (GTDB taxonomy): domain Bacteria; phylum Bacillota; class Clostridia; order Oscillospirales; family Acutalibacteraceae; genus Heritagella. Next base: position 3,604 of record JBJEQH010000228.1, on the reverse strand, counting down.
GAACTCGCCCACCAGGGGAAGCACATCCTTGCCCGATACCGAGAGGCCCAGCTTCCGGCAATGGTCCTCGATGATGGGATCCAGCTCTTCCACGACCAGCACCCGGTCTACCTGTGCCGCAAAGTCGCGGATCATCTTTTCCGGCAGCGGGAATGCCATGCCCAGCTTCAGAATACAGGCATCCTCTCCGTACACCTCGCGGGCGTACTGGTAACTGGTGGAGGAGGTGATAATCCCCAGCGAGGTGTCTTTGCCCATTTCCACCCGGTTGATACCGCTCTCCTCGGCATAGGCCACCAGGTCGCGAGTGCGCTGTTCCACACGGATATGGGCGTCCATGCTGTTCTTTGTCATCATCACGCGGGTGGGATCCTTCTGGTAGGGGATCACCGGACGCTCAACGCGCGGGCCGGGTTCCACCACGCTCTGACTGTGAGCGATGCGGGTACACATCTTCAAAAACACCGGGGTGTGATACGCCTCGCTGATCTCGTACGCCCGCATGGCGTACTCCCGTGCCTCTGCCGAGTTGCTGGGCTCCAGCATGGGGACCTTGGCGGCGATGGCATAGTGGCGGGAATCCTGCTCATTCTGGGAGGAGTGCATGCCGGGGTCATCGGCCACGCAGATCACCAGCCCGGCCGAGACGCCCTGATACGAAATGGTGAAAAGGGGGTCGGCGGCCACATTCAGGCCCACGTGTTTCATGGCGCAGGCACTGCGCTTTCCGCCCAGGCTTGCGCCGTGGGCGACCTCCAGGGCTACCTTTTCGTTGGGGGCCCACTCGCAGTAAATCTCACTGTATTTGGCTGCTTCTTCCGTGATCTCAGTGCTGGGAGTACCGGGATAGCTGGAAATGATACAGCAGCCTGCTTCATACAGACCGCGGGCAACTGCTTTGTTGCCCAGCATCAGTTCTTTCATCGCTTCTGTTTCCTTTCCGCAGGGGCGGTTTTCTGACCGCACCCCTTATTCTTTGGGGGATTGCGCTTTCTTTTCGGCGCTGACCTGCGCGACCATCTCCGACAGGGCGCCGGTGCCCAGGTTCATCACGCGCTTTACCCGGCTGATCGTGGCACTGCTGGCGTTTACCTCCCGCATGATGTCGGTGTAAACCATTCCTTCGTGCAGCAGCATCGCCACGTCGAAGCGCTGCTCCAGGGCACGCAGTTCCGTTACGGCGCACAAATCGTCAAAAAAACGGCAGCAGTCCTCGACCGTCTGCAGTTTGGCAATGGCCTTGTACAGGGCCATGCTTCGTTCGCGTTGATACGGATTTGCCATTTCTGTTCCCCCTTTAAACAGGAAAGCCGGGCATGCCGGCTGTTATTTTTGATATCCCCTTGTCCGGTGGAAAATGGGGAGAAGATACGGTTCTCTGAAGACTGTGGAACGGCGTCTGTTTTTGAAGGGATACGGGGAGATTCCCGTATCCCTTCCTGAACATGCGCGATCGCTGCAGAGGGCCGGATAATTTAACCAGCCGGTTCTATCCTTTCGGGATATGGCCTGTTTCCGTCATTCATTATCCCCGGCCTGCAGATACATGGAAAGGGCGGCAGCAGCCTTTTGGAGATAGGCTGCCCTTGTACATTTCTCCGGTTTTCCGGTGGGATAACCGCCGTCCATGAGAAAGAATGAGGGCCGGTCAGCCCATATTCTGCTGCTCTACCAGATGTTCGGCGCCGTACATACGGCGCAGCCTCGGCTTTTCGATTTTGCCCGTGGCGTTGCGCGGAATCGGGGCAAAGATAACCTTCTTCGGCCGTTTGTAGCGCGGCAGCCCCAGACAGAACTGGTCAATCTCCTCCTCGGTGCAGGAAACCCCGTCTTTAATCTCCACAATTGCGCCGGTAATCTCGCCCAGACGTTTGTCCGGAAGGCCAATGACCGCCACGTCCTTCACCTTGTCAAAGGTACGCAGGAAATCCTCGATCTGTACCGGATAAATATTCTCGCCGCCGCTGACGATGACATCTTTCTTCCGGTCCACCAGGAAATAGAAACCGTCCTCGTCCTGACGGGCCATATCACCGGTGTACAGCCATCCGTCTTTCAGCACCTCGGCGGTGGCTTTCGGGTCATTATAGTAGCAGGTCATTACGCCGGGTCCCTTTACGCACAGCTCGCCCACTTCCCCGCGGGAGACATCCTGTCCATTCTCGTCAACCACGCGGCACTCCCAGCGATAGCCGGGCACGCCGATGGCGCCCACTTTCTGGATATTCTCAATGCCCAGATGGACGCACCCGGGACCGGTGCTCTCGGACAGACCGTAGTTGGTATCGTACTGATGATGGGGGAAATACTCTTTCCAGCGCTTAATCAGCGACGGCGGCACCGGCTGGGCGCCGATGTGCATCAGCCGCCACTGGCTCAGCTGATAATCCTCCAGGTGCAGCTCACCCCGGTCCAGGGCATCCAGAATATCCTGGGCCCACGGGACCAGCAGCCACACAATGGTGCAATGCTCCTCGGATACGGCAGAGAGAATGGTCTCCGGCCGGGTACCTTTCAGAAGGACGGCCCGGCTGCCGGCCACCAGGCTGCCCATCCAGTGGAATTTGGCGCCGGTATGATACAGCGGCGGAATGCACAGGAAGGTGTCCTCCCGTCCGGTGCGGTGGTGCTTCTGTTCCATCTGGGCGGCCTGGGTCAGTGACTGGTGCTTGTGCAGAATTGCCTTGGGAAAGCCGGTGGTACCGGAGGAGAAATAGATCGCTGCGTCGTCCTCCTCTTCAATGCGGACCAGCGGCGCGCTGCTGGGACAGTCGGCGACCAGATCGCGGTAGCTCTCGGCAAAGGAGGGGCAGTTGTCCCCCACATAGATCAGCAGCCGGCCGCGGCTCAGTTTGTCCTCAATGGCTTCCACACGGCCGATGAATTCGGGGCCGAACACCAGCAGATCAATTTCCGCCAGATCGGCGCAGTACTGAATTTCCTCCGAGGAATAGCGGAAGTTAAACGGCACGGCGATGGCGCCGGACTTCAAAATGCCGAAGTAGATCGGCAGCCATTCCAGGCAGTTGAACATCAGGATGGCCACCTTGTCGCCTTTGCCTACGCCGCGGCTGAGCAGCAGATTCGCAAAGCGGTTGGCCTTTTCATCAAAGACCTTCCAGGTGATCTCCCGGCGGTATGCGCCCGGTGTGGTGGGCTGCATCAAATCGTAATCCTTCCAGGTCATACGGCGGTTCTCCGGCATCTCCGGGTTCAGTTCAACCAGAGCGACTTCGTTGCCGTACAGCTTGCTGTTTCTCTCCAGATAATCGGTAACGGGCATGGGTCTCGTCCTTTCCTCCCACAGGGCCGGCGTCCGGTCCTGCTTCTTTTCTTTCGCCATAAAAAGCAGGAAAGCTTTGTATATGCGAAAAGCACTTTTATTATACCAGACCCGTGCGAAAAAGCAAGAAAAAGGCCGATGAAAAAGCCGTTTCCCCCGCGGTTTTCTCCCGTCAGGCTTCCCGGCGGAAATGGGCCGTCAAAAGGGGCAGCAGCCGGGCGCTGTACTGCGACAGCGAGTACTCCCCGTTGCACAGGCACCAGTCGTACATCAGCGCCCGCTCCCACAGGGCATAGGTCTTCACCATTTCGCTCACGGTCA
>JBJEQH010000227.1:0-5959 GCA_051881655.1 Candidatus Heritagella sp. | reverse complement strand
CATGGGGGTAGCCAATGCGGTGTGGGTGCTGATCAAGGCGGCCCGGCTTCTCAGGGACAAGCCGGTGCGCTTTCTCCTGATCGGAAAGGGAAGCGAGCTGGAATCCCTGAAGCAGCTGGCGCGCACGCTGCAGGTGCAGGACCAGGTGCTGTTTCTGCCGCCGGTATCCCATGAGGAAATCCGTGGGCTGCTGCCGCTTTTTGACGGGATGTATATCGGCCTGCAGAAAAAGCCGCTGTTCCGGTACGGAATCAGCCCCAATAAGCTGATGGACTATATGGCGGCGGGAAAACCGGTGGTGCTGTCGGTGGAGACGGAGGAAAACCCCGTGGAAAAAAGCGGCTGCGGGCTGACCGTGGAACCGGAAAATCCCCGGGAAGCCGCCGTGGCCATTGAGACCCTGCGGCAGATGACGGAGGGGCAGCGGCTGGAGATGGGGGGAAGGGGACAGACCTATATCCGCCAGCACCACAGCGAGGAGAAGCTGGCGGGGGAGTACCTGCGGTGTATGCAGGAAGTGTGCGAAAAAAAGAGAAGGACCGGCTGATCCTTCTCTTTCTTTCTTTTACAGGGGAGATCACAGGGCGGGGGACGGCCGGCTGCCGTCCGGCTGGGCAATGTCGCAGTGCAGCTCGTCAATTTTCTGCCGCAGCGCCAGAAAATCCTCGAAGGCGTCCCCCTTCTGGGCGGGATTGCGCAGCAGGGCGGCCGGATGCAGCGTTGCCATCATCCACAAATTCCCCTTTTTCACAAACTGCCCGTGCTGCCGGGTGATGCGGATATCCGGATCCATCAGCTTCATGGCGGCGATGCGCCCCAGGCAGACCAGAATCCGGGGGGAGAGCAGGCGCACCTGGTCGCGCAGATAGCCGATGCAGGCCTCCTGTTCCTCGGGGCGCGGGTCCCGGTTGTGCGGGGGCCGGCATTTGACGATATTGGCAATATAGACGTTGCTCTCCCGCGACAGATCCACGGCCGCGAGATACTTGTCCAGCAGCTGCCCGGCCCGCCCGACAAAGGGTTCCCCCTGCAGATCCTCGTTCTCGCCGGGCCCTTCTCCCACGAACAGAATTTTCGCCCGGGGATTGCCCACCCCAAAAACCACATGGGTGCGGGTTTCGCACAGGCCGCATTTCCGGCAGGAGAGACATTCGTTCTGCAGTTCTTCCCAGTTTTTCATGGCGGGTTCGTTCCTTTCCTGAATACAAAGCTTCTGTTTTCAGTATACCACAGCCGGAAAAGAAAAAGAAGCCGGGAACGGGAAAACCCGCCCCGGGATAGTTGAAATTTGCGGCGGGGAGGTGTACAATAAACATGTGCAAACAAAAATTTTTTACATAGGAGCTGCTTGATACAATGAAAGTAATGGTAGAAACTTCCGCCCATCATGTACATGTTTCGCAGGCCGATCTGGAGACCCTGTTCGGTGCCGGCGCCACGCTGACCAATAAGAAGGATCTGTCTCAGCCCGGCCAGTTCGCCTGTGCCGAGAAGGTGACCGTTGTCGGCCCCAAGGGTGAAATGAAGATGTCCATTCTGGGCCCGTGCCGCAAGAGCACCCAGGTGGAGATCTCCCTGACCGATGCCCGCAAACTGGGGATTGCCCCCTGCCCGATCCGCGAGTCCGGTGATCTGGCGGGTACCCCTGGCTGCAAGCTGGTGGGCCCCTGCGGGGAAGTGGAGATCAGCGAGGGTGTGATCGCCGCCAAGCGCCACATCCACTTTAACCCCGACGAGGCGAAAGAGGCTGGCGTCGTGGATAAGCAGATCGTCTCGGTGAAGGTCGATTACAATGGCCGCGCCCTGATCTTCGGCGATGTGGTCTGCCGCGTAAGCCCCAGCTATGCCCTGGCCATGCATGTGGATACCGACGAGAGCAACGCGGCGGCCCTGCCCGGCACGGTGGACGGCGAGATCATCCTGTAAGCGGATTTTCCGGCGGAAAAGGCTTTTTGTACGGCGCGGCATTTTGCCGCGCCGTTTTTTTCGCAGATCTTATGGAAAAAGGAGAGAGGCCCATGGAAATCTCTGCTTTTTTCGGAAAAGTGGTTGCAGTTTGTGTAAAAAACGTATATAATAAGGTACGCGGCACAAAATGGGCCGCGAAGCAAGACAGAAATGCGTGCCGTAGGATATGCGGGCGGATGGGTCTGCACGGCGGGGCCCCGTGAACCATGTCAGGCGGGGAACCGAGCAGCATTAAGCGGTGTGCCCTGTGCGATGCAGGAAGCCCGTCCGTCCGTATATCCCGCTGCACGATATCGCCGGGAACGGCGGCTGTCTTGCTTTCCTTTTTATTCTGTGAAAAGGGAGGAAAACGGTGTGTATCAGGTACTGTACCGCAAATGGCGGCCCCGGGTGTTTGCCGATGTGGTGGGCCAGCCGCAGGTAACCGAAACGCTGAAAAGTGAGCTGCGCTCCGGCCATATCGCCCATGCGTATCTGTTCACCGGCTCCCGCGGCACGGGGAAGACCACCTGTGCCAAGATTCTGTCCAAAGCGGTGAACTGTCCGGATCTGCGGGACGGGGATCCCTGCGGGGTGTGCGAAATCTGTCGGGGGATTGACGACGGCTCGATCCTCGATGTGGTCGAGATTGACGCCGCCAGCAACAACGGCGTGGACAATATCCGCACCCTGCGGGAGGAAGCAAACTTCACCCCCGCGCAGACAAAGTACCGGGTGTATATCATCGACGAGGTTCATATGCTCTCGGTGGGGGCGTTCAACGCCCTGCTGAAGACGTTGGAGGAACCGCCGCCCCATGTGATCTTTATTCTGGCGACGACCGAGGTTCACAAGCTGCCCGCGACGATTTTGTCCCGGTGCCAGCGCTTTGATTTCCACCGCATTTCGGCGGAGGATATTGCGTCCCGCCTGACCTATGTGGCCGGGCAGGAGAGGGCACAGCTTCAATCGGAAGCGGCCATGCTGATCGCCCGGCTGGCGGACGGCGGAATGCGCGATGCGCTCTCCCTGCTGGATCAGTGCCTCGGCCGAAGCCGCGAGGTCACCCGCGAGGTGGTGGAGCAGACCGCGGGCATTGCCGGGCGGGAGCATCTGTTCGTCCTCAGCGAGGGGATTTTCTCGGGGGATGTGCCGGCGGTACTGCAGCAGGTGGACGAGCTGTACCGCAACTCGAAGGATATGGTGCGCCTGTGCGAGGAGCTGATCGAGCATTTTCGCTCGCTGATGCTGCTCAAATCCATGAAGCACGCGGATTCCATCCTGACCTGCACGCGCGAAGAAATGGCGCGCATGGAACAGCAGGCCCTGCGCCTGCCGATCACCGCCATTCTGCACGGGATTGATGCCCTGCAGGCGGCGCTGGAGCGGATGGGCCGGGTGAGCAACCGGCGCGTGGAAATGGAAATGACCCTGGTGCGGCTGTGTTCGCCGGAACTGGACCAGAGCCAGGCCGCCATTTTGCGGCGGCTGGAGGCGCTGGAGCGGCAGCTGCGGCAGGTTTCTCCGGCGGCCCCGGTTTCTTCCGGTCCACAAGAGAGGAAACCCGGCGCCCCGGCGCCCGGGGAAGCACTGCGGGCGGCAGTACCGCCCCCGAAAGCGGAAGCACCGGAGCCCGTCCCGCTGCCCGAAGAGCCGTCGGAACCCGAACCCGACCTCCCATCGGCGGCCGGCCGGCAGGAGACAGCCAAAGCGCCCGTCCAAAAGGAAAAGGCACCGCCTGTTTCCGCACAGGAGAAGCCGGTTCGTCTGGCCGAGTGGCCGGAGGTGCTGCAGCTGCTCTCGGGCGAATCCCGCACGGTGGCCTCGGCTTTCCATGGATCGGGGGCCTATATCCGCGGGGACTATGTACTGATCGCGGCGAAAAACGATCTGGCGTTCGAATTATTGCGCCGGTCAGATTACCGCAACAAAATGCGTGACGCGATCCGTCAGGTGACGGGCCGTGTATATAAATTGGGACCCTATAAAGAAAAACAGGAACAGGAAGAATCCCAGGATCCGCTGAAGGCGCTGGAAGAAAAGGCCCAGGCGGCGGGGATTGAAGTGGTCCGAAAGACATAAGAAAGGATGAAGAACATGAAAGCAAGACTTCCCAAGGGATATGGCGGCGGCGGTGTGGGCAATATGCAGCAGCTGGCCCGTCAGGCCCAGAAGATGCAGGAGGAAATGGAGGCAGCCACCAAAGAGCTGGAGGAGAAGGAATTTACCGCTACTTCCGGCGGGGAAGCGGTGAAAGTCACCGTGACCGGCAAAATGGAGGTAAAGGCCATCGAGTTAAAGCCCGAAGTGGTGGATCCGGAGGATGTGGAGATGCTGTCCGATCTGATCATCGCGGCCACCAACGAGGCGCTGCGCACCGCGGCCACGGAGAAGGAGAACCGCATGAATGCGATTTCCGGCGGCCTGAACATTCCCGGGATGCTGTAAGAGATGGCTTCGTATCATGTACCTCCGCTGGAACGGCTGGTGGAGCAGTTTGAACGCCTGCCCGGCATCGGGCACAAATCCGCCCAGCGTCTGGCCTATCACGTATTGGCCATGACGCAGGAGGAAGTGGACGCCTTTGCCAAATCCGTACAGGAAGCGCACCGGACCATCCATTACTGCAAGGTGTGCTGTAACCTGACCGATCAGGAGCTGTGCCCGGTCTGCCGCAGCGATGCCCGCGACCGGTCGGTGATCTGTGTGGTGGAAGACCCCAAGGACGTGTTTGCGCTGGAGCGCACCAATGACTATCATGGTACCTACCATGTTCTGCACGGTGCGATTTCACCGCTCTCCGGGATTGGTCCCGACCAGCTGTGCATCAAGGAACTGCTGGCCCGGGTGAATAACGGAGAGATAAAGGAAGTTATCATGGCGACAAACCCGACTGTGGAGGGAGAGGCCACGGCCATGTACATCTCCCGGCTGCTCAAACCCATGGGGATTCTGGTCACCCGTTTGGCGTATGGAATTCCGGTGGGCGGCGACCTGGAGTATGCGGATGAGGTCACCCTCAGCCGCGCGATGGAAGGGCGGCGCGAGCTGTAATTCGACAGCGTTCCGGTTGACAAGGGAAAAGAACCGTGTTATGATAGCAAAACAAAGAGGAAGGGGGCTTTTTTGTGGAGAAAAAAGCACTGCGAACCATTGCTCAAAACAAAAAGGCCTTTCATGACTACTTTGTGGAAGAGAGCCTGGAGGCCGGCATTGAGCTGACCGGTACGGAAGTAAAGTCCCTGCGCCAGGGAAGGGTGAACCTGAAGGACTCGTGGTGCTCCGTGGATAAAGGGGAGATGTGGGTCAATGGGGTTCATATCAGCCCATACGAGCAGGGGAATATTTTCAACCGGGATCCCATGCGGGTGCGCCGGCTGCTGCTGCACAAGCGGGAGATCATGCGCCTGTTTGGCCTGGTCAAGCAGGACGGGTATTCCCTGGTGCCGCTGTCTCTTTATTTCAAGGGTTCGCGTGTCAAAGTGCAGGTTGGCCTGTGCAAGGGCAAAAAGAATTATGACAAGCGGGCCGATCTGGCTGCGAAAGCGGCCTCTCGCGATATTCAGCGCGCTTTAAAGGAACGGAACCGGTAATCCGGGGCCGTTCTCCACAGGGGGGCGCAATGGTTTCGACGGGGATCGTGAGCCGATGTAAGCGGGTAGCGGTGCGGAGCCGCTGAAAAAGCCGCAACCTTTAAAAGTAAACGACAACAATACTGTTGCTGTTGCTGCCTAATTAAGGCGGCCGTCTGACCTGGGAGTACCGCGGCCCGGGCTCGGGCGTCGACAAGCGGTGAACGTGAATCGGGGGATGCCCTGACCCCGGTCACGACTAAAGGGATACCGAAGCGCATAGCCTGTCTGTGGGCGCTGCGTGGTGGGGAATCCCAAAACACAGAATACACTCGTAGAAAGCATCGGTAAGTGGTTTTCGGACAGGGGTTCGACTCCCCTCGCCTCCACCAAAAGTACCTTACTCGAACTATTATGGCTAAAAAAATTTGAGCCGTTCG
>JBJEQH010000226.1:0-6028 GCA_051881655.1 Candidatus Heritagella sp. | reverse complement strand
TTTATACATTTTTCCCTGTCTTGTAAAGAGCAATTTAGAAAAAACGTCCTCATTTTCCTTAATTAGAACGCATTTCTCCTTATAGCACGAATTTCCCTCTCTCCACTCGGGTAGATTGCCAAAAATGGCTCATACTCACGCCCTGTTTCTCGGTGATGTCCTCTCCGACACAGTCGGGAGCCTGAAACGATTCGGCTTCTTCCCGGGAGGAAAACTCCACTTCGGCATAATAAAAGCTGTTTTCCGTTCCCGCATCCACCTGGCTGCACTCCAGCCGGTGCCCGTCCGGCAGGGCGTACACGCGGTAGTCCTTTCGGATCAGGGGGCCACAGAGCATGGCTTCCAGCTTTTCAAACTTTTCCCGGGTCAGCATCACCTCCACTTCTTCGCGCACCAGGGTTCCCGCCCCCTTAATGCACAGCACGTAGGAAATCCCCTCTTCCCCAGTTTCCCGGCGGATCCGCACCGCCGGCCGGACCGCCAGATATCCCTGTTCCTGAAGGCTTCTGCGAAGCAGGGGAAGCCCCTCGGGAAAACCGCTCAACCGATACTTTTTCTCAATTTCCATCGTTTTTCTCTCCTTCGTCACCCGCCAACTGAATCAGCGCCTCGTTTTCGGCCCGGTATCCAACCCACCAGGGCATGGCGTGGGCCCCCAGTTTTTCATAGAATTCCCGGCTGGGGCGGTTCCAATCCAAACACACCCAATCGAGCCGGCGGCAGCCCTCCTGAACAGCCTGGCCCGCCACCCGGCGGATCAGCCGCAGACCGATCCCCTGTCCCCGCCAGGCGGGGGTCACATACAGATCCTCGAGATACAGGTTTTCTCTTCCCAAAAAGGTGGAAAAATTGTGGCAGTACAGGGCATATCCCACCACGTTCTCCCCGGCCTGTGCCACAAAAATCCCGGCCATTTTCCGGTCGAAAACCGAGGCCCGCAGCGTCTCACTGTCCGCGGTGACCTGCTCCTCCATTTTCTCATAAACTGCCAGCTCACGGATCAGCTCCAGAATGCGGGGGCAGTCCTCTTCCCGCGCCGGACGAATTCTGATTTCTTCCATCCTTCTCTTCCCTCCCCTTCCTTTTTTCTGTATTATAGCATATCGCCGCAAAAAGTGCGCAGCCTTTTCCCTTGTTTTCAAAAAACAGCCATGCTACAATAGGGGCAGTGTTCTTTTGAACTTCCACACAGAAAGGATGAATTCCATGAATGATACAACCTGGTCCCTGCGGACCATGTTCCCCACCGATGAGGAGTGGTATGCAGAGCTGGACACCTGCACCGCTTTGTGCGAAGAACTGGCCGCGCGGCGCGGCCACCTGGCCGACTGTGCCGCATCTCTTCTGAAAACGGCGGAACAGTACATGGCCCTGCAATGCAAGCTGGATGCCCTGAGCGTCTTCTCTTTCTCCCATCTGGATACCGACATGAGCGATGCAAAAGCCGGTGAAATGAACGGTATGCTGCGCAATACGGCCACCGCTATTTCGGAAAAGCTCTCTTTTCTCGCGCCGGAGCTGATGCAGTATTCCCTTTCGACCTTCGAGAAATACTGCGAGGAAATCCCCGCACTGCAACTCTACCGGCAATACGCCGAGGACTTCTTCGCGCAGAAAGAGCATATCTTCGATCCTGCCACAGAAGGGCTGCTGATTCGCCTGAATGATCTGGGCAGTGTGTATAAAAAGGCCTTTGAAAACCTGGTGGTCAATGATATCGTTTTTCCCGCCGTTACGGCACCGGACGGGACGGCCATCACCGCCAACGAGGCCAATTACCGCACCGCACTGGAAAACCCGGATCAGGAATTTCGGAAAACCTTTTATGACGCGCTGCTGGGTACCTACCGGCAGCACATCCACACCCTTGCCTGTCTTTATGAGGGCTCGGTGAAGAGTGACGTCTATCTGGCGCGGTCCCGCTCTTTTGCAAATGCCCGCAGTATGTCCCTGTTCGAGAACCATATTCCCGAAGAAGTGTATGATAACCTGCTGCAGACGGTGCGCGAAAATCTCACCCCCCTGCACGAGTACGTCGCCTTCCGCAAAGAGCGCCTGGGTCTTTCCAAACTGTATTTTTCCGATCTGTTTGTTCCGATCGTCTCCGGCAGTGCCCGGCATTACCGCTATGAAGAGGCCCAGGAGCTGGTGCTGAAGGCCACGGCTGTACTGGGGGAGGATTACACCGCTTTGGTACAAAAGGCCTTTGATGAGCGGTGGATTGATGTATATCCCGGCGAAAACAAAAACACGGGGGCGTATTCCACGGGCGCCTACGGGTACAACCCGTATATTCTCACGAATTTTACCGGCACGCTGGACGATGTATTCACCCTGGCCCACGAGCTGGGGCACGCCATGCACACATGGTTTACCAATCACACCCAGCCGTTTGTTTACAGCGGCTACAGCCTGTTCTGCGCCGAGGTCGCTTCCACCGTCAATGAGCAGCTGCTCAGCCACTATCTGCTGACCCACAGCACCAGCCGTGAGGAAAAAATGATCCTGCTGGACAAGCAGCTGGACGATCTGCGGGGCACCCTGTTCCGCCAGGTGATGTTTGCCGATTTTGAGTGGCAGACGCACCGCCTGTGTGAAGCCGGTGAACCCCTGACGCCCCAGAAACTATGTGCCATTCACCGGGAACTGAACGAGACCTACTACGGACCGGAACTGACGGTAACCGATGCCCTCTCCTGCGAGTGGGCCCGCGTCCCCCATTTTTACCGCGCCTATTATGTTTATCAGTACGCTACCGGCATTTCCGCTGCCTGCGCGATCGCCGGCCGCATTTTGTCCGAAGGGGCCCCCGCCGTTGAGGATTACAAGCGTTTCCTTCGCAGCGGCAGCAGTGTCCATCCCATTGCCGCCCTGCAGTATGCCGGTGCGGATATGAGCTCTCCGGCCCCGGTTCAGGCTGCCATTGAGCACTTCTCCCGCACTCTCTCTGATCTGAAAAAGTTAACGGAAACCGACAATTTGCATGATACGACAAAATAATTGCATTTTTTAAAGTACGAATTGGTTTTTATCGAAAAATTTGCAATTTATATTGACGGATCCTTCATTTTGGTGTATAGTAGGAAACAGAAGGGCAGAGAGGTCCTCCCAAGTGTGGGCCTTCTGCCTTTCTTCTGCCCAGAAATATTTTCGGGCCTTTCTTTTGTGTATAAGTCATTCTTTCTCCTAAAATACAGCAAGGGCCGCGGCAGGGTAATTCCCTGCCGCGGCCCTTGCTGTCCGGCTGAAAGGCTGCCTGCTTTTCTTATCCTCCGATATAGCAGGATGGACATCCATGCATAGGAAAAGTCACCCCGTTTCATCCTCTCTTCCCTCCCACTGATGGTAAGATACGGTTTTGCAGCCAAAAAAGCGGACCCCGTTTTCACGGGGTCCGCTCTCTTTCTATTTCAGGATAAATGGTTCATGGGAAATGCCCTGTGCGGCAGATTATCCCATCAGCCGTTCACCTTTCTGCGCACCAGGTACAGGCCCAAACCAGCAATACCGCTGAACAGTACCAGGAGCACCAGCGGCAGGCTGCTGCCCATATCACCCGTAACCAGAATCTGCACATAGCGGTTCACAACCGTCAGCTCACCGGGCACATTGGCCTGAACTTCGGTCAGCTGCTGGGCACCCGTGCCGGTTACCTCCAGGGTGTAACCATCCACCTCCGCGCCGGTTTCCGTCACATAGTAACGGCCGGTGGGCACATTTTCCATCACATAAACGCCATCGTTCATATCGGCATAGGTAAAGGCATCACCATAGGCCGTCCCGTCTTCCGCATACACCTGGAAGAGGGTATCCGCCGGAATTTCGACCGGCGCGCCGTCTTTATCCAGCGTCTTGGTGATTGTCAGCGTTCCGGTATCACGGGTATAGCTGTTGACAGCCATCACCTTCACAGACTGACCGTTTTCATCGATCAGAACTTCCATCTTCTCCTGCACTTCATCCGAACCTTCGCCGCTGTACAGAACACCGGCAAAGGTGTAGCCCGCAATCTGAGCCGGATCGGTTTCCTCCAGCGTATAAACACCGTAGGGCAGCGCAATGGTTGTGTCGCTCTCTCCGGCCTTCATGGTCAGGGTATCGACTACCGCGCCCGTTGCATCCTTCACTTCAAAGGTAAAGGTATCGTCTGCCTGCGCATTCCCGTCATCGGAAGTGAGTTCCTTGCTGACGGTGATGGTCCCCATGATCTTGGCATTTTTCACCGTCAGAACACCGTCAGCATAAGAAGTATCGGGATTCAGGCTCAGAATCAGGTCATAAATATTGTGCCACAAATCACCCTCACGGATGACTTTCACATATTTTTCCGTTACCGTAACCGCATAGGAGACATCGCTGTTCACATAACCGGTCGATGCCTTTGTCTCGGTGATCGTATACTCCCCGGCAGCAGTAAAGGTAAACACCGCATCGCCGTTTTCGTCGGTGGTCAGCGTATTTACAACCTGGTCGCCCTGCTTCAGGGTAAACTCGGTACCCGCCAGGGAAACATTGCTGTCGTCCTTATCCACTTTGTGAACCGTCAGGGTGGTGGGGTTAATCACATCGTCGCCCATTACCTTCTGGTAATCATTGGTAATGGCAACCGTCGCAGTACCATCCTTTTCAACCGTCACAGCTTTCTCGCTGCCAACCCCGGCCACGGTGAGCTGATAGCTGGCTACTTCGCCGCCGCTCTCGGTCACATAATAGCGACCGGTGGGCACATTCTCAATGGTATAGCTTCCGTTTTCCATCTGGGAATACTTAAACTCCGCATATTCGCTGCCATCAGCCGCGTACACGGTAAAGATGGTATTCTCCGGAATCGCAACATTTTCGCTGCCCTGTGCCAAAGCCTTGGTGATCGTCAGCTTCCCGGTATCACGGGTATAGGTATTCACAGCCTTAACTGTAACAGCTTGGCCGTCTCTCTGAATGCTTACCTCACATTCATCCTTCCCGTCATAAGAAACATTCGCAAAGGTGTAATTGTCAATGGTAGCCGAGCCCGTTTCGGTCACCGTATACGTACCATAGGGAAGGCTGATTGTGGTATCGCTCTCGCCGGCCTTCATGGTCAGGGTGTCAACTACATTACCCGCCGCGTCCTTCACTTCAAAGGTAAAGGTTTTGTCCGTCTGCGCATTCTCATCGTCGGAGGCAAGTTCCTTGCTGACCGTGATGGTCCCCATGATCTTCTTATACGAATTGGTTACGGACAAGGCTGTGGACTGCCCAGCCGTCACCGTTACCACTTCATCAGAACCGGTTCCCGATACCGACAGAACATACCCGTCCACATCGGCGCCGGTTTCCGTTACATAATATTCCCCGGCAGGAACATCCGGAATGGTGTAGCTGCCATTCGTCATATCGGCGTAAGTGAAGGTGCTGTATACCACACCGTCCTTGTATACGGTAAACGAAGTATTCTGCGGAATCGCAACTGCTTCGCTTCCCTGTGCCAGTTCTTTGGTCACCGTCAACGTTCCCGTGGTTTTCACACGGTTGACAAAAACAATTTCATCTGCTTCTGTGGTCTGACCTCCGGCCGCTTTTACGGTCGTCGTCTTCACACTATAGCTGCTCCCGTCATTTTTGGTGACAACCATCGTCAGCTGATAGACGGCAGTGTCATATACCATACCGTCCTGCGAGCCCTTTTCTTCCGTAACGGTGAAATAATAGGTGCCCTCTTTATCAAATTCCAGCGCCGTGAATACAAAGCTACCATCTGCCTTGTTTTTCACGGTCTCCGAGGAAGCCTGATCGCCGGTCAGAGGCGCAAAACTGGAATCCGTAGCCGTCAGAGTAAAGGAGAAGGCATCTTTCTGCAAAGTACCGCCTTCCAGTTCCTTTTTGCCCTCCACGATATTCGTCGCATTTTTGATGATCGTGGAAACATTCAGCACCAGGTCCAAACCATCGGGTGTCAGGGATCCCCGTCCAACACGGGAACCATTGCACACGATCTGGGAAATCAGGAATACACTTTTCCCGGAGATGTCATACCCCTTTCCTGCGA
>JBJEQH010000225.1:0-6158 GCA_051881655.1 Candidatus Heritagella sp. | reverse complement strand
CCGATCTATAAACAAAAAGCTCTCTTCGCCGCAGTGGGAGAAGAGAGCTTTTCTGTGAAGGCCCGGGGCCCAATTTTCTTTTGGCTCAGTTTTTCAGCGCCTGCATCGGGGCCGGGATCCGGCCGCCGCGCTTTACAAAGCGCAGGGGAGAAGCGGGATTGACCTCCATCACAGGCCCGCCGCCGAGAAGACCGCCGAAATTCAGCGTCTCACCGACCTTTTTCCCAATGGCAGGAATCAGGCGGACCGCCGTCGTTTTGGTGTTGACCATACCGATGGCCGCCTCATCGGCGATAATGGCGGAAATGGTTTCATCCGGGGTATCGCCGGGAATGACAATCATATCCAGCCCCACCGAGCACACCGCGGCCATTGCTTCCAGTTTTGTCAGCGTCAGCGTGCCGCACTCGGCCGCATGAATCATCCCGGCATCCTCCGTAACGGGAATAAAAGCGCCGGAGAGGCCGCCCACATGGGAGGAGGCCATCACGCCGCCCTTTTTCACGGCGTCATTCAGCAGGGCCAGGGCAGCCGTGGTTCCGTGGGCTCCGCAGGTTTCCAGACCCATCTCCTCCAGGATGTAGGCGACACTGTCACCCACAGCAGGGGTGGGGGCCAGGGACAGATCCACAATGCCGAAGGGAACCTGCAGCCTGCGGGAAGCCTCCTGGGCAACCAGCTGTCCCATACGGGTAATTTTGAAAGCCGTACGCTTGATCAGATCCGCTACGGCGCTCAGATCGCAGTCGCCCGCTTTCGCCAGGGCGGCCCGTACCACACCGGGTCCCGAGACGCCGACGTTAATAACGCAGTCCGGTTCGCCCACACCGTGGAAAGCCCCCGCCATAAACGGGTTGTCCTCGGGTGCGTTGCAGAAAACCACCAGTTTGGCAGCGCCGATGGAGTCCCGGTCCGCCGTGGCAACTGCGGTATCGTGGATCACATGGCCCATCATTTCCACGGCATCCATATTCAGCCCAGCCTTGGTCGTACCAATGTTGACCGAGGAGCAGACAAATTCCGTGCGGCTTAGTGCTTCCGGAATGCTGGAAATCAGCGCCCGGTCCCCGGGGGAAAATCCCTTGTGGACCAGGGCAGAGTAGCCGCCCACAAAGTTTACGCCCACCTCCCGGGCAGCCCGATCCAAAGCCATGGCGTAGCACACCGGACTGACCGAGGGGGTCGCGGCCGCCAGCATGGCAATAGGGGTAACTGAGATTCGTTTGTGAATGATCGGGATTCCGTATTCACGGCTGATATCCTCGCCGGTTTTCACCAGGTCTTTGGCGCAGCGGCAGATTTTGTCATAGATTTTCTGACAAGCCCGGTCAGCATCGGGGTCCGCACAGTCCAGCAGAGAGATTCCCATTGTGATGGTGCGCACATCCAGATTTTCGTTTTCGATCATCCGGATTGTTTCCAATATATCGTGTGTATTGACAACACCCATGTTTCTTCATCCTTTCCGGGATCAAATGCGATGCATCGAGTTAAAAATATCCTCGTGCATGACGTGGATTTTCAGGTTCATCTCGCCTCCGGCAGCTTCCAGCTCATCCTGCAGGGTGGAGAACGGAACCGCACAGGAAGAGATATCCACCATCATAATCATCACAAACATATCCTGCATGATGGACTGGGTTACATCCATAATATTCACATGCTCTTTGGAACAGATCTGAGAAACTTTTGCCAGAATGCCAACAGTATCTTTGCCGACAACGGTAATAATTGCACGCATGGAAAATATCCTTCCTTTTCCTATGAATTTTCTATTATTATGGGGGAACCCGGAAATAAAGTCAAGGGAAATTTATTATAGTAGTTTTAAAAAGCGATCTTGGGCACTTTTGCAGAGGAAAAAGGGAAATTCCCTTCCTTTTTTCTGGCTTTTGTGGTATATTTACCATAGTTTCACCGGAATTTCTGGGTGAGGCAGGCTTATGAAAAAGGGATGAGAACAATGATCCATGTTTGCTATATGACGAACAACGGGTATTGCGCGCCGACAGTGGTATCGGCTGTATCGGTTTTCGAGAGCAACCGCGATGTGCCGGTATGCGTGCATGTGTTGACCGAGGAGGTTTCTCCTGAAAACGAACAGCTTTTGATGAGTGCGGCGGAAAACTACCCCAACGGAACGGTTCAGCTGCACAACTGCGATACTTACATCCGCGAAATTCGCGAAAACTACCGGCCCACCGGGTGGAAGGGAACCTGCAATGCCTATCTGTACATGTTTATGGAAGAGTTGTTCCCGGATCTCGATCGAATTCTG
Organism: Candidatus Heritagella sp.; assembly: GCA_051881655.1. GTDB lineage: Bacteria > Bacillota > Clostridia > Oscillospirales > Acutalibacteraceae > Heritagella. The sequence continues at coordinate 3,880 of JBJEQH010000225.1, read as the reverse complement.
TGGATTGACGGGGATACGGTAAACCTGCAGCCGCTGAAGGAATTGTGGGAAACCGATTTAACCGGAAAAGTGCTGGGCGGGATTCTGGATATTCCCGCTTTTTTGGCGGTGGCTCCGGATGACCCCTTCTGGGATACGCCCTTCTATTTTAATGGCGGCGTCCTGCTCTTTAATCTGCAGGAGTGCCGGAAACGGCACATCGATGCCGTTTTGCAGGATTGGGTGAAAAAATATGGTTCCTCTTTCCGTTTTCCCGATCAGACACTGTTTAATCTCGCTGTGCGTCCGGAGGATGTGGTGCGGCTGCCGCTTCGGTACGATTTTCCCGCTGGGCTGAGCGACCGGGTCTATCAGATGGTCGCTTCCTATGACTGCGCGGAAAAACCGACCTTTTCAAAGGAGAGCATCACGCAGGAGAGGGAGAATGTGGTGATTCTTCACTACATCGGCGGTAAACTTCCCACCAAGCCCTGGTTTTCCGACTGCACGATTTGGGGGAGAGAGCATTATCTGCGATACCGTGCGCTGTCACGGGTATCGGATGCCCCCATGGCCAGCATGAAAGAGAAGAAGGGGCGGGTTTCTCTGTTCTTTACCCGTCTTTATGATATTCCTTTCAGTGCCCGGATTTCCCGGCTTTTGTACCATATTCACCGGCTTTTGGTGCGCAAAAAGCCGCTTTGCGAAAGGACTGTGTGAGCGGATATGGCCAAACAGTTTCTCAGCGATAGCCATATGCATTCCAGCGCCTCTTTTGATGGTTTTTCTCCGGTGGAGGAAATGGCGCGTGCCGCCTGGGAACACGGAATGGACAGTATCACCATCACGGACCACCGGGATTGTTCCACTTTTCTGTTTGACAATTCACGGGCCATGATGGAATCCTCCCGTTTTATGGCAAAGCAGGCAGCCGCTGACTGGGAGGGAAAGCTGGAAGTTCTGTTCGGGGTGGAGCTGGGGGAACCACTGCAGGACCTGCACGCCGCCGAAGAAGTGGAACGCGCCGGCCCCTACGACTTTATTCTGGGTTCCCTGCATAACCTCAAGGGGGAAGAAGATTTTTATTTTCTGCATTATGAAAAAGAGGATCCCGCCGATCTGCTCTCCCGGTATTTTTCCGAGCTGCTGCAGATGGTTCAGTGGGGCCGGTTTGATTCTTTGGCCCACTTAACCTATCCCTTCCGCTATATGCGCCATGTCGCCCCGGAAAAGACGGAAATCACCCGGTTTCTGCCCCAGATTGATTTGATTTTTGAGGAGCTTATCCGGCGCGGGATCGCCCTGGAAGTGAATGCTTCCGGGTACCGCCAGGAAATTGGCGTTCCCCTTCCGGATGAGAGTTTGGTACGCCGCTACTACGAAAAAGGTGGGCGGATGATCACGATCGGGGCCGATGCCCATATCCCGCGGGATACGGGCGCCGGAATTCCCCGTGTTTTGGAGATGCTGCGCCGGATTGGCTTTTCCCACTATACACTGTTCCGAAAGCGGGAACCGGTTCGGATCCCGATTCTGTAAATCGGGGATCAAGTTTTATGATAGGAGAGATTGTTATGGAAAGAACCTTACAGCTTTTGCAGGAAAATGCCCGGCTGAGCAATGAGCAGATCGCTGTGATGCTGGGAAAAACCACCGAAGAAGTGGCGGCTACATTGGATGCGTATGAGAAAGCGGGGATTATCTGCGGGTATAAGCCCCTGATCAATTATGAGAAGGCACAGGTCGAGCGCGCATCGGCCCTGATCGAACTGCGCGTTACTCCGCGCAAGGATACCGGTTTTGACGCAATTGCCGAACACATCATGGCTTTTGACGAGGTGGAAAGCCTGTATCTGATGAGCGGTTCCTATGATCTGGCGGTGACGGTCAATGCCAAAACCATGCAGGATATCGCTGTGTTTGTGGCGCGGCGCCTGGCCCCGATTGACGGAGTCCTCTCTACGGCGACCCATTTTATCCTGCATCGCTATAAGGAAGCGGGTGTTTCCCTGCAGGGAGAAGAAGTTGACGAGAGAGAGGGACAGTAACGGTGATCGACTATCAGTCCCGTCTCAATCGGGAAATCCAAATCATTAAACCTTCGCCCATCCGCAAATTTTTTGATATTGCCAATGAAATGGAGGATGTCATCTCGCTGAGCATCGGGGAACCGGATTTTTCCACCCCCTGGCATATCCGGCAGGAGGGAATCCGCCAGCTGGACAAGGGCCGCACACACTATTCTCCCAACCGCGGTTTTTTGGATCTGCGCAAAGAATTGTGCGCCTGGTTTCTGCGCCATTATGGGGTGGAGTACAACCCGGAGAGCGAATGTCTCGTGACCGTGGGCGGATCGGAAGCCATTGATCTGTGCATTCGCACCCTGATCAATCCCGGCGATGAGGTCCTGATCCCCGAGCCGAGTTATGTCTGTTATGTACCCATGACAGAAATGGCCGAGGGGGTTCCGGTTATCATTGAAACAAAGGCGGAAAATCACTTTCGCCTGACAGCCGATGAGCTGCGCCGGAAAATCACGCCGAAAACCAAGCTGCTGATTCTTCCGTATCCCAACAATCCCACCGGCGGTGTGATGCGCCGGGAGCATTTGGAAGAGATTGCGAAGGTGATTATCGAGAACGATCTGCTGGTTCTCAGCGATGAGATTTACGGCGAACTGACTTATGGGAAAGCCGGTCACTGCTCTTTGGTCAGCATTCCCGGAATGCGGGAGCGAACCATTGTTGTAAACGGCTTTTCCAAAGCGTTCGCCATGACCGGATGGCGGCTGGGGTATGCCATGGGGCCCGCTGAAATTCTGGCGGCCATGACAAAGCTGCACCAGTATGTGATTATGAGCGCCCCGACCCCGGCCCAATATGCGGCCATCGAGGCGCTGCGCAACGGCGACCCGGATATCACCTATATGCGGGAACAGTATGATATGCGCCGCCGTCTGATTGTGAGTGAGCTGAACCGGATGGGACTGACCTGCTTTGATCCCGAAGGGGCTTTTTACGTTTTCCCCAGCATTCAGAAAACCGGGCTGACTTCCGATGATTTCTGTGAAAAACTGATTTACGAGGAACACGTAGCCGTCGTGCCGGGAACGGCCTTTGGCGCATGCGGCGAAGGTTTTGTCCGGATTTCCTATTCCTATTCCATTAAGCATATTACGGAGGCTCTGCGCCGAATCGAGCGCTTTGTGAAAAAGTATGAAAAATTATGATACGCTGGTGGCTTTAAACCGGTGTGAAGCGTACCGGTATGATGAAATCCGGGCGGTGATTGATCAGCAGTTTTCCGCCATAAAAGCAGAAGAGCTTCTCCACCCGGGGATCAAAGTGGCAGTAAAACCCAACTTGGTGGTACGGGCGGATGGAACCAGCGGTGTATGCACCCATCCGCTGGTCACCGCAGCCGTATGCACCTGGCTGATGGAACGAGGGGCCAAGGTGGTGGTGGCCGAGAGCCCGGGAGGACCTTATACGCCGGCACTGCTCCGGTCCCTGTATCAGGGCTGCGGTTACCGGGAGATGGCCAATACCTATGGCATCACACTCAATGAGGACTGTTCCCATCAGCCGGTTTCCTATCCCCAGGGGGAGCGCTGCCGGCTGTTCGATATAATTACCCCCATTCTGCAGGCCGATCTGATTGTGGATATTGCCAAGCTGAAATCCCACTGCATGATGATGTTCAGCGGATGCAGCAAGAATCTTTTCGGGGTGATTCCGGGATTGATGAAACCCGAAATGCACTGCCGCTTTCCGCAGAAGGAAGAGTTTGCCGCCATGCTGGTGGATTTGTGCGAATATGTCCGCCCGTCCATCTGCGTGATGGATGGCATTCTCGCCATGGAGGGAAACGGACCGACCGGCGGCTCCCCAAAGCCTATGGG
>JBJEQH010000224.1:0-6238 GCA_051881655.1 Candidatus Heritagella sp. | reverse complement strand
AAAACAGGGGAAACCCGACGAAAACAGAACGATGAACCGAGGAAGAAAGGAACCCGCTATGTATGCCAAGAGAATTATCCCCTGTCTGGATCTGAAAAACGGCCGGGTGGTCAAAGGAACCAATTTTGTCGGCCTGCGGGATGCGGGCGACCCCGTAGAGGCGGCCCGGCGTTACGATGAGCAGGGGGCGGACGAGCTGGTGCTGCTGGATATCACCGCTTCCTCCGATGCCCGGAATATCATGATTGACATCGTCGAGAAAGTGGCCTCGACGATCTTTATCCCTTTCACCGTGGGCGGTGGAATCCGCTCGGTCGAGGATTTTCAGAAGCTGCTGCATGCCGGTGCCGACAAGGTCTCGGTGAATTCCTCGGCGCTGAAGGATCCCACCCTGATCCGGGAGGCCGCCAAGAAATTCGGCAGTCAGTGCGTTGTATGTGCGATCGACGCCAAGCGCCGCACGCAGGATCCCAATGACGGCTGGACCGTGTATCTCAACGGCGGCCGGGTGGATACCGGAAAGGATGCGGTGGCGTGGGCGAAAGAAGCCGTGGCCATGGGGGCCGGGGAGATTCTGCTCACCAGTATGGATTGCGACGGGGTGAAAAACGGGTATGATCTGCCGCTCACCCGGGCGGTGGCCGATGCGGTGCCGGTCCCGGTGATCGCATCCGGGGGCGCCGGTACACTGTCCCATTTTGCCGATGCCTTCACCCAGGGCGGCGCCGATGCGGTGCTGGCCGCCAGTCTGTTCCATTTCGGCGAGATTCAGATCCCCGATCTGAAGGAATACCTGCATGGGCAGGGAATACCGGTGCGGCGCTGATTCTTTTCTTTTGTGTACACCTTTCTTATCTTTTTCTTATCACCAAAAGCGAACAGCCCTGTGGCTCTTCCTGCGGGAAGGAACATGGGGCTGTTCGCTTTTTTGTGGGGGAGAGGATGGCGGCAAATATTCCCTTTTCTTTTTACATATCCATAAAAGCAGCGGGGGAAAACCCCGGCTCAGAAAGGGTGTGAGGGAATCATGAAAAGAAAGAAGGGGCTGGCGCTCTGGCTTTGTGCGGTCATTTTTCTGACGGGACTGGGGGGCATGCCGGTATCCGCCGTCAGCGAGGAAGAGCTGACCGCCAAATCCGCCGTGCTGATGGATGCGGGCACCGGGCAGATTCTGTTTGAAAAAAACGCGCACGATCCCAGGGCCATCGCTTCGGTTACAAAGGTGATGACCCTGCTGCTGGTAATGGAGGAAATCGACAAAGGGACGCTGTCGCTGGATGACACGGTGACGGCCAGTGCCAATGCCGCGGGAATGGGCGGGTCGGACATCTGGCTGAAAGAGGGGGAGCAGATGACGGTGGATGACATGCTGAAAGCCACGGTTATCATGAGCGCCAATGATGCGGCCGTGGCGCTGGGGGAAAAGGTGGCCGGCAGCGAGACGGCCTTTGTGGAGAGGATGAATGAAAGGGCCGCGGAGTTGGGAATGAAGGACACGGTCTTCAAGAACTGCTGCGGACTGGATGAAGAGGGGCATGTCTCCTCCGCCTATGACGTAGCGTTAATGAGCCGGGAACTGCTGAAGCACGAGGAAATTTTCGCCTATACCACCACCTGGATTGATTATGTGCGCGACGGCGCCACACAGCTGGTCAATACCAACAAGCTGATCCGTACGTATTCGGGAATTACCGGATTGAAAACCGGGACCACCTCGCAGGCGGGAAGCTGCATGGTGGCAACGGCCGAGCGGGACGGCCTCTCGCTGATCGCGGTGGTATTGGGCAGCGATTCCACCGATCTGCGCTTTTCGGAAGCGGCCATGCTGCTGGATACCGGATTTGCGGGATGGAGTGCCGCATCGCCCGCGCTGCCGGATCTGCCGGATCTGCCGGTCGATGGGGGCATGGAGGGTTCCGTTTCCGTTTATGCACAGCCGTGCCCGGTTCTGCTGGTGGAAAAGGGGAAAGAGCAGGCCATCGAAATGATCCCCGAGCTGCCCGAAAGGCTGGAAGCGCCGGTTGAGAAAGATCAGGAGATCGGAAAAATACGCTGCGTGCTGGAGGGAAAAGAGCTGGTGTCCTTACCGGTTTATGCCGGTGCCGCCGTCGAGGCGGTCAGTTGGGATAAAATATTTCTTCTGCTTTTGCAAAATTTGGGGACATTCTGATTTTTCGAAAAATCAACCAATAAAAATTCCGTGCCGCCTTGCAAATCCCCGGCAGATATTGTACAATATAGTCAAATAACCCTTTGGGTTATTCATCAACAGAGGAGGCCAAGGTATGGCACTGAAATATGAGACGCATTATCTCGATTCCTTTATTCATAAGGAAGAGTACGACGCGATTGCTCCCCAGGTGAAGGCGGCCCACGATACGCTGCACGGCGGTACCGGTTTGGGAAACGATTTTCTGGGCTGGGTGGATCTGCCCGTCAATTATGATAAAGAAGAGTTTGCCCGCATCAAAGCAGCCGCTGCCAGAATTCAGAAGAATACGGATGTATTTATCGTAATCGGCATCGGCGGTTCGTATCTGGGTGCCCGCGCCGCGATTGAATTTCTGAAGTCCAACCGCTACAACGCGCTGCCGAAGGATACGCCCGATATCTACTATTGCGGCAACAGCATCAGCTCCAGCGCTCTGGCAGAGCTGATTACCCTGTGCGAGGGGAAAGATGTTTCGATCAATATGATCAGCAAGTCCGGCACGACAACGGAACCGGCCATCGCTTTCCGCGTGTTCCGCGAACTGCTGGAGAAGAAATACGGAAAAGAGGGTGCGCGCGAGCGGATTTTCTGCACCACCGACCGTGCCAAGGGCACGCTCAAGCAGCTGGCGGACCGCGAAGGATACGAAACCTTTGTGGTGCCGGATGATGTCGGCGGGCGCTTCTCGGTCCTGACTGCCGTGGGTCTGCTGCCCATCGCCGTCAGCGGCGCGGACATTGATGCTCTGATGCAGGGCGCTGCGCAGGCGCGTGAGCTGTATCAGGAGCCCGACCTGATGAAAAACGACTGCTACAAGTATGCGGCCGTGCGCAATATTCTGCTTCGCAAGGGCAAGAGCGTCGAGATCATGGTCTCGTATGAACCGTGTTATGCCATGATGAACGAGTGGTGGAAGCAGCTGTTCGGCGAGAGCGAGGGCAAGGACCACAAGGGCCTGTTCCCGGCTTCGGTTGTGTTCTCCACGGATCTGCACTCCATGGGTCAGTATATCCAGGACGGCAGCCGCCTGATGTTCGAGACGGTGATGCAGTTTGAAAAGCCCAAGCAGGAGATCACCATCGGCTTTGATCCCGAGAATGTGGACGGTCTGAACTTCCTGCAGGGGAAGACGATGTCCTATATCAATCAGAAGGCATTCGAGGGAACCGTTCTGGCCCATGCCGACGGCGGTACCCCCAGCGGTGTGATTCTGGCCCCCGATTTCTCGGAGAATACGCTGGGCCATCTCATCTATTTCTTTGAGAAGGCCTGTGCCATTTCCGGCTATCTGCTGGCGGTCAATCCCTTCAATCAGCCCGGTGTAGAGAGCTACAAGAAGAATATGTTTGCTCTTCTGGGCAAACCGGGATATGAGGATGCCCGCGCAGCCCTGGAAGCCAGATTGTTCTGATTGGGTTCCAACACAATAAAAATGAAGTTTGTGTTTCCACTTTGGGAAATCAACAATATTTAAGGAGGAGTTTGCATGATCACCTTACTCATCGGCAAAAAAGGATCCGGCAAAACCAAAAAGCTCATCGAGAACGCCAACAATGCGGTGGCAAAATCCAGCGGCAATGTGGTTGTAATCGAAAAGGGCCTCAAACTGACCTATGACATCTCCCACAAAGCCCGCCTGATTGATACGGATGCGTATGCGATCAATGGGGCAGACGCGATGTTCGGTTTTATCAGCGGCATCTGCGCCGGTAACTATGATGTAACGGATATCTTCGTTGATTCCACGTTAAAGATTATTGGCAATGATATTGCAGTTCTCGAGTCCTTCATTGCCAAGCTGAAGGTTCTGGCGGACAGCGCCAATACCACCATTACCCTGTCTGTGTCGGCTACGGAAGAGGATCTTCCCGAAGCGCTGGTGGCACTGGCCCGGTAATTTGCCTGAAGAGAGAAGAAAGACCCCGGAGGTTTCGGATAGCCGATCCCCCGGGGTCTTTTTCTTGATTTATGGGTTACCGGCAGGCAGCCAGTGCTTTCTGATAGAGAAGCAGATCCCGCATCGTCCGGTGCAGGTTTTCTTCACTGTGAAAGCGGGATTGGGAGAAATCCATGGGTTGGCGGTTGATACTGAAAATGCCGCTGACCCCTTCCTCATAGGCGCCTTCATATCCCTCTCCGATGGAACCCACCAGAACCGTGACCGGCACATGGGCCTTTTTGGCCCGACGGGCGACCCCAATGACCACCTTTCCCCGCAGGCTCTGCGAGTCGATTCGTCCCTCGCCGGTGTAGACCATCCGGGCGCCGCGCAGCAGCGAATCAAAATGGACGGTATCCAGTACCGCCTCGATTCCGGGGCAGAGCTTTGCCCCCAGAAAAGCGGACATACCGGCACCCATTCCGCCGGCCGCTCCGCCGCCGGGCAGCCGGTCAACGGCAGCTCCCACATCCCGGCGGATCACGGCGGCCCCATGGCGCAGTCCCTCATCCAGCCGCCGGACCATGGCAGGGTCCGCTCCTTTCTGGGGGGCGAATACAAAAGCGGCCCCTTCCTCCCCATACAGCGGGTTGTCGATATCGCACATCACGGTGATTTCCGCCCCTGACAGGGAGGGCAGCAGCGAGGAGAGATCCATCGAATCAATCTCGCACAGGGTTCCGCCCGTGGGGACAAACGAGGTACCGTCCGCTTTGAAAAAGCGCGCTCCCAGCGCACAGGCTGCTCCACAACCCAGGTCATTGGTGGCGCTGCCGCCCAGGCCCAGAAGAATCCGGCGGCAGCCGCTCTCCAGGGCATCCCGCAGAAGCTCTCCCACGCCGAAGGTGGTCGCAGTTTCCACATGCTTATCCTCCCCCACAAGGGGCAGACCGGCGGCCGCGGCCATTTCAATCACCGCTGTGCCGTCCGGCAGCTTCCCCCAGAAGGAGGGCACCAGGGTAAAGTGGGGACCGCAGACAGCTTTTTCTTTTTTCTCCCCGCCCAATGCGGTCAGAAAGGCCTCCACCGTTCCCTCGCCGCCATCGGCGACGGGAATAGAGATCACCTCGCTGGTTGGATCCTGCCGAAGAATTTCCTCTCTCATAATTTGGCAGATCTGCAGGGAGGAGAGGGTTCCCTTGAAGGAATCGGGGATCAGAATGATGCGTGACACGGTGTCATCCGTCCTTTCTGTTTGGGTGCTCTTTTTGTGAGGACTCCGGGTCCCGGCGGCTGTGGTCCCGTACATTTTCTTTGACGGAATTCCACTCTTCCTCCACATTCCGGCGCAAATTCTGCAGGCCTTTCTGGCATTCTTCTTTTAACTGGCGCAGGGATTCCGGGTGGCGCAGGGAACGCATCCGGGGAAAAGCCAAAAACAGCCGCGCCCGGCTGCGGCGGAAGTGATGGCGGGTTTTCCGTTTCATCTTTTCTTTGTATGTATCGCGGGTATCCGTCAGCTGCTGCAGATCCATATCGCGCAGGCCGGCTTCCTGTTCCAGACTGATCAGGGCGCGCACCGTCAGAATCAGATCGAAGAAAAAGTAAGCCAGGAACAGGCAGAAGAACAACAGGGTGCTCCAGGGAGGCAGCAGGGACAGCAGATGGGTAACCGTGGGATGGATGCCGTAAATCATGGCAACGGACAGCAGGCCGAACAAGAGGGAGTTGCGCACACAGATCCGCCCATTCAGATTGCCGCGGCGGTTGGAATAATCCCACAGGGACATGTGGAAAACCTTTTCCAGCAGCCAGCTTGTAAAGTATTCCAGCAGCGAGCAGCCGATGATACTCAGCACAAATAAAAGCACAGGGCGATCCGAGAGATAGCTGAAAGCCCAGACAACAAACAGTGCCCCAAATCCGTAAATCGGACAGAACGGCCCACTGAGGAAGCCCCGGTTTATGTAACGGCGGGCGGCCAGTGAACAGAAAAGCGTTTCACAGCACCAGCCGAGGAAACTGTAAAGAGCGAAAAGAAAAAACCAGTGAAAAAACATAGCAGACCCCTTTTTCTATGGTTACGCCCCGGACAGGAGAACGATTGTTTTCTCATTATACAAATCCTCCCGTGGAAAATCCAGTAT
>JBJEQH010000223.1:0-6307 GCA_051881655.1 Candidatus Heritagella sp. | reverse complement strand
AATCGAGCGCTTCAATGCTGGCATGGACGCCGCTAAAGCTGCCGACCCGGAATGGCGCAATGGCAGGAAGCGCCGTGAGATCCCGCAGGAGCTTATCGACCGCATAAACCGCGGCGAAATCACGATGTACGCCGCCGCAAAGGAGAGCTCCCGGGCGCAGTCCGCCGCAAAGCCGTGGCGCCCGGCGGTGCCGTCATCGGTGGCCAGGTACACCCGGTTGCCGTTTGCCTCGAAATCCGGCTTCAGAATGACCGCCGAAGCCGTGCGGAACCCCAGGCACACCAGGGCGTTCTCCCCCGCCCCTTTGGCCGCCTGCAGCAGCGGGGGCACCCCGATGCCGCCGCCCACAAACAGCACGTTCTGCCCCGCCTCAGGCGCGGGGAACCCGTGGCCCAGGGGGCCCAGCAGGCTGAGGGTCGTCCCCACGGGGAGCGACGAGAGAATCGCGGTGCCCTCGCCGCGGATCTGGAAGACCAGGCGCAGGGTGCCGGCCGACGGATCGAACCCGCACAGGGAGATGGGGCGGCGCAGGGTTTTGCCCGGCACCTGCACATTGACAAACTGCCCGGGCTGGGCCTTGGCGGCAATCTGCGGGGCGGAAAGGGTCCAGTCGAACACCCCGGGGGCCAGCTCTCCGGCACGAAGCAGCGTGCCGTTTTCCAATTGATAACTCATGGGAACGCCTCCTCTTTTCCCGCCGGATTACAGCGAAATCTTCCCGATGCGGGCCACAATGGCGTCGCGCATGCGGATGGCCTCTTCCCGGGCCGCCTGGCCGTAGTTCTCCCCGTTCTGCCCGGCTTTTTGCCCGGCTTTCTGCCCGGCTTTCTGCCAGGCACACATAATCCCGCGGCTGGAATTGACGATGGCGCCCAGGCCCTTTTCGTCAAAGCCGGGGGCCACATCGTCCGCCGCGCCGCCCTGGGCGCCGTACCCGGGCACGAGGAAGAACGTGTGCGGGGCCGCTTTGCGCATCTCCTGCAGCTGTGCGGGGTAGGTGGCGCCCACCACGGCGCCCACCCCGGAGTAGCCGTATTTTCCGGGCAGCTGCTCCCCCCACTGCTCGCACCGGTCGCCCATGGCGGCATACAGGGTCTTCCCGTCGTCCAGCAGGCGGTCCTGCAGCTCGCCGGAGGAGGGGTTGGAGGTTTTCACCAGCACGAAAATGCCGGTATCCTGCTCGCGGCACACCGTCAGAAGGGGCGTGATCCCATCCGAGCCCAGGTAGCCGTTCACGGTCAGCGCATCGGCCCCGAAGGGGGAAACGCGCTCGCCCTCCACCGAGACCTGCCCCAGATGGGCCGCGGCATAGGCCGTCATGGTGGCGCCGATATCGTTGCGCTTGCCGTCGGTGATCACGAACAGCCCCTTTTCCTTGGCATAGGCAATGGTGTCGTGCAGGGCCTTCACCCCCGGCCAGCCGTACATCTCGTAGTAGGCGCACTGGGGCTTGACCGCCGGAACGATGTCGCACAGCGCGTCAATCAGGCCCTTGTTGAAGGTCAGCAGGGCATCGGCCGCGCCCTCCAGCGTTTTGCCGTATTTTTCATAGCTCGCCTCCCGGATATAAGCGGGGATGTAATCGAGCTTCGGATCCAGCCCGGCCACCGTGGGGTTCTGTTTTTCCACAATCGCCTCAATCAGTCTGTCAAGTGCCATGTTCTTCTTCTCCTGTCTTTTTTATTTTCCGGTCTCCCGTTTTATTCGCCGTCCCGGTATACCACCCGGCCGGCGCAGATCGTTGCCTTTACCTTCCCCGTCAGGCGCATCCCGGCAAAGGGGGTGTTGCGGCTTTTCCCGTGCAGGGCATCGGGGTCCACCACCCATTCCTCCCCGGGGGCCAGCAGGACGATATCCGCCGGGCCGCCCTCGTACAGACGGCCGGCGTCGATCCCCAGAATCTGCGCCGGGCGCAAACTCATCTTCTCCAGAAGCTGGGAGAGGGTCAGCACCCCGGTTTTGACCAGCGCCGTACAGCTGGCCGCAAACGAGGTCTCCATCCCGATCGAGCCGTTGGGCGCGCCCAGGAAATCGGCCTTCTCCTGCGGCGAATGGGGCGCATGGTCGGTGGAAATGGCATCCAGCGTGCCGTCGCGCAAAGCCTCAATCATCGCCAGCCGGTCCTCTTCGGTGCGCAGCGGCGGGTTCATGCGGAAATTGGCGTCCCGCTTTTCCAGCGCCCGGTCGGTCAGCAGCAGGTAATGGGGGCAGGTTTCGGCCGTTACGGCCACCCCGTCCCTCTTGGCGGCGCGGATCATCGCGGCGCTGCCCTTCGTGCTGACATGGCAGACGTGCACCGGCACCCGGTACGCGGCCGCCAGCGCGATCTCGCGGGCGGTGCCCACATCCTCGGCGGCGTTGGGGTCGCCGGGGACGCCCAGGGAACGGGAGACGTCGCCCTCGTTCATCCTGGCGCCGTTGGCCAGCTCCAGATCCTCGCAGTGGGCCGTCACCGCCATCGAAAGGCCGGCGGCCTGCCGCATGGCCCGGGCCATCATGGAGGCCGACAAAACCGGCCGCCCGTCATCCGACAGGGCCACGGCCCCGGCCCGCTGCAGGGCGGGGATATCCGTTGCCTCCTCCCCCTTCAGCCCCCGGGAAATGGCCGCACAGACGTACACCCGGGCGTCGGCCGTGCGGCTCTTCTCCCGGATATAGGCGACCGTCTCCGGCGTATCCACCGCGGGGGACGTGTTGGGCATACACAGCAGGCTGGTCACGCCGCCCGCCGCCGCTGCCCGGCAGCCGGTGAAAATATCCTCCTTGTGGGTCTGGCCGGGATCGCGCAGGTGAACGTGCATATCCACCAGCCCCGGCGCGGCCACCAGCCCCGCCGCGTCGATCCTCTCGCAGCCGCCGGGCGGAACAATCGACGGCGCCATGCGGGTAATGCGCCCGTCCTCGATGAGAATCGCAAGCGGCGCGTCGGTATGAGAGGCCGGGTCGATCACCCGGGCCCCGGTAATCAGAATAGCCATGCATCCTGCTCCTTTCGAAAATCCTGCCCCTATTATACACATTCTCCCCCGCCGGTTCAACCGTGAACTTTTCTCCAAGGTCCCCCTTTTACGCGCGGGGGCTCTTTACAGATTCTCAAGGAAAAACAGCGTCAGGGACAACAGCTCCCGCCCGTAGCCCGCCGGGAGAAACCAATCGTCAAACGCCGCCGGCTGGGCATAGGGGACCAGCCCGTACTTTTCCGCAATGCGGCAGGCCCGGTAGGCGTGGGTGTTGTCGGTGACCACGGCCACCTCGTTCCCCAGGGCGTGCTCCTTCAGCAGCCGGGCGCAGTTCTCCATGTTCTGCTCGGTGTCACAGGAATCGCCCTCCGTCAGAATCCGGTCCGGCGAAATCCCCTTTTCGAGCAGCCCCTGCCGGATCACGTCGCACTCGCGGGCCGGTTCGTTCTCCCCTTGCCCGCCGGTGGCGATGACCACCGCCTGGGGGTGCTCGGTGAGATACGCATACGCCCGGTCGATCCGCTTTTGCAGGGAATAGCTGGGGCTGCCGTTGCCGTTTACCTTGCACCCCAGCACGAGAACCACGGCGGAATCGGGCGGGGTCTGCCCCGCGGCGGAGAGCATCAGCCCGGTGAGAATCCCCATCCACATAACCCCCAGCAGGCAGAGGACGCTGCCGGCCACGGCAGCCCCCCGGCCGCGCCGGGCGCGGATCATCGCAGGGAACGCCCAGAGGGCCGCCATGAGCACAAGGCATACCCCCCAGCCGAACACCATGCCGATACCCACAAACCCCTGCACGAAAAACGGCAGGGAAAACCAGAAAAATCCGCCCGCCAACAGGGCGGTCCCGATGATCTGCCACACGGCCGGTCTTCTTTTCTCTCGCATTTTCTTCTCTCCTTTTTCTTATAGAAAGGGGCCCACAGCCCCCTTTTGTTTTCCACCGGACGGCATCGCCCGGTTGACAAAATCCCCCCGTGCGGCTATACTGAGGTCCGGTTTCCCCAATATCCACCCGCTTTGCAAAAGGAGGACGTTCTTATGCCCGTTTCCGCCCTGCCGGTCCGGCTGATCGCCTGCGATATGGACGGCACCCTGCTCAATTCCCGAAAAGAGATCCACCCGGACATGACCAAACTGATCCACGCCCTGCACCAAAAGGGCATCCGCTTTGTGGCCGCCAGCGGCCGGCAGCTCGAGAGCCTGACCGGTTACTTTGCGGGCGTGGAAAACGAGATGACCTTTCTGGCGGAAAACGGCGGCGCCGCCTACGAAAACGGCGTGTGCATCGACGCGAGCCTGCTGCCGGCGGAGGATATCCGCGCGATCACCCGGTTCTGCCGGGAGATGCCCGGCGTGCGGATTCTGTACAGCACCACCCGGGGCTCGTATATCGAGGGGGAAGAGGACGCGCCGTGGCGGGAGTATCTCGCCCAGTTCTTCGGGAAAATCGGGTTTCTGCCCGATTTGTGCGCGCTGATCGGGCGGGAGGATATCTGCAAAATCACCCTGTGCGACCGCGGCCGCGCCGAGAAAAACGCCTGGCCGCGCCTGAACGGGGCGCTGGGGGACCGGTTTCAGGTGACCCTGTCGGGCGAAGACTGGGTGGACATCACCGGCCGGGGCGTCAGCAAGGGGCAGACCCTGCGCCGGCTGCAGCAGCGGTACGGCATTCTGCCCGGGGAGTGCGCCGCTTTCGGCGATTATCTCAATGACGTGGAGCTGCTGCAGAGCTGCGGGGAGAGCTACGCCATGAAAAACGCCCACCCCCTGCTGCTGAAAACCGCCCGCCATGTCACCCGGGAGGACAACGACCACTGGGGCGCTTTTGATGAGATCTGCCGCCTGACGGGCATTGACCCCGCGTCGCTGTAAAACATCCGAAAAAAGGCCGGTAAGCGGAGTGCTTACCGGCGTTTTCTTTTCTCACATGGCGGCGTATACGTCCGGGCGGATCCACTCCAGCCACTTCATCTCCTTGCGGCGGTTGTCCACTTCGGACTTGAACAGGTCGGCCACAAAATAGACGTCCTCTTTTTCCACCAGGTTGGCGATGATAAAGCCGTTGGGGTCGCACACCATCGAACGGCCCACCTTCACATTGCCGCGGCAGGTGGGGCCGGTGCGGTCCACCGAGACCACATAGCAGGCATTCTCCGACGAACGGGCGCGGTTGCAGATATCCCACAGATCGTCATCCGGATATGCCCAGCTGCTGGAAACGGCCAGCACGTCCACCTTGCCGGAGGTGGCATACTTGCGGGACAGCTCCGGGAAACCGAAGTCGGCGCAGATCATAATGCCGATGCGCATGCCGTTAATGGTAAACACGCTGAGCTTGTCGCCCGGCAGAATGGTATCCCGCTCGGAATTGAACAGGTGGATTTTGGCGTAATCGGCAATCACTTCGCCGTTGGGGGCAAAGACCGTGGCCTTGTTGTAAATCCCCTCGGGCTTGCGCTCCAGCCGGCCGGCCAGAATATGGCTGCCGCACTTTTTGGCGAGGTTCGACCAGAAATCCATCACTTCCTGGGTCATCGCTTCGTCAATCTGGTCCAGCGGAACCCCGCCCTCCAGACAGCACTCGTGATAGAGAATCAGGTCCACGCCCTTTTCATTGTCATGGATGCGCATGGCCATTTCTTCCGCTTTGGCCATGTTGGCCTTGAGATTATTGTCCTCCACATGCATCTGCACCGAGGATACCTTTACATGTCCTTCCATCTTTTTCTGCCTCCAATTTCCTGTGATTCTGCATAAAGAAAGGGCGAATCTTTCACCAAAACGTCGATTTTGCGGGATTCTTCCCCTCCGTGCTCCTCCTTGATTATACTGCATATTCCGAAAAATGCAACTTCTTTCGGAAAAAATGCATGGTTTCTTTTTGAAACCTTTTGGATTGTTTTTTCAAAAAATTACGGGATGTTTTTCAGGGCCTTTTCCATCAGCGGGGTAAGGCGCTGGTGCTTTTCGATGGAATCAACGGCGTCGATCACCGCCGAGCGGAACCCGTGCTTTTCCAGCGCGGCCACCCCCACGATGGTAGTGCCCCCGGGCGAGCACACCGCGTCCTTCATGGCGCCCGGGTGCGCGCCGCTCTCCACCAGCAGCTTTCCGGTGCCGGCCACCATCTGCCCGGCCAGCCGGTAGGCCGCCGCCCGGGGCAGCCCGTTTTTCACCGCCGCATCCCCCAGCGCCTCGATCATCATGCTGACAAACGCGGGGCCGCAGCCGGTGAGCACCCCGGCAATGCCGAACTGCTTGGGGTCCACCTCTTCCACCAGGGCGATCGTCCCCAAAAGCGCCTGCACCTCCCGGTAGGTCTCCTCCGGCAGGGAGTGGCG
>JBJEQH010000222.1:0-6384 GCA_051881655.1 Candidatus Heritagella sp. | reverse complement strand
GAACTTCGTGTTCAGTTCGTCGGCGACGGTGTACGGGGATCCCGCCTCGGTGCCGATTACCGAGGACTTCCCCCTGTCCACCACCAATCCGTACGGCTCGACCAAGCTGATAATCGAGGGGATCTTGAAAGATATCGCGAAGGCCGATCCCTCCTTTAACCCGATTATTCTGCGCTACTTTAACCCCGTGGGTGCCCACGAGAGCGGTATGATCGGGGAGGACCCCACGGGAATCCCCAACAACCTGATGCCCTATATCACGCAGGTGGCCATTGGCAAGCTGGAAAAGCTGCATGTATTCGGCAATGATTACAATACCCCCGATGGCACCGGTGTGCGCGATTATATTCATGTGGTGGATCTGGCCGAGGGCCATGTGGCGGCCCTGAAACAGTTTGGCCCGGATGGGAAGAAAAACTGCGGGCTGCGGATCTACAATCTGGGTACCGGGAAGGGCTACTCGGTTCTGGATATGGTCCATGCCTTTGAGAAGGCTACGGGCAAGGCCATCCCCTATGTGATTGATCCGCGCCGCCCCGGCGATGTACCGGAGAACTATGCGGACAGCAGCTGCGCCGAGCGCGAGCTGGGATGGAAAGCGCGCTTTACGCTGGAGGATATGTGCCGCGACAGCTGGAACTGGCAGCAGAAGAACCCCAAGGGATACGAGGCATAAAATTTTATCCGTGAATCCGGCCCCGCCGGTCAGAGAGTCTCTGACCGGCGGGGCCTTTTCTGTTTTTGCTAAAAAGTATATTCGGAGAAGAACGATGGGGATGTGGCGTCAGTCCTTTTCCATATATCGTGATTCAAAGGGAGAAAGATGGGGAAAGGGAGGCAAGGAAAGAAAAATGAAAAAATTTGAAAACAACCTTCATGATAATTATTGAAAATGGTTAGAAATCTGTTATAATTATCATAAAAGCAGGAAGATTCTGCCAGGCGTGCGGGATATTTGGCCGGCAGAATACCGTTCCAAAAGAGAGAGGGTGCAACCATGAAACGAGCAAAACGAATCCTTGCGATGTTCCTGGCCCTTAGCCTGTTTGTACAGGCTTCTTTCGATACGGTGGCGCAAACGCTTTCGGTTCAGACGGCGGGGGAAGAGGCCTCTGCTGTTGAAGAGGAGAGCGAAGCGGAACCTGCAGAAGACCCTATGGAAGATCCCGAAGCAGAACCGCTGATTGTCGGGGAAGTGACGGAAAAGCGGGAGGAAAGCCGAAAGGTTTTCCGTTTGGAGGACGGCAGCTTTTTGTCGGCGGAATACCCGGTTCCGGTGCACTATCAGAACGAAGCGGGTGAGTGGGTGGATTATGACAACACCCTCACGCGTGTGACCGTTGCTTCCTCTTCCGGGGAGACCCAGATCCTGCAGCAGGAAGAGGAGACGGCCGGTTTTTCCCTGCCGGAAGGAGAGAGTGCTGCACTGGATGCTTCTCTGGAAGAAGAGAGTATAGGGGAGGAGCCCCTGAATCCCAATGCGGTGATTCCCCTGGTGGAATACAAAGCAGATGGGCGCGAATACCCGGTAACGCTGGCGGAAAATATGGTCCCGGGGCGTACCGTTACCCTGGAAAACGGGGAATACCCCCTGAGCTGGGGGCCGGTGGGGGCGCAGGCCTCTTCCATCGAAGTGACCGAAGAAACGGAGGAGTTCTCGGGGAACGACCGTTTTCTGGTTCTCCGCAACCTGACCCAGCAGGCGTGGTATCGGTCGGTTTATCCCAATGTTGATGTGCAGTATGGGATCAGCAGTACGGGAATCAAGGAAAACTTTGTGCTGAACGCCTCCACGGCCCCGGCTTCATTTGTCACGCAGTACGAAGCGCCGGGATTGACGGCGGTACAGCTGGATGAAAAAACCATCGAGCTGCGGCAGGAGGACGGAGAGGGGATTTACCGGATCACAGCCCCGCAGATGACGGATGCCGCAGGGGAAACGTGTGAAGCCATTACTCTTACGCTTCTTGCGCAGGAAAACGGCACGATTCTGATTCGAACAGAGGCGGACGGAGAATGGCTTTCCGCCGAGAACCGGCAGTATCCGGTTGTGCTGGATCCGACGATCGAGACCTCGACCGCGCAGAGCGATGTGGATACCACCTTTGTCACCTCGGCCATGGCAACGACCAACCACAGCACGAAATTCGAGCTGCTGGTGGGCCGGGAGAGCACGGAATACGGGGCCTGCCGCACGCTGGTCCGGCTGCAGATGCCGGATCTGGGCGCGGGGGATATGATCGTCAGTGCCAAGCTGTGCCTGGTGCTGAAAAACTATCAGTTCTATACCTCCACAACACCGGATATGCAGATCAATGCACACCGGATTACGGCGGACTGGAACAAGAGCACCGTCACATGGAACAGCCAGCCCAGTTATGAGAGTGCGGTGCTGGACTACACCTTTGTGTGCCAGGATGATCCCAAGGTGACCACCCAGATCACCAGCGCGAACATCAAAACCTTTGATATCACGCGCGCGGTCAAGCAGTGGTACGAGGGCACGGCGGAAAACTACGGAATTCTGCTGAAATCCAGCAAAGAGAGCGGCAGCTATGCGGATACGGGGGTTAAAGCGCAGTTCTGGCCGGAGCGGTACAACGACCTGGCGGATGCCTACCCGGTGGCCCTGCTGACCTACCGCAATAACAAGGGGCTGGAGGACTACTGGACCTATACGGCGGTCAGTGCGGGCAGCGCCGGAACCGCGTATGTGAATGACTACACCGGCAATCTGGTGTTCTGCCACAACGATGTCTCCACCACGGGCCTGTTGGCGCCGGTCAGCCTTTCCCATGTGTATAACGGCTATATGGCCGGGGTGAAATACACCACCAACTATGTCACCGACGGCCGCGGCTGGAAAATGAGCATCCAGCAGACGGTGCGAAGCGCCAGCGTCTACGGGCTGAGCGGGTCGGCCCTGTCGGCCACGCCCTATGCGTATGAGGATGGGGACGGAACGGTCCACTTCTTCTATAAAAAGACGGAAGACGGCGTGGTCCATTATTATGATGAGGACGGCCTGGGGCTGGAGCTGAAGATCATCAGCGGCCTGAACTGCACGATCACGGACCAGAAGGACAACGTGCTGACCTTTAATGCCCAGGGAAACCTCAGCTCGGTAAAGGATGCCAGCGGCAATGCCATCACCATTACCTATCAGAAAGAAGACAGCATTTACCGCATTACCAAGGTGACCGATGGGGCCGGGCATGTGATTACGGTGGACGAGAACGACACCACCAACCACTACCTCAGCAAGTTAACCGACCCGGCGGGCCGGGTGACCCGCTATACCTATCAGTCCAATGATACCTGGGGGACCGGGTGCCTGACGAGAATTACCTATCCGGACGGCACCACCAGCGAGTTTGAGTATGACAGCGACCGCGCTCTGATCCGGGTGGTGGCCAGCGATGGCAGCAGCCTGGAAATCTCGTATACCTCGAAGGCCAAGGGCAAGCGCGTGAGCAAAATTGTGGAAAAGGGCGCCGACGGATCCACGGGTCAGACCATTACCTTTGACCGGTCGGTGTACAATACCACGGTCACCCGTACCAGCGGGGCCGACGGGGTGATGAATAACAGCGATGATATTATCAATACCCTGCAGTTTGACAATTACGGGCGGACCATCTGCGTAAAGACCAAAGAGGCAAACGGTGCCGATCTGGGTACCAGCCTGTACCAGTATACCGCCGGTGTGAAAAACAGCAGTGCCAGCAATATCAAGCAGCTGAACCGCGTATCCCGCGAGGGGGATGCGGATATCTGCACGCGCAATTATCTGCGCAACCACAGCGGTGAGAGCAGCGGCAATTGGGTGGGCGGTGTCTTTTTGAATTCAAACGCCCAGTATACCGCCGAGCGCACCACGGCCCAGCGGCTGTTCGGCAATTACTCCCTGCATGTAACGGCCGAGGCATCGGATGTCAACGGCGGCGGATGTTATTACCAGCAGGTGAACAGCACCGATCTCACGCCGGGCACCTATACCCTTTCGGCGTACGTGAAGACCAGCAATGTGCAGAAATCGAACACCGTGCCCCAGGGGTACGGCGCCTGCCTGGCGGCGCGTCTGGTCAATTCGGACGGCAGCATCACGCGGGTATACTCCAATTATCTCACGGGTACCACGCGCACCAGCCTGAATAACGGCTGGGAGCGGCTGACCCTGACCTTCACCGTTTCGGAAGAGGTCACCTCGGGCCGGTTCTGCCTGGTACTGCTCAATGCGACAGGCGATGCCTGGTTTGACGGCATCCAGCTGGAAAAGGGGAGCGGCGCCACGGAGTATAATCTGCTGGAAAACTCCAGTATGGAGGACGTGACCGATGGTATCCCCACGGGCTGGTACGGCACCGGGCTTAGCAGTTCGGATGTTTCCAGCACGGCGGCCAAGGCGGACGGCAGCCGGTCGATGAAGATCTCCGGCTCGGTGGGAACAAAGAAACGCATTTCCCAGCAGGTGGTGCTGTCCGGTGCGACGGAGAGCGATACCTATCTGGTGGGCGCGTGGGCCAAGGCCAACGCCATGCCCGACAACGGCGACAGCAGCCGGGTGTTTGCCATTACAGTGGCCATCTATTATAATGACGGCTCCGTGGTGGATAAAACCCAGATGGCAAAGTTCAATCCGACCGTAACGGGCTGGCAGTACACCGGCATGGTATTTAATCTGAGCAACGGCATCACCGGCGACGGGCTGACACCGGTGAAAATTACCTATATGCTGCGCTTTAACGGGCAGGCCAACAGCGTGTACTTCGACCGGTGCCAGCTGGTGAAGGACAACTACATGGCCTATACCTACGATACCGAGGGCAACCTGATCAAGACGGTGGAGAACGGCGACCGCTCGACGGTACTGTCCTATGACAGTGCGGGCAACATGACCGGATTTACGAATACCGAGGGCAAAAATTACACCTATACCTATAACGATGCCCATCAGGTAACGCAGGCGAAAACGCCGCGCGGGGTAAAGCTGCAGACCACCTATAACAGCGACGGTACCGCCACGGCCACCGAGCTGGTGAACACGCGGGACGACCTGATCATCCGCACCGACCGGGCGCTGACGGCGGCGGCCAGCGGGATTAAGGCCGGGGCCTATGTGCAGACCGAATATGACCAGCACGGCAACGCCACGCAGTACAGCTATGATCTGCAGAGCGGGCAGCTGCAGTCGGTGCAGACGGCAGACGGCACCACCACCTCCTACAGCTATGTGGAGAATACCAATCTGCTCGCTTCTGCCGCATCGGGCGGGGTGAGCAGCGGATACACCTACGACAGCACCCACACGCGCCTGACAGAGATCAGCCACAACGGTTTCTCCTATGGCTTCTCCTATGATCCCTACGGCAACCTGCTCTCCACCGAGGTGGCGGGCCAGGTGCTCAGCACCAATACCTATGGCGTGAATAACGGGCAGCTGCAGCAGGTCACCTACGGCAATGGGGATACGGTATCGTATACCTATAACTCGTACGGGGTCAGCGGGGTTTCGAAGAACGGCAGCCCGGCGTATACCTGGACGTACAACGCCAGCGGCCTGCCCGCGTATCACGAGGATCTGCTCAGCGGGCGGCAGTACATCTATCAGTACGACCTGACGGGGCGGTATGTGCAGACGGACGTGCTGGATCTGGATGTTTCTTCGGAATATGACCGGCGGCTGTACCGTGCGCAGTATGCGTACGACAATATGAACGACGTGACCTCCCTGCGGTGGACGGCGAACGGCCGGTCGTATACGGAGAGCTACGCGTATAATATCGATAAGCAGCCGGTCAGCGCGGGGATCAACTCGGATCGGATCGTGGAGTACACCTACGATACGCTGGGGCGGGTGAATTCCCGGACATGGCAGCTGCAGGTGCCGGTAAAGACCAACTGGCTGTACTGGCTGTCGGACCGCGACGACGGCAGCGAGCTGTACCGGACGACCCAGCTGAAGTACGAGTTCCTGGGGAACCTGGTATACCGGTACGATTACGATGATATGGGGAATATCGTACGGATTCAGGAGAGCACGCGGGAAGGGGATACCAATACCGCCAGCGGCTTTGTGGACAAAATCCACTACGAGTATGACAGCTTCGGCCAGCTGGTACGGGAGAATAACGTCTATCTGGGAAAAACCGTGGTGTATGCGTACGATCCGGGAGGAAACCTGACCAGCCGGACGGAGTACCCGTATACCACCGGCGAGCTGGGCGAGCCCACGGCCGTGGTCCCCTATACCTACGACGAGGTATGGAAGGATAAGCTGACGGGGTATGGGAACCAGAGCCTGACCTATGACGAGATCGGAAACCCGTTGAGCTATCGGGACGGGATGACGCTGACGTGGAACGGGAGGCAGCTGGAGAGCCT
>JBJEQH010000221.1:0-6470 GCA_051881655.1 Candidatus Heritagella sp. | reverse complement strand
GTACGTATCAGGACCGCAACGGGAATAACCGGAAAGCGGTTGAAATCGTGGCCGATAACTGCATGTTTGGCGAATCCAAGCGCAGCAGCAGTGCTGCTCCTTCCAATGACAGCTACGCCCCCCGCGCCGCTGTCCCCACGGAACCGGCCCCCGCTTACCAGAGCGGCAGCGCCGATTCCTTTGAAGAGATCCCCATGGACGACGATCTGCCGTTCTGATCTCTTTCTGTTTTGAACTTTTTTGATTATTGAGTAAAGGAGGCTTTTCCTCATGGCTGATAGACCTGAAAGAGACAACCGCCGCGGTGGTCGTAAGGGCCGCAGAAAGGTATGCAGCTTCTGTGTCGATAAGATCGGCGCCATCGATTACAAGGATGTCGCAAAGCTGCGCCGTTTCATCTCGGAGAGAGGCAAGATTCTGCCCCGCCGTGTGACCGGTACCTGCGCCCGTCATCAGCGTGACCTGACTGTCGCGATTAAGCGCGCCCGTCATCTCGCCCTGCTGCCCTTCAGCAGCGACTGATTTTCGGAGAACTGAAAACGGCACAACCCCAAAAGGGGTTGTGCCGTTTTTTCTTTTTCACCGGTGCAGTACGGTCGTTTGCAAAACCGCTTCGGCTTTTTCAAATCCCTGGGGCATGTCCGACAAACAGGTCAAAACGATCCCCTTTTCCGGAATCACCAGGCAGCGCTGCCCCCACTTTCCCCGGATGGCAAAGCCCTGGCTCCACTTCCAGAAGAAATATCCATATCCCTCCTGCCCGAACCGGGGATATCCGGTGTCCATTTGGTGGGCCACCGCCTCCTGAACCCACTGGGAGGGCAGCAGCCTCTCCCCTTTCCACATCCCTTTCTGCATGTACAGAAGCCCCAGCCGGGACAATTCCTCCACCGTCAGCTCCATGCCGGTGGCTCCGTAAAAGTGTCCGCCCGGGCACCGGCGGTAGGGGGGATTCTCAATTCCCAGGGGAAGCAGCAGCCGCGGCTTCAGATATTCGATCAGGTTTTCGCCCACCGCATTCTCCAGCGCAGCCCCTACCAGATAGGCCGGAATGTTGGAATAAGAAAAAGCGGGAGCCTCTTCGATCGGGCAGGAAAGGGACATCCGGATCCAGTCTTCCCCCTCGGGACGAAAAGGGAACCCGGCGACCGCCATCATCAATAACCGGCGAATGGTGATTCCCTCCCACCGCTTTCTCCGGTTATCGGGCAGGGCCGCCATTTCCCCTGCCAGATATTTTCCCAGCGGCTGGTGGATCTCCATTTTTCCTTCCGCCTGGGCAATCCCGACGGCCGTTGCCGTAAAGGATTTGGTCGCCGAATAAATCGGATATCGCTTTTGCGGGAAAAAATGGCGGGCATCCACGGTTTCCCCATGGATTTTCACATCCACCCCGTAAATTTCCCACTGGTTCTCTTCCCGGGCCCGCGCAAAATCATCAAGCAAAGCCACCGCAATTTCCTCCTCCGGCACTTATGTCAGGGCCCGAAGAGTCGGATAAGTCCCGCTGATCTGCCATACCGTCTCAAAGTCGAAGCCCACAAACTTCTTTTGCTGGGGAAAGTCCGATGCCCCCAAGGCATAGACACTCACCGCCGTATCGCTGCGGAAGCTGCCATCCGCCAAAGGAGTGATCGAGATAGCCTTTTCGGACAGGTTCAGATAATAGCAGTTCTCCACTTTGCAGGGATGCGCTTCGTCGGGGGTTACCATCTCCCCCACCAAGCCGCCCATTCTCTCCCCCTTTGTCTTCTGGGTGAGTACACCGGCACTATAGCTGGTTTTGATGACCACCTGAAGATTCTGCCCGGCCAGTCCGCCCACACAGCTGTCATCCTCTTCGTTTTCCACCGTAATGTTCCCCAGGTTGCAGCAATCCGTCATTTCCACCTGGGCCGCCTGTCCCCGCATGGCATCCCGGGCCAGAATCCCGCCGGCTATGCAGGCAGTATCTCCCTGCATATTGCCGCTGTTGCTGCACTGCGCGATTTTCGCACGATCCTTCTCCGACCCGGTCTCCAGCCGGCCGAGAATCCCGCTCAGCTCTCCGGTTTTCGCTGTCCCCACCATGGTCACCGGCGCGGTATTCCGGCACTGATAGACGGATACCGTATTACCGCGCTTCTGGCTGTTCCTCATGGTGAAAATTCCCACCACACCGGAGGCCCCCACGCCGCCCTGGGCCGTAACGGTTCCGTAATTGGAGCACGACAGAACCTGACAACTGCTGTCCCCGGTGAGAGCCCCGCTGCTCAGGATACCGGCGGCGCGGCCGGACTGGGAGGACACCGGGCTGCCGTTCTGGCACTGGGATATCTGCAGAGTGCCGGCCGAGGAAGCCGTCAGCTGGGCCGCCACGCCGCCCGCCGTATACCGGGCTTTCACCTCGCCATTGCTGGTGCAGGATTTCAGACTGAGGGTACTGCCGTTGTTCACCGCCGCCTCTCCAAACAGGCCGCCGCTGAGATTGCCGGACACCATGCTGCGGTTTTCGCACTCAAAAACCGTAACGGAAAAGGACTGATCCAGCTGGGCCACCGCCACCAGCCCGCCTGCGGCCCCCATCGTCTGCACCGATCCGCTGTTCTGGCACTGCTTGATATTCACGGTTTTTACAGAGCCCTCTGCGCCGGCCCGCATCGTTCCGATCAGCCCGCCTGCGGCGGCCGTGCCTTCCGCCAGAATTTCCCCACTGTTTGTGCACTGTTCCATCTGGAGTACTGCCTTGCGGGCCTGCGTTTCCACGGTATACAGACCCGCCAGACCGCCCAGTGATCCCGAAACGGTCCCGGTTTGGGAAACCACCGCCGCATTTTTACAGTTCTGCAGCGTACTGCTGTCCGCTTCTCCCGTCAGACCGCCAATGGCCATTCCTCCATTTTCCGCCGTCACGGTCACACTGTCCTCCACGGTGCAGTTTTTCAGCACACTGCCCTGGCGCACCAGGCCGGCCAGACCGCCTGCCACGTCCTCTTTCCCGTTTCGTACCGTAACCGAGGAACGGCTGAGGGTCAGATTGCAGATTGTACCGCCGTCCACCACGCCGAACAGCCCGATCTCTTTGCTCTCCTGTCCATATTCATAGAGGTACAGCCCCCGGATGGAATGCCCTCCTCCGTCAAACTGCCCGGAAAAGCCGGATTCCCCGGTTCCGATGGGGGTCCAGCCAAATTCCGGAGCCACCGTTTCCCACGATGCAAAAGCTGCCGTATCGTTTAGATCCACATCGTTCATCAGAAGATAACAGGCATCCTTATAGAAAAGGGATTCTTCCTTCTCACCGGATTCCCCTTCCTCTTCCCGCTGCGTGACCTGTGCGCCGCTGTTCACCCGCTGGGCCAACAGGACAAGCTGCTCCGCCGTCGCGATGCGGAAGGGATCCTCCTTTGTGCCGGATCCTCCCGCAAATTCCTCCGCCGGCTGGCGAAGGCCGGTGGGGACCCGATCCTCTTCATAAATCTTTTCCTCTTCCGGCTGGGAACTCTCCCCGGGTTCCACCTCAGACGGTTCGGGGGAAGGGGTCGGCACCGGTGTGGAAACCGGCTGCGACGATTCTGCCGGAGATTCCGCCGGGGAGGTTCCGCAGCCGGCCGAAACGAATAATATCATGATACACAGCAATCCACAAACCCATTGTTTCATGCAGTTAATCCTCCTTTATCTGGTAACCATTCCTGTACGGCGGCCCGTACAGGAATGCGTGTTTATTATACTGTTTTTCAAAACAAAAGTCCACTGTACCGGGAAAGTTTCCTGCCACAGCGCTGAAAGCATTGTTTTTCCTCCGTTTCTGTTCTATACTGATACCAGATTTTTATGGGTAAAGGGTGAAAAAAGGAGGATGCTTTTGTGAAACTGATGATCATTCGCCACGGCGATCCCGATTACGAAAAGGATTCCCTGACCGAAAAGGGCTGGCGCGAGGCGGCTTTGCTGTGCAAAAAGCTGGTGCGCACCCCGGCAGACGCCTACTATGTCTCTCCTCTGGGGCGGGCGCGGGATACCGCCTCGCTGACCTTACGGCAGTTGAACCGCCAGGCCGAGGTGAAAGACTGGCTGCAGGAATTTACCTATATGGTAAAGGATCCCCTGACCGGGGAGGACCGGCTGCCCTGGGATTTGCTGCCGGCAGACTGGACCAAGGTACCGGCTTATTATGACAAAGACGCTTTTCTGGACACTCCCCTGATGACCTCCGGGAATATCCGGGAGAAATACCGGTGGGTTTGCCGGGAGTTCGACCGGCTTCTGGCGCAGCACGGTTATGTACGGGAGGGAATGCTCTATCGGGCCGTCTCTCCCAACCGGAAAACCCTGGTTTTCTTCTGCCATTTCGGACTGGAATGTGTACTTTTATCCCACCTGCTGGGCTGCTCCCCCTGCGTTCTGTGGCAGGGTACGGCGGCGGCCCCCACTTCGGTTACCACTCTGAATACCGAGGAACGACAGGAAGGGATTGCGGTCTTCCGCATGGCCTCCTTCGGGGATGTCTCCCATCTGTATGCCGGGGATGAACCGCCGGCCTTTGCCGCCCGTTTCTGCGAAACCTACGACAATTTTAACGAGCGCCATTGAGGAGGGATCCCGCTGTGAATTCTCTTTTATTTCCCGGTACTCCCCTTCTCCCTGTGTCCTCCGATGCACCGGTATTCTCCGCTCTGCTTCCCACCGCATGCCCCAGCAATCATGCCCCCTGTCTGACGGAAACACCGGAAGGTGATCTTTTGTGCGCCTGGTTTTCCGGGCGGTGCGAGGGCAGCCGGGACACCTCGATTGTCAGCGCGCGCCTTCCTGCTGGAAAAACTCGCTGGCAATACACCGGGATTCTGTCCGAAGACCCCACCCGCTCCGAACAGAATCCCTCTTTTTTCTGGGAAGGAGAAACCCTGTGGCTGTATCACACCGCCCAGGAAACCCGCGGAGATATGGATCAGACGCAATGGGAGAACGAGGTGAAAAGCGGCAGGGCCCAGGGCAGCTTTTTTCTGCAGGAAACCGCCCAGATTCGCCGCCGCTGTTCTCTCGATCAGGGACAAACCTGGCTTTCCACCGAAACCTTCGCAGCGAAAGCCGGTTCCTTTTGCCGCAGCCCCATGGTTCGCCTGCAAAACGGAACCCATCTGTTTCCCCTTTGGCACTGCCCGCCGCCCGGAGAGAGAGATGACACTTCGGCCGTATTCCATCAGCCGTCCGGCGCCTCCGGCTGGACGGAAATCCCTGTGCCGGGCAGTGAAAAACGGGTTCATATGAATATTCTGGAAACGGCTCCCAACCGGTGCGTGGCTTTTTTCCGCAGCCGGGCGGCCGATTGGATTTACCGTAGCCTCTCATTGGATGGCGGAAAAAGCTGGTCGGTTCCGCAGCCCACCCCTCTGCCCAACAACAATGCTTCTCTCTCGGCCATTGTGCTAAAAAGCGGACGCATTGCCATCGCCTATAATGATACGCAGGCCGCTGCCGATTCCTGTAAAGTTCGCTGGCCCGGTATGCGCTGGCGGATCTGTATTGCCCTGACAGAGGACGAGGGACAAACTTTCCCGTACATCCGCTGCCTCGATATGGGGAGCGGGCTGCTGGGAAGCGCCAATCAGACCCGGAACATGGCCCTGGAATACCCCTGTCTCCTTCAAACCCGGGACGGGCGGCTGCATGCCGTATATGCGTATCACAACCGGCAGTGCATTCGTTACCAGTCATTTTCCGAAGAATGGATTTTGGGGGAAGAATAGAAACACAGGGCGGCGGCAACTGCCGCTCTTTCCCATTGATGTCTGCGGCCGCTAAAAAACCAAAGATTTCTCTCCGCGTGAAATGAGAAGTTTGTCAATAAACTCCCACAAATTGTACATACAATTCTTTTCGTTCCGTGCTATACTGGGGAAAACACCGAGAGGAGACAACCGAACATGAAGCAGACAGCCCAATGGCACTACCGGGAAAACGGATTTTTTGAACTGATATGGAACGACCACCCCGTAATGATGGCCCACGCAGAGGCCTATACCGTGGACGGGCGCCGTATCGACACCCGCACGGCCGCGCTGCGGCAGCAGCAACCGGATCCACAGGGGGTGACCCTCGTTTTTGAGGATGAAAACGGCCTGATTCTGACCGAAGTGCTGGAAAATGAAACGCCCAGCGCCCTGTGCCGTGTATCGGATCGCAGCGGCGCCGTAATTGCATCGCGCCGCCTGATCCCACTGGTCATTCAGGCCGACAGCCAGAACACCTGCGCCCTGTGGAAAAGCCTGTGGACCAAAATGCTGCTGGTCCCCTATGACAACACCATGTGGCTGCGGTACGAGGCCCAGCCCCTGCGCGCCGGAAGAAAAAGCTATGATATGACGGTTCTGTTCTGCGAAAAGAGCCGGGAGGGACTGCTGATCGGCGCGCTGGATCACGATGTGTGGAAAAACGCCATAATCGGTTCGGCCAGCGACGCCAAAACCCTGAATGCACAGAGCGGCATC
>JBJEQH010000220.1:0-6516 GCA_051881655.1 Candidatus Heritagella sp. | reverse complement strand
CACCGGCCGCCATACTTTTACGTTTGTCATGGCGCCCATGGTCCACTGGCCGGAAGCGATGGTCACGTTTGATAAAACGGACGGGGTGCTGTACTCGGCGGATGCCTTCGGCACGTTCGGTGCCCTGAGCGGAAACCTGTATGCCGATGAAGTGAACTTTGAGCGGGACTGGCTGGATGATGCCCGCCGCTATTATGTGAACATCGTGGGGAAATATGGTATTCAGGTGCAGGTTCTGCTGAAAAAGGCGGGCACTCTGCCGATTACCATGATCTGCCCGCTGCACGGCCCGGTGTGGCGCGAGAATTTGGGATGGTTCCTTGAGAAATATGACCGCTGGAGCCGCTACGAGCCGGAGGAGAAGGGCGTTGTCATCGCCTGCGCCTCGATCTACGGCGATACGGAGCTGGCCTGCCAGATTCTGGGGACCATGCTCAGCGAGCGCGGCGTGAAGGATATTGCCCTGTATGACCTGTCGTCCACTGATGTCTCGGTGGTGCTCAGTGAATCGTTCCGCCGCAGCCATCTGGTCCTGGCGGCCTCCTCGTACAACGGCGGGGTGTTCACCCCGATGGAGAATCTGCTCAATGATCTGAAGGCCCACAATTTCCAGAACCGCACCGTGGCTGTGCTGGAAAACGGCACCTGGGCGCCCTCGGCGGGCAAGTGTATCCGGGCCGCACTGGAGGGGATGAAGAACCTGCAGGTACTGGATGGGATGACCGTGCGCTCGGCCCTGCACGATGACCAGCTGCTGGCGCTGGAAGCCCTGGCGGATGCGATTGCCGCCTCGCTGCGGGAAGAAGACTGACCGGCCTTTTCCTTCCTAAACCTAAAAAAAGAAAACGTGGATTCCGCTTTTGTGGAATCCACGTTTTTTCATCATAAAGGGAAGTTCTTTGCCCGTCAGTTCCCGAAAATACCGGTTATTCCGGCAGGTGAAAAAGCATTTCACTACGGGTGATGTACGCCGGATCGGGGGAAGAATTCTGAAAAACCACCTGTCCTGGCTGATCGCTGTCGGATAAGAGGTTCTCGCATTGCAGCCGGCGCTTTAGCTCCCGAATGGTGCCGGCGTTCCCGTCGATAATCTCGGCCTGAGGGCCGGCCACCTTGGCGATGGCCTTTTTCAAAAAGGGATAATGGGTACAGCCCAGCACCACAGCGTCCACCGGCCGGTCAAACAGCGGATCAAAGCGCTGGTGCAGATAACGGTTCAGCCGGTTTCCGTCCAGCTCGCCGCGCTCGACAAATTCCATCAGCCCGCCGCAGGGCAGCCGGAAAACCTCCGCTTTATCGTCAAATTGTGCCAAAAGGCGCAGCAGTTTTTCCTCCTGCAGGGCACGGGGGGTGGCCATAACCACAATGCGGCCGCCGGGATGGCGCAGGACGGCCGGCTTGACAGCGGGTTCAATCCCGATAATCGGCAGCTGGGGGTAAATCTGGCGGAGCGTATTGGCGGCGGCCCCGGTCGCCGTGTTGCAGGCGATGACAATGGCCTTGGCCCCCTGACGGAGAAGGAGAGAGGTTGCCTTTTTGGAGAGCTGAAGGACCTCCTCATGGCTTTTAATCCCATAGGGCGCATTATAAGAGTCGCCAAAATAAATGAAATTTTCATGGGGAAGCTGCCTGACCGCTTCCCGCAGTACGCTGATCCCCCCCATACCGGAATCGAAAAAGCCGATTGGAGAGTGAGAGGCCTGATTCATCCTGCCATCGCCGCCTGCTCTGTAAATTCACCAAAAGGTGGTGGTATGCCGTATTTAGTATATCAGATTTTGAGGAGAATACAAGCAGAAAGTTTTCCCGGGAAAAGGGGACAGGAAGAGAAAACCACCGGTTGCGCCACCGGCCGATTCATGATAGAATAAAGAAGAATCCGAGCGAAAAAGGGGGAAGGGTCTCGTGCCGTATATCCGCGAATATGGGGTGATCCCCGGTGATCTGTCCCCCGGAGAGAGGAACAGCCTGACCGATGTGGACGGTGTGCGCGTGGGGCACTGCACGGTAACGGAAAACGGGCACCGCACCGGCGTTACAGTGATCGTCCCGCAGGAAGAAAATCCGTTTCTCAAAAAGCTGACAGCGGCCTGCTATGTCCACAATGGCTTTGGAAAAACCTGCGGCCTGATGCAGATCGAGGAACTGGGCACGCTGGAGACCCCCATTGCCCTGACCAATACGCTGAATGTGGGGCTGTGCAGTGATGCACTGGTCAGCTATACACTCCGGCGCTGCCGGCAGGACGGGGTGAACGTTTCCTCGCTCAACCCGGTGGTGGGGGAGTGCAACGACTCGAGAATCAACCCCATCGCAGAGCGGGCCGTACGGGAAGAGCATGTATGGGCCGCCCTGGAGAATGCCCGCAGGGATTTTCAGCAGGGGGATGTGGGCGCCGGTGCCGGTACGGTGTGCTATGGGTTAAAGGGCGGTATCGGTTCGGCTTCCCGGTGCTTCCGATTGGGGAAAGAGACCTATACCGTGGGCGTGCTGGTGCAGAGCAATTACGGGGCAACCCGTGATTTTGTGCTCAAGGGCCGCCCCATCGGCAAAGAGATTCTGCGCCATGGATGGCAAAGAAGAGTGGAGGAATTCACCCCCTCCATGGAGGACCGGGGTTCGATCATGATGATTCTGGCAACCGATCTGCCTTTGTCCGCCCGCCAGCTGCGCCGTCTGGTGCGCCGGGCGCCCATGGGGTTGGGCCGGCTGGGATCCTTTACCGGGCACGGTAGCGGGGAAGTGGTGATCGGATTTACCACCCAAAACCCGGTTTTCTTCGACGAGAAGGAGACGGTGCTCTCCCGGAAAATCCTGCGCGAGGATCTCTTGAACCTGCCCTTCCAGGCGGCGGCCGAAGCGACCGAGGAAGCGGTGCTCAATTCGCTGACCATGGCGCGCACGGTAAGGGGACAGGATGGAAAATGGTATATCAGCCTGGCAGATCTACTGCCGGAGCTTTTGCGTAAAGAAAGGAACGATACAATATGATTGCACAACTGGGCGGACTGATCGGCGGATTTTTTCTTTGGATGGCAGGGCTTGTCTATGCGGTAAAAGAAAAAAAGGATCCCAAAGCAAAGCGGCTGGATATCGGTGTGGCTATCGTGGGATTTCTGGTCTTTGTCGTGTGCCTGCTGCTCATCATTTTCCTTCCCGGGGAATGGGCGTGAGAATCCCCGGGATGGGCGGGTTTTCCATCCGGCAGCCAGATATCGATGTACGGTTTGGTGCGGCAGCCGGTATCCATTCCATGGCGGTGGCTTTTGGTGCAAGCATTTCGGTTACCCCATTGCTCAATCCCAATGGAACACCGATGGTATTCCGCCTTTCCTGAACAGAAGCAAACAAAAACGCCATGGAGATCCATGGCGTTTTTCATTTTCCCGTGCACAGCAGAGCTGGTTATCGGATTTCAAAGGGGTTTTCCTGCCCGGTAGCAAAAGCATACAGGCCCTTTACTGCATTTTCTACCATTTCCCTTACCGACTGATCCGTATAGAAAGCGGTGTGGGGTGTGATGACCACATTGGGGAACGAGCGCAGCAGCGCCAGATCGTGGTTATCCAAAATATCGTTCATGCGGTCGAGATAGTAAAGGCCGGCTTCATGCTCGATCACGTCCAGTCCCGCGGCGCCGATTTTTCCGCTCTCCAGACCGCGGATCAGGGCATCGGTATCCACCAGCGGCCCGCGGGCCGTGTTGATCAGAATGGTACCGGTTTTCATCTTGGCAATGGCCTGATCGTCGATCATATGGGTGTTGTCCCCGGTGGCGGGGGCGTGCAGGGTGATAATGTCGCTCTCCCGTAGCAGGGTGTCCAGATCCACATACCGGCCGTACTTCTTTGCCTCGTCATTTTCATACAGATCATAGGCCAGCATCGGGCAGCCAAAGCCCGAGAGGTGCTTCATCACGGTGCTTCCAATCCGGCCGGTTCCGATAACCCCCACGGTGCACTGGGACAGGTCGCGGCCGATTTTGCCCCGCAGCGAGTAATCCTGCAGGTCGGCGCGCTTGAGAATATGGGTGATTTTGCGGCAGCACATCATCATCAGCAGAATCGCGTAGTTTGCTACGCCGTTGGGGGAATATCCCACATTGCTGACTTTCATCCCCAGGGAATGGGCATAGTCCACATCAATGTGCTCGTACCCAATCGAACGGGTGGCCAGATACCGCACGCCCAATGCATACAGCTTATCCAGCATGGGTTTATCGGTGATACTGGTGATAATCGTCACGCACTCACAGCCGCGGCACAGCTCCAGATTCTCGTCGCTGGGGTAATCCGGCGTATAGCTGTATTCAATTCCCAGCTTGCCGCAGATTTCATCCATATACTGCTTTTCGTCATACTCGCGCAGCGAAAAGGCAAACAGCTTCATGATTCATTACGTCCTTTCTCCGATCCATACGGAAAAACATGCCGTTTTTCCTCTTTCATTATAACATGACCCGGAAGATTTGCAAGCGGGTGAAAGCCGCGTTGCGAAGTTCGGAAAAATGTGCTATAGTAAAACTATCTATATAATACGCAGAACCCAATATGCGGGAAAGGGGAGCCTGAAAATGGACGAACGACATGGGGAAAAACTGCGCCTGGGTGTGATTGGCTCCGGGTGGATTGCGGACGAGATGATTCACGGCGCCGTGAGTACGGGCTGTTTTACCGTGACGGCGGTGTATTCCCGCACCCTTCAGCGGGCACAGGAGTTTGCCGAAAAGCACAGGGAGCCGCATCAGCCCGTGCCGCGGTGCTTTACGGGTTTGGAGGAAATGGCGGCATCGCCCGATATAGATGCGGTGTACATTGCCTCCCCCAACGTGTGCCATGTGCCCCAGGCACGGCTTTTTTTGCAGAACGGCAAGCACGTGCTGTGCGAAAAACCACTGGCCGCCCGCGGACAGGATGTGATCGAACTGTACCGTCTGGCGGAGGAAAAGGGCCGGATTTATATGGAAGCGATCATGATGATGAGCCTGCCCTGGCTGGAGGAGCTGCGCCGGGCGGTGGAGAAAATCGGCCCGGTCAGTCTGGCAAAGTTCGATTACTGCCAGTATTCCTCCAAATACGACGGTTTTCTGGCCGGGAAGAATCCGAACATCTTTAATCCCGCGATGGAGACCGGTGCCCTGATGGATCTGGGAATTTATACGGTATACCCGGCGGTGTGGCTGTTCGGTGAGCCGCGGGGCATTACGGCCTCGGCAAATTTCCTGCCCAGCGGTGCCGACGGCAGTACGGCGGCCCTGCTGCAGTACCCCGATAAGCTGGTGGTGCTTACTTGCAGCAAAACCGGACAGGGAGAGTGCGGCAGCGAAATTGTGGGAGAAAAGGGCACCCTGCGCATCCCGTCGGTTTCCACGCTGACGGATATGACGCTGTGTCTGCGCGGGGAAGAAAAAA
The DNA here is from genome assembly GCA_051881655.1 of Candidatus Heritagella sp. GTDB lineage: Bacteria > Bacillota > Clostridia > Oscillospirales > Acutalibacteraceae > Heritagella. The sequence goes on along the minus strand of JBJEQH010000220.1, from coordinate 1,105 downwards.
CGGTCATCAGCGGGAAAGTGGAGAAATACCGGCTGATGGGATATGAGGCCGAACAGTTCGCCCGTTTTATCCGGCAGGGGCCGGACAAAACGTATAAGCAGCACCGGAAAACCGCCTGTCAGGCGGCGCTGCTGCTGCAGCAGATCCGCCGCACCGCGGGAATCCGGTTTGCCTGTGATGGGGAAGAACAGTAAATGGCTGTTTTCATACAGAAATTCAGAAAGGATGACGGACAATGAATGAAGTGGTAAAGAGTTTGATGGAGCGCCGCAGTGTGCGCCAGTACACGGACCGCCAGGTGGAACCGGAGGTGCTGGACCAGATTTTGCAGGCCGGTACCTATGCGGCGACCGGTATGGGCAAGCAGTCCCCGCGGATTGTGGCTGTGCAGGATCCGGAGACCGTGCGGCTGCTGTCGAAGATGAATGCTGCCGTGATGGGCGCGGACAGAGATCCCTTCTATGGGGCTCCTACCGTGGTCATTGTGCTGGCGGATAAAAATGTCCGCACCTATCTGTATGACGGCAGCCTGGTGATGGGGAATCTGATGAATGCCGCCCACGCGCTGGGGGTATCTTCCTGCTGGATTCACCGCGCCAAGGAGGAATTTGAGAGCGAAGAGGGGAAGGCCCTGCTGAAAAAATGGGGCATCGAGGGCGATTATGAGGGGATCGGCCACTGCATTCTCGGTTATGCGGCGGCGCCCGCGGCCGCACCGGCCCCCCGCAAGGACAATTATGTGGTAAAGGTTCTGTAAGGAAAAAGAAGACGGCCGGGCCTGTGTTCCCCTTTTGGGAAGGGAGCACAGGCCCGGTTTTTCTTTTGGGAAGATGGAAAACGAAGGCGGCCTTTCTGAACCGGCCGCGGAATCAGTTATTTGGCTTTTTTCTCTGCAAGGGGTGCAAAGGGCGGGGTTCCTTTGTCAAACCGAGAATATAGTCGGCGGATACGTTGTAAAATTCCGCCAGCAGAATCAGCTTTTCCCCACTGATATCCGATTTTCCCATTTCAATTTTGCTGTACTGCTGCTGGGTTGTTTTCATTACCTTTGCTACTTCCGTTTGACTTAAATCTCTGTCCTCCCGCAAATCCCTGATTCTGTACA
>JBJEQH010000219.1:0-6602 GCA_051881655.1 Candidatus Heritagella sp. | reverse complement strand
AAGGCCGCCCGGGCTGCCATGACATATCCCAGCATTTCCTACCGCATTGCCCATGAGCTGGAGGAAAAGCTGGAGGATCAGGAAGTGCGCGTGGTAGTGCCCGGCCATGTGCAGCGCGGCGGCAGCCCCTGTCCGTATGACCGCGTTCTGTCCACCCGCTTCGGTGCAGCGGCGGCCAAGCTGATCATCAACAAGCAGTACGGCAACATGGTCGCCCTGCGTAACGGCGAAATTGTTCCCGTCCCGCTGAGCGAAGTGGCCGGCAAGCTGAAGACTGTCCCGGTGGACTGCGATATTATCCAGACGGCACGGGATATCGGCATCTCCTTTGGTGACTGAGGGCAGCAATTCGCTTTTCCCGGCATCGTTTTTTGACAGAAAAACGCCCCCTGATGCGAAAAAATTCCGCATCAGGGGGCGTTTTGTCTATGGTCCGGTTTTACGGGTTCCGTTCCCATTTTCCCGGAGCTATTTATTTAAAGTTTCTTTCGTCTTTTCCGGCTCATCCATTTGCTCCGCCTCGATCCGGTCCACGTAGAATTCCCGGCCGGAGAGCATGCTGTACGTCTCACTGCCGCACTGCGGACAAACCAAAGGGGCATCCCCCCGCAGATCCAGGGAAAAGACCGCCTGGCATTTTTGGCAGCCAAACCGTAGCGGCACCCGCTGCACCTCAATCACCGCCCCCTGCGCCGGGGTCCCCTCACTCAGCCGGTCAAAGTAGCGCTGCATCCACTCGGTCTGATAATCCTGCATGGCGCCCACCACCAGGAAAACCCGGGTAATCCTCTGCAGCCGCTCCTCCTCCGCTTTCCGCAGCAGAATTTGCAAAATGCTCCGGGTAACGGCCAGCTCATGCATGGTTTACTCTCCTTTCTCCTCCTGCAGGGTCAGATACGGGCGGATCTTCCGAAGCGTTTCTTCGCCGAGTCCCTCCACCTGCAGCAGATCGTCCCAGGTGCGGTAATCCCCTTCCCGCAGGCGGGTGAAATAAATTCGGTTTGCCAGCACCTCCCCAATACCGGGTACTGCCTGCAATTCCGAGGGGAGCGCCGTGTTTACACAGATCCGCACTTCCCCGTTTTTCACCCGATAGGCCAGTATGGCCGGATCTTTCGCCATCTCCCGGCGCATCTCCGGATCCTGCCGAACCGGCGATGGATTCTCGAAGGTCAGACCGGTAGCCAGCAGCATTCCCCCGCACAGCAGCAGGCACAGGCAAAGCGGAAGACGGTTTATCCATCCCTCTCGCACCGGGCCATCAGCTCCTCAATCAATTCTCCCACCGCGCCGTCTTCGCAGCGGCAGAGCACGTGGGGAAACATCCGTTTCATGGCATCCGGCGCGTTTCCCGGCACCGCCGGAATGCCGGCAGCGCTCAGCATTTCCACATCGTTAAAGTAATCGCCGACGGCCGCCATATTTTCCCGCCGGTAGCCAAAGCGCCTGGACAGGGCACGCACCCCCGCGCCTTTATCGGCCTGCTCGGCCAAAACCTCGTAATAATGGTCACAGGAGGCCACAAATTTCATACCAGAATGGGGAAGCGCCTGACAGAACCGCTCCACCTCCCCCATTTTTTCCGGCGGAACGGCAAACAGCAGCTTGCCCCATGGAGCCGTGCGCAGGTCTCTCTCCACAAAGGAATCCGCGGGTTCCTCGTATTTTCGGTGGTGCACCAGCAGGTCATTGTCCCTGACCAGCACAATTCCGTCCGTCAGAAACACCTCGGCCCCCACCTGGGGAAAGCGGTCCAACACCTGCTCCATCACCTCCCGGGCGGTGGGCGGCAGCGGGGTGCTCTCCGTCTCCTCCCCTTTCTCGTAATCATAGAGAAGGGCGCCGTTGATCAGAATACAGGGGCGGTTTACATGCAGGCCGGTCTGCTCCAACACATGCTGCACCGACATTCTGGAGCGGCCGCTGGCGATGCAGAAACCGCCGCCCAGCTGCATAAAGGCTTCGATCTTCTCTTTGTTGCGCGGGCTCAATACGGCATGGTGATCCAAAAGGGTGCCATCCACATCCGTCACCAGCAAAAAGCGGGAACAATCCATCCTGTTTTCTCTCCTACTCTTTCCAAATTACCCCTGCGCCTCTCCTAAAGAGCGCAGAAACGCCGTGAAATACTCCGGCAGTTCACTCTCAAATTCCAAAAAAGCACCGGTGCGCGGGTGGGTAAACCCGATATACCGGGCGTGCAGGCACTGCCCCTGCAGCCGGGTGAGGACCGCGCGGGGCCCATACACCGGATCCCCGGCCACCGGATGCCCCAGATACGCCATATGCACACGGATCTGATGGGTGCGCCCGGTCTCCAGCCGAACCCGGAGATGGGAAAAATCGCGGTACTCCTGCAGCACACGATAGTGGGTCACCGCCTGGCGCCCGCCGGAAGCCAGCACCGCCATCTTCTTCCGGTCCACGGGATGGCGGCCAATCTGGGTTTCGACGGTACCGCTTTTTTCCCGCATGTGGCCATAGACGACGGTCTCGTATTCCCGTGAAAAGCTGTGCTCGGCAATCTGCGCCGCCAGCTTCTGATGGGAGAAATCATTTTTCGCGACAATCAGCAGCCCGCTGGTATCCTTATCCAATCGGTGTACAATTCCGGGGCGCAGCACCCCGTTGATCCCGGAGAGGGAATCTCCGCAGTGGTACAAAAGAGCATTGACCAGCGTGTGATCCGGGTTCCCGGGGGCCGGATGCACCACCATTCCCTTGGGCTTATTCACGACCAGAAGATCTCCATCCTCGTAGACGATCGGAAGCGGGAGATTTTCGGGCCGCACATCCAGCGGCTCCGGATCTGGAATCTGCACGGTCAGCACGGTACCGGCCGCCAGCTTTCCGCTTTTGGTCAGCGGCTTTCCTCCCACACAGATAAGGCCCGCCTGCAGCCATTTCTGCACAGCGGACCTCGTTGTATCGGGCAGCGTTTCACTCAGCACCAGATCCACCCGTTTATTCGCCTGTTCCGGGGTGATTGTGATTTCGATCGGCTGCATAGGGCCTCCTTCAGCGCTTATAGTTGCGATAGTCATGGGGCCGGGTGCAGATCAGCTTTTCCCGGGGACCTCCCTCCTCATGGAAAAACAGGAAGTGAATCAGAAGCAGAATCACCCCAATGACCACACAGCAGTCGGCAAAATTGAAAACCGGCGGAAAAAACGAAACGGCAATGTAGTCCACCACAAACCCGTAGAGCATCCGGTCGATAATATTCCCCAATCCACCGGCAATGACCAGCACGCACGCCGTGTAGGACAGGCCCGTATGTCCACGGTAGAAAAATAAAACCAGCAGCAGAGCCAAACACAGCACACAGGTAATCGCCACCACCAGCCAGCGCATCCCGGAAAACATCCCGAACGCCACGCCGCGGTTCTCCACATAGGTAAAATCCAGAAATCCGGGGATCACGGATACACTTCCCACCGGTTTCAGGTTCTCCACCACCAGCAGCTTGATGGCCTGATCCCCTGCTGCCAGCAGAAGAATCGCCAATAGAGAAATCAATTTCTTCACAGTTTGTTTTCTCCCTTCTCAAAAGGAAAATTCAAAAACAAGGAAAAAGAGCGGCACGCGCTGTTGTGCGGAGCCGCTCTCCCATTTCTTATCCACGCAGAGCTACCGCACAGCGCGCACACACCTGAGGATGCTCCGGATCGGCGCCGACCGTATGGCTCCAGCTCCAGCAGCGGGGGCACTTCTCGCCATCCGCATGGGCCACCGTCACGCTCAGTCCTTCCACCTCTTCACTCGCTACTTCGCCCTGTCCTTCTTCACAGACAGAGAGCTGCGAGACGATGAACACCGTTGCCAGTTCTCCTTCTACCGAGCGGATGAAATCATACAGCTCGCCCTTGGCATACAGCGTCACCTTGGCATCCTGAGAAGAACCGATGATCTTCTGCGTGCGGGCCAGCTCCAGCGCCTTCTTCACGGCATCGCGCAGGGCATGGATCCGATCCCACTGCGCACAGAACGCCTCGTCGGCATCCACTTCAATGGAACGGGGCATCTCGTTGAACACCACGTTTTCTCCATCGACCCCTGCCTCATGGGGCATGGCCTGCCAGATCTCATCCGAGGTAAAGGCCAGAATGGGCGCCACCAGTCGGGTCATGGTATCCAGAATGCGGTACATGGCCGACTGCGCCGCACGGCGGGCCTTGCTGTCCGCCTTCTCCACATACAGGCGGTCCTTGATCACATCCAGGTAGAAGTTCGACATATCCACAACGCAGAAATTATGGATCGCATGATAGGCCTGATGGAATTCATAGGAAGAATAGCCCGCATGCACCGTTTTGCACAGTTCATCCAGCTTCTTGAGCGCCCAGCGGTCGATCGGCAGCAGATCCTCCGGAGCGGCCATATCGGTATCGGGGTTAAAGTCATGAATATTCCCCAGGATAAAGCGGGCCGTGTTCCGGATTTTACGATAAGCATCGGACAGCTGTTTTAAGATCTCCTTACTGATGCGGATGTCCGCATGATAATCGGAAGAAGCCACCCACAGCCGCAGAATATCCGCGCCGTACTGGTCGATAATCTCCTGCGGGTCAATGCCGTTGCCCAGGGACTTACTCATCTTGCGGCCTTCCCCATCGACCACCCAGCCGTGGGTAACCACCTCTTTATACGGAGCCGTGCCGCGCCAGGCCACGGCCGTGAGCAGAGAGGACTGGAACCAGCCGCGGTACTGATCGGCGCCTTCCAGATACATATCGGCCGGCCAGGTCAGTTCTTCGCGCTGATCGCACACGGCTGCATGCGTAACACCCGAATCAAACCACACGTCCATGATGTCGCGCTCTTTGGTAAAGGAAGAGCCGCCGCACTTGGCGCAACGGGTACCCGCGGGCAGAATCTCCGAGGCATCCTTCACATACCACTGGTCACTGCCCTCGGTGCGGAACAGCTCGGCCACCGCCGCCATGGATTCACGGCTGATCAGCGGCTCACCGCAGTCCTTGCAGTAGAAGATCGGGATCGGAACACCCCAGCGGCGCTGACGGGAAATACACCAGTCATTGCGCTCGCGCACCATGGAGGTAATGCGGTCTCTGCCCCATCCGGGGTACCACTTTACCTGGTTGATCGCATCGACGGCCTGATCCTTGATCGCATCGACCGAGCAGAACCACTGCTCGGTAGCGCGGAACAGCACCGGGTTTTTGCAGCGCCAGCAATGCGGATACTGGTGAATGATATTCTGCAGCGCAAACAGGGCGCCGGTTTCCTTCAGATGCTCGGCAATGGCCACGTTTGCCTGGGCCGTGGTCAAACCGGCAAACTTTTCGCCCGCTTCCGCGGTCATACGGCCGTGGCTGTCCACCGGCACAATCACCGGAACCTGCGGATAGTGGTCGTGGCAAACCTGATAGTCCTCAACGCCGTGGCCGGGGGCCGTGTGTACGCAGCCGGTGCCGCTCTCCAGCGTGACATGGTCGCCCACAATAATCAGGGATTCACGGTCCAGGAACGGGTGCTGGGCCGTCATATATTCCATCTCTCTGCCCTTGAGGGTACCGATTACCTCATAGTCCGTCTTTCCGGCGGCCTCCATGGCAGCTCCCATCAGCTCGGTGGCCATGATATAGTATTCATCCTGCCAGTGAATGATGGAATACTCAAAATCCGGTCCCAGGCAGATGGCATCGTTGGCCGGCAGGGTCCAGGTGGTGGTGGTCCAGATGACAAAATAGGTATGGGCCACATCCGCGCCCATGGCGCTGAAAATGCCCTTGTCATCCTTTACGGCAAATTTGACATAGATGGACTGGCAGGGATCCTCTGCGTACTCAATCTCGGCCTCTGCCAGGGCGGTCTCGCAGTCACTGCACCAGTACACCGGCTTTAATCCACGGTAAATGTAGCCCTTGTTGGCCATTTCCGAGAAAACTTCGATCTGCTTGGCCTCGAATTCCTTTTTCAGAGTGATATACGGGTCATCCCATTTGCCGATACCGCCCAGACGGCGGAACTGCTTTCTCTGGGAATCAATGTAGCCCATGGCAAATTCGCGGCAGATCTGACGAAGCTCTACATCGCTGATGGTTGCCGAATTGCTGACACCGGCTTTTTTCCGGGCTTTCAATTCGGTGGGCAGGCCGTGGGTATCCCAACCGGGGACATACGGCGCGCGGAATCCGCTCATATTCTTATAGCGGACAATGAAATCCTTCAGGGTTTTATTCAGGGCCGTGCCCATATGAATATCGCCGTTCGCGTAGGGAGGGCCGTCATGCAGCACATAACTGGGCTTTCCCTCGTTCTTTTCCATCAGCTTTTCGTAGACTTTCTTCTCATTCCAGGCTTCCAGCATGGCGGGCTCCCGCTTGGGCAGGTCACCGCGCATGGGAAAAGAGGTTTGAGGCAGGTTCAGTGTACTCTTGTAATCCATCTGTGCCATTACTCCTTCGAATCTTCTCTTCTTTTCTGTCAATCCCCCGGTTACTTCCGCTTAAAAATATCAACGGGAGAATCCGGGTCCTGACGAATATCATAATCATCACCGAATTTCAGCACGCCGTACCGCTTATCGCGGGGGGCCGGCGTTCCAAAACCGGAAACATCCGTGTATTCCTCTTCCT
>JBJEQH010000218.1:0-6611 GCA_051881655.1 Candidatus Heritagella sp. | reverse complement strand
GTGATTAAATTCATGATCCGCCGCCTGCATAACGAGGACATTCCCGTGCGGACAGGCTGTGAGGTCACGCCCGAAATGCTGGCCGGTGAATTCGCCGGGTACGAGGTTGTGTGCACCACCGGTGCCACCGCAAAGAAGATCGAAGCCTTTACGTGCTTTAAGCAGACCATGACGGCCGATGACATTCTCTCCGGCAAGGGCTTCCCGGGCCGGAAGATCGTCATCCTCGGCGGCGGTTCGGTGGGCTGTGAGACCGCCGATTATCTGGCCCCGCTGATCAACGATCTGTTCCCCGCCAACCGGGATGTGACCATCATCGAGATGACCAACCAGCTGATGACCGGCGAGGGCGGCCCCGCCAAGAGCGCTTTGACCCAGCGCCTGATGCGCAAGGGCGTACATATCGAGCTGAACAGCACCATCACCCGGGTGGATGAAACCACCATTACCTATACAAAAGACGGGACCGAACACACGATCCGGGACGCCGATACCCTCGTGTTCGCCGTAGGGTACACCCCCGCCCCGCTGCCCGGCGACGAAAAGATCCACCGCATCGGTGACTGCGATAAGGTGGGCAATCTGAAGGATGCCATCTCTGCCGCATACGAGCTGGCCAAAAATCTGTAACCAGGAGCGTACGCTCTCAAAATAACAAGGAGGCCTATTCCATGGAGAAAAAATTGCTGCAGCCGATTCAGGTCGGCAACATGACCCTGAAAAACCGCATTATGTTCCCTCCGCTGACCACCGGATATGAGGAGCGCGACGGCTCCATCGGCCCGAGAAGCCTGCACTTTTACGAGCGCCTGGCCAAGGGCGGCGTTGCCTATGTGGTCATCGGCGATGTGGCGCCGGTGCGCACCGCGTCCCCCACACCCAAGCTGTATGACGACGCCCAGATCGAAAACTTCAAGCAGCTGGCCGACACCCTGCATGCCTATGACTGCAAGGTGGCCCTGCAGCTGTTCCACCCGGAATACGATGTACCGGGCGTGGGCCGTATGATCGTACAGGCCGGTATGGCCCGGCAGGCCGCCGCCGCTGCCAAAGCCGCGGGCAATGAAGCGGAGTATGCCGCCAAGACCGCCGAGGCGGAAACCATCACCCGCAATGCCTATGCAAAGCTCCACCACGACATGCAGCACTTCGTCAGCGAAGCGACCAAAGAGCAGCTGATGCAGATCAAGGCCAGTATTGCCGCAGCTGCTTCCAAAGCACAGAAGGCCGGCATCGACGCCATCGAGGTACACGGCGACCGTCTGCTGGGCTCGCTGTGCTCCACCCTGTTGAACCACCGCACCGATGAGTACGGCGGCAGCTTTGAAAACCGCACCCGCTATGCGCTGGAAGTGGTCGCCGCGATCAAAGAGGCGGCTCCGGATCTGGCCGTGGAGTACAAGCTGCCCGTGGTAACCGTCAACGAGGACGGCTCGCTGCGCGGCAAGGGCGGCCTGCTGGAAGAGGAAGCCATTGCCTTCGCCCAGCTGCTGGAGCAGGCGGGCGTTGACATGATTCAGGTGGCGCAGGCCAACCACACCGGCAACATGGGCGATACCATTCCGCCCATGGGTTCCATGCCCTATAACTGGACGCTGCCGGTTGCCCGCAAGGTGAAGAACGTCGTTCACATCCCCGTGGCCACCGTGGGCCGCGTTGTCTCGGTGGAGGCCGGTGAGAAGATTCTGGCCGACGGCGATGCCGATGTGATCGGATACGGCCGTTCCCTGCTGACGGACCCCGATATCGCCAACAAAGTGGCCAGCGGCGAATGCATCCGCGAGTGCCTGAACTGCAACAAGGGCTGCGTAGACGCCATTCAGGGCCGCCGGTACATCTCCTGTGTGCTCAACGCTGAAAACGGCGACGAAGCCACCATCTTTCTTAAGCCCGCGGAATCGTCCAAAAAGGTCGCCGTCATCGGCGGCGGCATCGCCGGGCTGGAGGCTGCCCGCGTGGCGGCCAAGCGCGGCCATAAAGTCACGCTGTTTGAGAAGGCCGGTAAGCTGGGCGGCCAGATTCTGCTGGCAGCGGTACCCCCGCGCAAGAGCGAGATTCTGCGCGCCGTGGAGTACTACGAGAAGATTCTGCCCACCCTGGGTGTGGAGCTGTGCCTGAATCACGAGGTTACGGCAGCTGAAATCAACGGCTTTGACCACTGCATCGTAGCGGTGGGCGCCCACAACATGGCCCTGCCCATGCCGGTGGAAAACAGCCGGGTGGTCTCCTCCTGGGATGTACTGGGCGGCGCCGAAGTCTCCGGCCGGTGCGTGGTACTGGGCGGCGGACTGGTCGGCACGGAAACGGCCGAGTATCTCGCGAACAAAGGGCTGTCCGTCACGATCGTCGAGATGATGGGCCAGATCGCCGCCGGGGAATCCGGTACTGTTATGCCCCTGATCACGAAGGATTTTGCCGAACATCAGGTTAAGCAGCTGGTCAACACCAAGGTCAACCGCATTCAGGACAACGTGATTTATGCGGTAAATACGCAGGATGAGACGGAAGTGACCATCCCGGCCGACACCATCGTAAACGCCCTGGGTTCGAAGAAAAACGAATGGGATGTTTCCGGCATTGCCTGCCCGGTCACCTTCGCGGGCGACTGCGCCGGCGAGCGCACGGCGGATATCGCCTCTGCCATCCGCAGCGGTTATCACGCGGCCAACGATATCCTCTGACAGCGGGCATTCTCCCCTTTTACAAACAAAAAGTGGAACTTCAGCCGGCGGGGCATTTGTCCCGCCGGTTTTCTTTTTCTCCCGTACCGGATGAAAGAGAGGAAGAACAGCGTGCCGGGGGGAGAAGGGCTGCGGGGCAGGACAGACTGCCCCTTTCGGATACACCGCCCGGCAATTTCCGATTGAAAGGCGGGAAGCGGCATGATAAAATGGCCTTGTACCATAATACGGTGCCGCCATATCCGCGCAGAAATCGCGCTCCGTCCCCGGTTACGGAACCGCCGGGAAAAACTCTCCGTCCGCAAAAGGAAAAGGGAAGTGAGCCGCCGTGCAAAAAATCAACCTCAAAAAACACAGCGCTTTTCTTTATGCCCTCCTGGCTGTTCTCGCGGCAGCCGCGCTTCGGCAGATCGGCTTTTTGGTAAACGAGCAGCTCGATCTGCTTTTCATCCTCCTTCGTACCTGTATTTATATGGGATTGTTCGCAGTATGGGGGATTTCCGCCTACAACCGGATCATCCAGCCGCAGGTGCGCCGTTATCTCATCGCCATTTCTTTGCTGATGGGGTTCTGGATCGCGGTCAGGGGAATCCGGTATTCATTGGATGAGTGCGCATGGTTGATGCGCCATCTCTGGTATCTGTACTATCTGCCCATGCTGCTCATTCCGCTGCTGGCGGTATTTGTCGCCGTGTCACTGGGGAAACCGGACAACTTTCGTTTGCCGAAATGGATCCACCTGCTGTACATCCCCGCCATCCTCCTTTTGCTGTTGGTGCTGACCAATGATCTTCATCAGCTTGTGTTTATTTTTCCCACAGATGCGGCGGTATGGATGAATGACTACCGGTATGGCATCACCTATTTTCTGGCCGTTGGATGGATGGTTCTCTGCGCTTTGACAGCACTGGTCACCATGCTGATAAAGTGCCGTATTTCCAGAAGCCGCCGGGTCTTACTGCTGCCCTTTCTTCCCATTATACTGGCGCTGCTTTATGGCGCGTGTTACAGTATGCCGTGGATGAAACTCATTGCCGCCGACATGACCGTTGTATTCTGCCTGTTATTTACCGCTGTACTGGAGAGCTGTATCCAATGCGGGCTGATTCAGGCGAACACGCGATATGAGGAGCTGTTTTCAAAAGCGGCCGATATCCCAGCCCAGATTACAGATAACGATTATTCCGTCCGGTACGCTTCCAAAGATGCTCAGCAGATACCTGCGGAACAAATGCGTGCAGCCGAAAAAGAACCCATCATGCTTTCTGACGGAAAGCGGCTTCACAATATGCCGATCCACGGCGGACACGCCATCTGGACTGAGGATATGTCGGAACTGTTGAGCATGCGGGAAAAGCTGGAGGATATGCAGGAAGAACTGGCGGACCGTAACGGCTTGCTTCAGCTTGAGTATGAGCGCGAGAAAGGGCACAAGGTCGTGGAAGAGCAGAACCGTCTGTATGACCTGCTCCAGCGAAGTACGCAGACACAGATCGATAAAATCAGCCGGCTGGTTTCTCGGTATCAAAATTCGGCAGATCCGCAGGAGAAAAAATGCCTTCTGTCTCAGATCGCCGTACTGGGCAGCTTTATCAAACGAAGAAAAGATATGATCCTCTGCATTGACAGTACGCCCACCCTGCCGGAAAGCAAGTTAAGCGGTGCGCTGGGAGAATCCTACCGTTCTCTTTCTCTGATGAATGTGCAGGGTCGCTATCTGGTCAATACGGGAAAAGAGTATCAAAAGGGAAAAACGCTGGCGCTTGCTTACGAGTTTTTTGAGGATACGGTGGAGGCAACCTTGGATTCCCTGCGGAGTATTGATGTTCGGGTCACCTCTGTCAAAGGGAAAGTGCGTATCAGTATTTTTGCGGACGGAGACGGTGATTTTTTATCGCTTTTGCAAAAGTACCCGTCCGTGTCTGTTTGCAACGAAACGGACGGAACGGAGCTTTTGCTTCCTCTGGAAGGAGGTGAGGCGGTATGATGCAGATGTGTGAGCTTTCTGCTTCTATACGGACGTTGCTGCTGCTCCTCCTGTCTTTTTCAGCGTTAGGGGAAATCATCCTGATTATGCTCAATAAAATCTCCCGTACCGGGCGCTCCGTACATATGATGCTCGGATATGGCATGGCGGCAGTGCTGCTGATGATGAGCGGTCTTTATTCCTGCATTGACGCCGCCCCTGTGCTTCTTGCAGCGATTGCGGTGATCGTAGCGTTGATTCACATTCCGGTCGAAACGGTATTCTGTCTGAAATACCGCAGAAATCACTTGTCACCCTATGCGATCAAGGAGGCCACGGACGACCTTTCTTCCGGCGTGTGCTTTGCGGATGCTTCGGGCCGGATCATTCTTTGCAACCGGCAGATGGGCAAGCTGTCCTCGGAGCTTTTGGGCAGTTATCCGCAGACAGCCGGGGAACTGGAAAATGCCCTTATCTCACCCCCGAAAAAAAGTAGGGTCAGAAAGATTTCGGATGACCCGGTATTGTATCGGTTTTCTGACGGAACGATATGGAGGTTCCGCCGGTCAGAACTGCCGGACGGAATCTGCCAGTTTACGGCACAGGATGTGACCGCGCTGCATGAAGCCAACGAGAGTTTGCGCGCGGACAACGAAGAGCTGAAAGCAGTCAATGAAAAACTGCGCCGGATGTATGACCGGCTGGCTGACCGTATCCGGGAGCAGGAACTTCTGGATCTGAAAATGCGGATACACGATAATATCGGCGCAAGCCTGATTGCCATTTCCGATATGATGAACCACGAAGCGGACGGAGACATGGATAAACAGCTTGCCATCCTGCAGGACGCCGTGAGTTATCTGACCAATGACCGGCCGGCCCCCCACGATACCTTTGAGGAAGCAAGACAAAAGGCTGCTGCAATGAAGGTGAGCCTGATCCTGAAAGGCAGTATTCCGCAGGATACCGCAGACGAGAGTCTGATCGTTGCGGCAGCAAGAGAATGCGTGACCAACTGCGTCAACCACGCCAAAGGCAACCGGGTAACGGTGGAGATCACCGAGCGTGTGGATATCTGGCATATCACGATTACCAATAACGGCGAAGTACCGAGGGGAAAGATTATCGAAGGCGGCGGGCTGTCCAACCTGCGAAAGAGCGTGGAGGCAGCCGGCGGTGAAATGAGTCTCTCCCACAGCCCCGTCTTTGCCCTGATACTCAATTTGCCGAGAAAGGAGAAGGAGTTATGATCGAAACGATTCTTGTAGATGACAACCTATATGTGCAGACACACTTTTCCAATCTGTTTGAAAAAGACCCGCGCTTTCATATGGCGGGAGTTTTCAGAGATGCCTTTGAAGCCGAAAAGGCTTGCAGGGAAAGCAGAATTGATCTTGTGCTGATGGATGTGCAGACGCTGCACAACCATTCCGGACTTGCCGCTGGAAAGCGCATCAAAGAAGCCTGCCCCCATACCAAGGTGATCGTTGTCACCTCACTGGTTGACCCGGATATTCTGGCCCAGGCAAGACGCGGCTGTGCCGACAGCCTGTGGTACAAGGACCACGGTGACGAGGATATTATGAAGGTGATCGACCAAACGCTTGCCGGCGGCCACCGCTTTCCTGATACTTCTCCGGAGGTGGAAATGAAGGACGCGCTGTCCTCAAAACTGACTCCCCGTCAGATCGAGATTCTCCGGCGTTATGTACATGGGTTGACCTATGACGAAATCGCCGCCGAACTGAAACTTACCAATGTGGGTGTCCGCTGGAATCTGGATAAGATGGTGGAAACTTGCGGCTATAAAAACAAGCATGAGCTGCTCGCCGCAGCCATTGAAAGCAAACTGATCGTTACCTCTCTGGAGGAATAATTCCATACATATCCACAGCCCGGCCTTGTAAAAGGCCGGGCTTTTTGCTGTGTTTTCAGGGAAATCCTCCGGAATTTCTTGAAAAAAG
>JBJEQH010000217.1:0-6657 GCA_051881655.1 Candidatus Heritagella sp. | reverse complement strand
ATTAAGGGTGAGCCCGTCGGCATCGGCCGTCTGGAGAGATTTGTGGCCGACTGGCACAACTCCCACAGCACCGCTGCCCCCGATATGCCCGAAAAGAACGGCCACAAGGTGGCTGTGGTTGGTTCCGGCCCTGCCGGCCTGACCTGCGCCGGTGATCTGGCCAAGCTGGGCTATGATGTCACCATTTTCGAAGCCCTGCATCTGGCCGGCGGCGTGCTGGTTTACGGCATCCCCGAGTTCCGTCTGCCCAAGGCCATCGTGCAGAAGGAAGTGGACAACCTGAAGGCGCTGGGCGTAAAGGTTGAGACCAACATGGTAATCGGCCGCGTGCTGACCATCGACGAGCTGAAGGACGAATATGGCTTCGAGGCCGTGTTCATTGGCTCCGGCGCCGGTCTGCCCCGCTTTATGAACATCCCGGGCGAGAACCTGAAGGGCGTATTCTCCGCCAACGAGTTCCTGACCCGCTCCAACCTGATGAAGGCGTATCAGTCCGATTCCACCACCCCCATCTGGCAGGCCCGCAATGTGGCGATCGTCGGCGGCGGCAACGTTGCCATGGACGCCGCCCGTACGGCCAAGCGCCTGGGTGCCGAGAACGTATACATCGTATACCGCCGCGGTATGGAAGAGCTGCCCGCCCGTAAGGAAGAAGTAGAGCATGCCGAGGAAGAGGGTATTATCTTCAAGACCCTGTGCAACCCGGTCGAGATCGTGGCCGCTCCCACCCAGAATCCGCGTGACCCCGAGTACGGCACGGTTGTGGGCATGAAGTGCATCAAGATGGAACTGGGCGAGCCCGATGCTTCCGGCCGCCGCCGTCCTGTTGCCGTTGCCGGCAGTGAATTTGAGATGGAAGTGGACTGCGTGATCATGTCGCTGGGCACCTCCCCGAACCCGCTGCTGAAGAAGACCACCCCCGGTCTGGAAACCAAGAAGTGGGGCGAGATCATCGCCGACGATAACGGCCTGACCTCTATCGAAGGCGTATACGCCGGCGGTGATGCCGTGACCGGCGCTGCGACGGTTATTCTGGCCATGGGTGCCGGCAAGACCGCTGCTGCCTCGATTGATAAGTACATCCAGGGTAAGAACGCCTGATTTCTGCCCGTTGCAAAAAGCCGCTGCCGCTTACCCGATAAGCCGCAGCGGCTTTTTTCTGTAACCGAAGAAGGAGACTCCCATGAAACTCGATGCTGTTTTCTTTGATATGGACGGGCTGATGATTGATTCGGAGAGCGGAGGGATCACCGCCTGCCAAAAAGCGGGCGCGCACTTCGGCCTGCCTGCCGGGGAAGTGGATCGGTATGCCCACCTGTGCATCGGCGCCAACACCCGTCACTCCCGCGAACTGTTCCTTTCGATGTTCCCCGGCATTTCATACGAGGATTTTTCGTCGCTCTCCCGCTCGATCCGCCGCCAATTGCAGGAGGAAGAGGGAATTCCCCTAAAAGAAGGGATCCTTCCCCTGCTCGCTTTTCTGCGGCGCTGCTCCTGCCCGGCGGGGGTGGTCACCTCGACGGCCAGGGCCATCGCCATGCCGCAGCTGGAGAAGCTGTCTCTGGCTCCCTGGTTCTCCGTATTCACCTTTGGGGATGAGGTCACCCGCAGCAAACCGTTCCCCGATATTTATCAGACGGCCGCCCGGAAATTGAACGTATCCCCCGCGCGGTGCCTGGTGCTGGAGGACTCGCACAATGGGATCCGCGCCGCATCGGCCGCCGGAATGATTCCGATCATGGTCCCCGATCTGCTGCCGGCCACCCCGGAAATCGCCGCACTGTGTCATCGGGTTTGCGGCAGCCTGCTGGAAATTCCGCCGATTCTGTGCCGGGAATTTGACTTTTCGGGAGAATGTTGCACAAAAAACACATGAAAATGCAACGGTTTCCCTCGTATTTGCCATTTTTCTTTTATTGACGGCCGTATTCCTTCCTGTTAAAATGAGAAGGAATATAAAGGAAATCACCGGCTTTTGCCGGTTCAGGGGAGTGTTTGACGATATGAAAAAAAGCAACCAGCGCGCTTCGGGTATTTTGCTTTCTATCACCAGCCTGCCGTCGGAATACGGCATTGGCACCATGGGGAAGGCGGCCTATGAATTTGTTGATTTTCTGAAAAAGTCCGGCCAGAGCTATTGGCAGATGCTGCCGGTGGGCCCCACCGGCTACGGCAACAGCCCGTACCAGAGCTATTCCTCCTTTGCCGGAAACCCGTATCTGATCGACCTTTCCATCCTGTGCGAAGAGGGCCTGCTGACCCAGGAGGAGTGCCGCTCTTACAGCTGGGGCAACAACCCCGCCCGGGTAAACTACTATGTGATTGAGGCCAACCGCCTTACTCTGCTGCGTCAGGCGTTCGCCCGCGGCAAGGATGATCCGGCTCTTCATCAGTTCCGCCAGGAAAACGCCGGCTGGATCGAGGATTATGCCCTGTATATGGGGATTAAGAACCGGATGGGCCTGCGCCCCTGGAGCCTGTGGGATGAGGACATCAAGCGCCGCGAACCCGCCGCCATGGATTACTGGCGCCAGGAAGTGAAGGAGGACATTGATTTCTACTGCTTCATTCAGTATCATTTCTACAAGCAGTGGAACGCCCTGCGCAATTACGCCCATGAGAATGACATCGCCCTGATCGGCGATATCCCGATTTATGCGGCCATGGACAGCGCCGACACCTGGGCCGACGGCAAGGTCTTTATGCTGAATGAAAACTGCGATCCGATCGACGTGGCCGGCTGCCCGCCGGATGCTTTCTCGGCGACGGGCCAGCTGTGGGGCAACCCCATTTACAATTGGGACTATCTGAAGGAAACCGATTACGACTGGTGGATTCGCCGCCTGCGCCATATCACCAGCATGTTCGATGTCACCCGTATCGACCACTTCCGCGGCTTTGCCGGTTACTATGCCATTCCTTACGGGGATCAGACCGCCGAAAACGGCCAGTGGCGCATCGGCCCCGGCATGGATTTCTTCAATGCGGTCAAACGCCATCTGGGCCAGGTGAATCTGATCGCCGAGGACCTGGGATATCTAACGCCGGATGTCATCCAGCTGCGCGAGGACACCGGTTACCCGGGCATGAAGGTGCTGCAGTTTGCCTTTGATTCCCGCGAAGAGAGCGATTATCTGCCCCACAACTACGACCACAACTGTGTGGTTTACACCGGTACCCACGACAATGACACCACCCGCAGCTGGTTTGATACAGCGGATCCGGCGGATGTGGAGCACGCCAAGAAGTATCTGGATGTCTGTGATAAGGAAAAGGGCGCCTGGGCCTTTATCCGCTGCGCCATGATGAGCACGGCCAACCTGTGCGTGACCCCCATGCAGGATTATCTGAACCTGGGCGGCGAGGCCAGAATGAACGTGCCCTCTACGCTGGGCGGCATCAACTGGCAGTGGCGCATGGTTCCCGGTGCCGCCAGCGAGGAACTGGCTGCCCGCATTCGGGAGCTGACCGAGCTGACCTGCCGCTGAAATTTTCACAGGGGAATCCCCCTTTGTATATTCAGCGTTTTTCTCAACCATACTGGCAATGTAACCCCATGACAGGGCGGAGGGGAGACTTCTCTTCCGCCCTCTCTTTCTTCTATGCCGCATTATGAAAGGAGTGCTTCCAATGACACCGTTTCAGGCCAGAATTTCCGAGATTCTGGCGGCTGATTTCTGTAAAACACCGGAAACAGCCACAACAAAAGAACTGTATACCGCGATCAGTAAATCCGCCATGTGCGAACTACAGCCCGTTTGGGGAAAGGAAAAGCCCGAACGCATTGCGTGCTATCTGTCCGCCGAATTCCTGATGGGCCGCCTGGTATTCAGCAACCTGCTGAATCTGGGGCTGCTCGAACAGGCCGACGAATTCTGCAAAGGCCACGGTCTTTCCCTGCATTCTCTGGAGGAAATTGAGGACGACGCGCTGGGCAACGGCGGTCTGGGCCGGCTGGCGGCGTGTTTCCTGGACAGCGCGGCCTCGCTGGATCTGCCGCTGTACGGCTTTGGCATCCGCTACCGCTATGGCCTTTTCAAACAGTACTTTGAAAATGGGTTTCAGCGTGAAATCCCGGATGACTGGCTGCGTTTTGGCGATCCGTGGAGCGTCCGCCGAGAGGACGAGCGCGTCCAGATCCATTTTAAAGACCAGACGGTCTGGGCTGTCCCCTATGATATGCCGGTCATCGGCTGGGGCGGAAAAACCGTCAACACCCTGCGCCTGTGGCAGTCGGAGCCCGTGACCAAAATGGATCTGGCGCATTTCAACCGCCAGGAATACAGCCAGAGCTTTTCCGACAGCAACATGGCCGAGACCATTACGGACGTGCTGTACCCCAATGACGACACCGACGAGGGCCGCCGCCTGCGCCTGAAGCAGCAGTATTTCTTTGTGGCCGCTTCGCTTCACACTCTGGTGCGGGAGTACCGCAAGCGCTGGGGGCATGATTTCTCCCATTTCGCGGATGCTTATGCCATCCAGCTGAATGACACCCATCCCACGGTGGCGATTCCCGAGCTGCTGCGCATCCTGATGGAAGAGGAGCTGTTGGATTTCGATCAGGCGTTTGCCATTGTACAGAAGGTTTTTGCCTATACCAATCACACCATCATGGCCGAGGCCCTGGAGAAGTGGTATGTCCCGCTGTTTAACGATGTGATTCCCCAGGTGTACCCCTATGTCGTGATGATCAACAACGCCCTGCGCCGCGAGCTGGTTTCCCGCGGCATTGCCCGCGAGGATCTGCCCGCCTACGAAGTAATCGCTGACAGAATGGTGCATATGGCCCGCATGGCGGTATACGCCTGCCACTCCACCAACGGCGTGGCCGAGATCCACACCGAAATTCTGAAAACGGATACCATTCGCGAGTGGTATGCCCTGTACCCCGAGCGCTTTAACAACAAGACCAACGGGATCACCCAGCGGCGCTGGCTGGCCCTGTGCAACCCGGCACTGGCCCGTTTTATCACCGAGCGCATCGGGGACGGCTGGATTACGGATTTGACCCAGCTGAAAAAACTGGAAGCCTGGAAGGATGACGACAGCGCTCTGAAAGAACTGACCGCCATTAAGCGCCGGAACAAAGAGGAGCTGTGCCGGTATGTACAGCAGAATGAGCAGGTCACTCTGTCGCCGGACTTCGTGTTCGATGTGCAGATCAAGCGCCTGCACGAGTACAAGCGCCAGCTGCTCAACGCCTTCTCCATTCTCGATCTCTACTATGGCCTGAAGGAAGGCCGCATTCAGGACTTCCCGCCCACTGTTTTCCTGTTCGGCGCCAAGAGTGCCGCCGGTTATTTCCGGGCCAAAGCCATCATCAAATTTATCAATGAGGTGGCCAAACTGGTCAACCAGGATCCCGAGACCCGGGACCGGCTGCAGGTGCTGTTCGTGCAGAACTACAACGTCAGCTATGCGGAAAAGCTGATCCCCGCGGCGGACATCAGCGAACAGATTTCCACCGCCGGCACCGAGGCCAGCGGCACCGGCAACATGAAGTTCATGCTCAACGGCGCCGTCACGCTGGGAACGTATGACGGAGCCAACATTGAGATTGTGCAGGAAGCCGGAGAAGAGAACAACTATATCTTTGGCGCCCGGGTCGAGGATATCGAGAAAATCCGCGGCACATACGATCCCAACCGCATTATGGCCGAAAACGAGCGGGTTCGCCGCGTGGTGAACACGCTGGTGGACGGCACGTTTGATGACAATGGCACCGGTATGTTCCGCGAGCTGTATAATGCCCTTTTGAAGGGCGCCAGCTGGCACAAGCCCGATCACTATTTCCTCCTGCTGGATCTGCCCGCTTATGTGGACGCAAAGCTGCGCGCCATCCGGGATCTGCAGGATGAAAAGGCGGCCGCCCGCCGTTCGCTGATGAACATTGCCAATGCCGGCAAGTTCTCCAGTGACCGGACCATCCGGCAGTACGCCGAGGAGATCTGGCATATCGGATAAAGCCGCATTTTCCAGCCTTCTGGGAAATGCGGAATATTCCTTCCGTCGGCAACCCTCCCCGAATGCAGGAAAACGCTCTCTGCATTCGGGGATTTTTTCCATGAAAGAACGGTCACGAAAAAAAATTACATACAGGAGGGATTTCTTTGACACTGTGTGATGATATCCGGGAACTGACAGCCCGGGCCCTGTGGGAAACCGAGAATCTGATCGCCTGCATTCCGGATTCTTTGTGGGAGAAACGGTATGACGGCATTCCCATGTGGAAGTACGTGTACCACATGCTCTATTCCATGGACCGCTGGTACATCAACCCCTGTGATCCCCGGTATCAGGAGCCATCCTTTCACCAAAATGGGCTCAATGACCTGAATCTTGTGCCAAAAGACGAGCGGATCTCCCGGCAGGAGATCACCGCCTACAAAACCGCTATCCGGCGGAAAATTGAATCCTATCTGGAAGGATTGGAGGATGCAGCGCTGGGGGAGAATCCGGAGGGGTGCGACTATTCCCGTCTGAAGCTGATTTTGGGGCAGTTCCGCCATTGGCACCGGCATATGGGACTGATTTACGGGTTCCTGATTCAGGACGAGGGGAAATGGCCGTATGTACTCAATATGTGCGCGCCTTATCCCCCAACGGATCCGCCCGTGTGGTACGATCTGTAATGACCCATAAGAAACGATTTTT
>JBJEQH010000216.1:0-6659 GCA_051881655.1 Candidatus Heritagella sp. | reverse complement strand
AGGGGCAGGCGGACTGCATTGCCATGTGCCGCGCCCAGATTGCCGATCCCCACTGGGCCAACAAGGCCCGCCGGGGCCGGGCGGACGAGATCCGCCCCTGTCTGCGCTGCACCAACTGCATCGGGGAGATGTGCGCCCATGACCGGTTCAGCTGTGATGTAAATCCCCTGGCCGGGCACGAGAGCCGGCTGAAAAACGCCTGGCCCCAGCCCGAGCGCCGGCTGAAGACCGTCATTGTGGGCGGGGGGCCCGCCGGGATGCAGGCGGCCATCACGGCCGCCGAGCGGGGGCATCAGGTGATTCTGCTGGAAAAATCGGACCATCTGGGCGGGCTGCTCACCTATACCGATTTCGATACGGTCAACAAATTTGACCTGCACCGCTTTAAGGAGTACCTGATCCGCGAGGTGAACCGCCACGCCGTCGAGGTGCATCTGAACACCGAGGCGTCCCCCGAAATGGTGGCCGCCCTGCAGCCCGATGCCGTGATGCTGGCCATCGGGTCGGATCCCGTGTTTCCCCCCATCGCGGGATTGGTGCCCGGGCGCGTCACCCTGAGCACCGAGGCCTATCAGGCGCCCGACGCCCTGGGAAAACGAGTGGTGGTCATCGGCGGCGGCCTGGTCGGCGCGGAAACGGCCGTCTATCTGGCGGACCGGGGCCATGAAGTGACGGTGGTGGAGCGGGAGGATCTCATCGCCAAAGACGGAAATGTGCACTACGGTCCCGCCGTGCGGGAGCAGGTGGAGCAGAAGGTCACCGCGCTGACCGGTACCTCCTGCGTGGCGGTGACCGAAACGGGCGTGATGGTGGAGGACCGGAAGGGGAACCGGTTTGAGGTTCCGGCGGACTCCATCGTGCTGGCCGCCGGGATGAAGAGCCGCGGGATGCAGGCCGAGGCCTATCGCGCCTGTGCGCCCGATTTCTACCGCATTGGCGACTGCGGCAAAGTGGGGCGGGTAAAAACCTGCATCCACACCGCCTACCATGCGGCAATGAGCCTTGGCTGCTACTGAGCCGCCCGCGGGGGTTCCTGTGAAAATCCACACCACCTGTCTGTACAAATTTTTGGTTTTTTGTGGAAATACTTATGATTTTCCGCTATAATAAAAGAGTAAGGTTCAACTGCGCCCGTATGGGTTGATTTTTTTGAAGGAGTGTTGAAAAATGGACTGCAAAAAACTGGTGGCACAGATGACGCTGGAGGAAAAGGCCGGCCTGTGCTCGGGCCTCGATTTCTGGCATACGAAACCCGTTGACCGGTTGGGGATTCCCTCGGTTATGGTATCGGATGGCCCCCACGGGCTGCGCAAGCAGGCCCAGGTGGGCGATCATCTGGGCATTAACGACAGCATTCCGGCGGTGTGCTTCCCCACCGGTTCGTGTTTGGCCAGCTCGTTTGACCGGGATCTGGTCTACGGTGTGGGGCAGGCCATCGGCGAGGAGTGCCAGGCCGAGGACGTCTCGGTCATCCTGGGGCCGGCGGCCAATATCAAACGCTCTCCGCTGTGCGGACGCAATTTCGAGTATCTCAGCGAGGATCCGTACCTCTCGTCCCAGATGGCGGCCGCCCATATCAAAGGGGTGCAGAGCCAGAATGTGGGCACCAGCCTAAAGCACTTCGCCGCCAATAACCAGGAGCACCGGCGTATGTCCTCCAGCAGCGAGATCGACGAGCGCACCTTCCGCGAGATCTACCTGGCCTCCTTTGAAACGGCGGTCAAGGAGGCAAAGCCCTGGACGGTGATGTGCTCCTACAACCGGATTAACGGTGTGTACGCCTCGGAGAACCACCGGCTTTTAACCGAGATTCTGCGGGACGAATGGGGCTTTGACGGGTATGTGATGAGCGACTGGGGCGCCGTGAACGAGCGTGTGGACAGCCTGAAGGCCGGGCTGGAGCTGGAAATGCCCGGCGGCAGCACGGTGGGGGACGAAAAGATTGTCCGCGCCGTGAAAGAGGGCACGCTGGATGAAAAGGTGCTGGATACGGCCTGCGAGCGGATTCTGGAGATCGTATACCGCTATGTGGAGCAGAAGAAGAGCGGCGTTGTTTTCGATCACGAGAAGGATCACGCGCTGGCCCGCAAAACGGCCGCGGAGTGCATGGTGCTGCTGCGCAACGAGGAGAACATTCTGCCGCTGGACCCGAAGAAAAAGATCGCGTTTATCGGCAAATTTGCGGCCTCGCCCCGCTATCAGGGCGGCGGCAGCTCCCATATCAATTCCCATAAAGTGACCAGCGCCCTCGAGGCCGTACAGGAGCTCTGCGAGGTGACCTATGCGCAGGGGTACGACACCAAAGAGGACGCGGTGATTCCCGATCTGCACAAACAGGCCGTCGAGGCCGCGGCGGCGGCCGATGTGGCGGTGATTTTCGCCGGGCTGCCGGATACCTTTGAATCGGAGGGGTACGACCGCACCCATCTGGATATGCCCACCTGCCAGAACCGGCTGATTGAGGACATCTGCGCGGTGCAGAAGAACGTCGTGGTGGTCCTGCACAACGGTTCCCCGGTGGTCATGCCGTGGAAGGATCAGGTCAAGGGCATTCTGGAGGCCTATCTCGGCGGCCAGGCCGTGGGCGGCGCCGTGGTGGATGTGCTGTTCGGCAAGGTGAACCCCAGCGGCCGTCTGGCCGAGACGTTCCCCAAAAAGCTGTCGGATAACCCCTCGTACCTCTATTATCAGGGCGAGGGCGACATCACCGAGTACCGCGAGGGCGTGTATGTGGGCTACCGCTATTACGACAAAAAGGAGATGGAGGTGCTGTACCCCTTTGGGCACGGCCTGTCCTACACCACCTTTGCCTACCGCGATCTGAAGGCCGACAAGGCGGAGATGGACGACACTGACACGCTGACGGTCACTTTGAAGGTGAAGAATACCGGGGACCGCGCCGGAAAAGAAGTGGTCCAGCTGTACATGCAGCCCGGACAGGGCAGGGTGATGCGCCCGGTGCGCGAGCTGAAGGGCTTTGTAAAGATCGAGCTGCAGCCCGGCGAGGAGAAGGAAGTCTCCTTCACGCTTGATAAGCGCTCGTTTGCGTACTACAACACCGAGCTCCGCGACTGGCATGTGGAAACCGGGGAGTACACCCTGTGGGCGGCGAGAAGCTCCCGCGATCTGGTGCTCTCCCTGCCGGTCAAGATTCATTCCACCGTGCAGGTGCCCAGAACCTTCACCCGCAACAGCACGTTCGGCGACCTGATGAGCGACCCCAAGGCGGCGGCCGTTGCCCAGGAGCTGATCCGGAATGTGAATATCATGGATTCCGACAGCGAAAATGCAGAGGCACTGGGCGAGAGCACCGCGGACATGGTGGCCGCCATAATGCAGGATATGCCCCTGCGCCAGGCGATCAGCTTCTCGGGCGGAGTTTTCACCGAGGCCATGCTGGAAGAGACGCTGAAGAAGATTAACGGCTGAGAGCACAGGGAAAAAGCGGGGAAGGGGACCGGAAAAACGGCGGGGTTTCTCTTCCCCCTTTTTGGAAAGAAGCAGAGAGGAGAACACAACCATGAGCGTTCGTCAGACAAAATACGGCCAGGTGCGCGGTGTGCCGGGGGAGCACGAGGGCATCGAGCTTTTTAAGGGCATTCCGTTTGCCGCGCCGCCGGTGGGCGAGCTGCGCTTTCGCGCGCCGCAGCCCCCCGAGAGCTGGGAGGGGATCCGCGAGGCGGATCAGTACCCCGCGGTTGCGTGGCAGCGGTTTTTCGAGCCGGGCTCTTTCTGTGAGAAGGAGTTCTTCCACAACGAGAACTTTGTGTGCAGCGAGGACTGCCTGTACCTGAATGTCTGCGCGCCGGAGGAAAAGCCTGCGTCGCCCATGCCGGTTTTTGTCTGGATCCACGGCGGGGCGTTCCTGCACGGCAACAGCCATGAAAAGGAGTTTGACGGCGAGACCTTTGTGAAAAAAGGGGTCATCTATGTCAGCATCCAGTACCGCACCGGCGCCCTGGGCTTTTTGACGCACCCGGAGCTGAAGGAGGAGAGCCCGGAGGGGGTTGCGGGCAATTACGCCATTCTGGACCAGATTGCGGCCCTCACCTGGGTGAAGGAGAACATCGCCGACTTCGGCGGGGACCCGGACAATGTGACGGTGGCAGGCCAGTCGGCCGGCTGCATGAGCGTGCGGTGTCTGCTGCACAGCCCCAAGGCCCGCGGGCTGTTCCGGCGCGCGATTTTGCAGAGCGGGTACGGCTTTGCCGGGGCGGACCGCACCGAGGAAATGGATATCCGGGCGGCGTCGGCCCTGATGGAGAAAATGGGCGTATCCACCATCCGGCAGCTGCGCGCATGCGGGGCGGCCGAGCTGCGGGATCAGTGGTATGCCGTGAAGGAGGAGTTCGGCGAGCTGGGCTGGGGCCCCCATGCCGACGGAATCGTCATTGACGAGAGCGTGCTCGATCCCACGGCCTCGCCCCTTTGGGACGCGGATATTCTGATCGGCTCCACCGGGAACGACATCGGCTGGGAGGACGGGTACCCGCTGCGCAAGGGCGCCATCCGTTTTGGGGAGAACAGCCTGCGCAACGGCAGAAAGCCGGTTCACCTCTATTATTTTGACCGCAAGCTGCCCGGGGATGACGCCGGGGCCTTCCACAGTGCCGAGCTGTGGTATGAATTCGGCACCCTGTCGCGCTGCTGGCGCCCCATGACCCCGTGGGATTACACGCTGTCGGACATCATCTCCTCGTACTGGGCGAATTTTGCAAAAACCGGGGATCCCAACGGCCCGGGCCTTCCCCACTGGCCCGCCTATACCCGGGACTGCCCGGCGGAAATGCTGCTGGCCGATACGGTGGAAAGCCGGATCCGGCGGCCGTAAAAAGACCATAAACCGAGAAAAAGGGCACTTTTCCAAACGGAAAAGTGCCCTTTTTGTGTGTCAAAGGAAAATTACCGGAAGCAGCCCTCGTACAGAGAGAGGATTTTGTCCTGGTTCTCGTCGCAGATCAGCGCGACGTAATTATCGGACACGCTCACCTTGCTCTTCTCCAAAGTGGCGTATACCTCCGGCAGATAGTCCTTCATCTGTGCCCTGCGGTTGTCCAGCCGGGTCTGCAGCGCGGCCCGCACCCGCTCGGCGGAATCCGCATCCTTTGCCTCGACCAGCATCACCTCGGCCGCCCGAATCCCCGAGGCATCCACGATTCCGGCGTAGCTTTTTACGTCGTCCGCTTCAATGCCATAGGTGGACATCAGCATGTTGTCGGTCACATCCATCACATCCGTGAATTCATAGGTGGAGCGGATCTCCTCCAGCGCCGCCTTTACATCCACGGTTTTCCCGCTGCCGCTGCTGCCGCCGGAGCAGGCCGTCATGGCCAGCAGCAGGCACAGCACCAGAGAACACACCGTGCAAATTCGTTTCACACAATCACCTCTCTTCTTTTTTGTTTGATACGCAAATGGAATTTTCTCTGTAAAAATCAGGAAACATGAGTGCGCAGATAGTCTACCCACGCCACGGCCCCTTCATTCGTAAAATGCATGCCCATGCCGCCGTCGCCGCCGTCACTGCAATAGGCCGGGATCAGCCCGCCGTCGCTGTCCTTCATCACGCTGGCCACATCCACGAAGTTCCACCCGTGCTCGGCGCACATTTCGCGCAGCAGCTCGTTGTACGCCTCGATATTGGGGTTGTTCAGGTATTTCAGCTGATGGGTGGTCAGCATGGGGGTCATGCTCTGCACATAGATGGTCACGTTGGGGGATTTCTCCAGGATCAGGCCGATCAGGGTTTCCATGTTATCCCGGGCGCCCTCAACCCCGTACAGGCCCACGTCGTTCATGCCCAGCATGATAAAGACCTTCTTCGCGCCGCACTTCTGCACGCCGTCCTGCAGGGTGACCACCTGCCCGTTATAGGTGGGGAACACCGCGTCCTGGCTGTTCTCGTCCCACAGGGCGTTGCCGCTGCCCAGAGAACCGGCCGTTAAAAACTGGGCCTTCCCCAGGGCGTCGGGGTTCGCCTGGCAGTACATGGTCAGGCGCAGGGAGATGCTGTCGCCGATGAACACGGCGTCATCGAAGAAAGAGGCGCCCACATCGGTGCCCGCGGGGACCGTACTGTTCTCCTGAGAGGAAGAGGGGGTGGATTCCTTCGAGCTTTCCGAAGACTCTTCCTGAGAAGACTCCGAAGACTCCTGGGAAGATTCCTCCGAGGATTCCTGCGAAGATTCCTCCGACTGGCTGCTCTCCGGCACGGAGCTCTCCGATTCTTCCGCGGGGGAACCGCAGCCGGTGGTCAGCGACAGGATCAGCAGGGCCGATAAACAAAAAGCCAAATATTTTTTCATAAGTAAATCAGAACTCCTTTTCTGTGCGGTAAGGCCGTTCCTGTCTTACAGGGTGCCTGTCCTTTTTCCGTCTACAGAGACTATTATATACCTTGTGGGACAAAAAGTATACGGAGATCCCATAAAAAAGAAAACCGGATGGTCATAGATCCAACTCTTCCGGGTCAACCTCGATATTATCCACTCTCTCCAGTTCTTCTTCCAGCCGTTTTTCCTCTTTATGCAATCTGGCGTATTCCTTTTCAAGAGCATAGGCCTTTTCCAGGTCTTTTTCCGTCGGGTTTTCGCGGTTGATATAAAGGCTTCTCTGATCACATAATGCAATCAGGCGCTGGACGTGATCCAGCTGTTCGG
>JBJEQH010000215.1:0-6731 GCA_051881655.1 Candidatus Heritagella sp. | reverse complement strand
CTCCCGCCTGAATCCCCTTTCACCCATCCCGCCGGTTTCCCGGTAATTTTCTCCGGGAAACTCTTTTCCAAAAACACCCCCGGGCCGGCCCTGTTTTTACAGGGCCGGCCTTTTTCCCCTTGCACGCAGGATAGGGACCATGATAGAATAAAATTAGCATTTTTCTATGTAAAACCCTTTCTTTTGGCGCGGATTTTGACCCACATTTTCTGCAAAGGGGATTGGATTATGAAAACCATCCGTGTTGTTCTGGTTGAAATTATGAATCACAATCTGGGGGACAGCGTCATTGCGGACACCACCGCTTTTCTGCTGCGCTGCATTTCCTCCCGGCCGTTTGCCCCAAAAATTCGGATCATTCCCTATAACATTTACCGCCATGACCCCGCCCGGCTTTCCCGGGCCGATCTGATCGTTTTTGCCGGCGGCGGACTTATTAAGTTCCGCTGTGAACACTTTTACGAATTGGTTCCATCCATTCTTCAAGTGGCGCAGGAGTATAACATTCCGGTTTTCTTCAACGCCGTGGGCGTAGAAGGATATGATGGGAAAAATGAAAACTGCCGCATGCTCGCGGACGCTCTTAACCTGCCGGTGGTGAAGGGATTTTCCATCCGCGATGACGCCGCTACCCTGCAGCGCTGTTATCTGAAAACCGGGGAAAAACGGGTGCGGACCGTATCGGATCCGGCGGTATGGGCGGCGCAGTGCTATGGAGTAAAGAAAAAGAAGGATGCTTCGGTAATTGGGCTGGGTATTGTGCGCCACCGCATTTTTGCGGACTATGGCACACCGTCCATCGACCGCACATTCCTCCTGGAATTCTGGAAAGAAGTGATCTATGGTCTGGAACAGCGCAATCTGCCCTGGAAATTATTTACGAACGGGGTATCGAGCGACGAGGAATTTGCCCACGAAATCCTGGAGGAATGCGGGATGGCGGAACAGGCGGAAACCCGGATGGTTCCCCGGCCGGTGGAGGCAAAAGAACTGGTGGAGACGATCTCGGGCTTTCGGGCAATCATCGCCGGGCGCATGCACGCGAATATCGTCGCGTATTCCCTGGGAATTCCCTCAATCGGGCTGGTGTGGAATCCAAAGCTGCAGTTCTGGGGCGAAAAAATCGGCCACCCCGAGCGGTTTCTCCTGCCCCGGGAGTTGAGCGCCCAGCGGGCCCTGCAGCAGCTGGATGCGGCTTTGCGGGAAAAGGAGGCCAGCCCCTCCCGCACCCAGAAACGGGGAGTTCTGTCTGAACTGGAGCACTTTATCCGGACATACAGCCGGGAAGAGGAACAGGCTAAAATCCGCCGCCCGTCCTCCTCTTTTTCCACCCCCTGGTCGGGCCGCCTGATGGCAACCGCCCTGGGCGGAAAAAGCGTACTGTACCACAATATGAATTCGCCCGTTACCATCAAAGAGGCATATGAAAAAGGTTTCCGCCTTTTCGAAGCGGACATCCGTCCCACTTCCGACGGAAAGCTGGTCTGTGTGAACGGCTGGAACGAGGCCACCTACCGCAGGCTGGGGATCCCTCCGCCCGAAAAGCCGAAAGAGGGACTCTCCCGCTCGGAGTATCTCTCCCAGCGCTATTTTGGAAAGTATCCCCCCTGCGATTTTGGGCGGTTGACCTCAGAGATTGCCCGCTATCCCCAAGCCCGCTGGATGCTGGATATCGGCCGTCCCTCCGATTCCAACCGAAAGCGGATCTTTACCCAGCTGGCCCGTCTGCTGCCCGCCGACCTGAACCAGCGCGTGATGATACGGCTGCAGCGGGAAAAGGACGTAGAAAAATTCCGGGAGCAGAATCTCCCCTATGCCATTGCCTATTACATTCCCCCGGACTGCACGGAGGAAGAGCTGACCACTCGCCTTGCTTTCTGCCAAGAGCAGAAAATTTCCCTTGTCACCCTCGCTTTCTCCGATTTCTCCTCTGAAATCGGGGCCCGGGTACATCAGGCCGGGATGCGGTCCTGCCTGTTTTCCTGCGATTCCCTCACGCAGGCGGAGGAAGCCCTTGAAAAAGGAGCCGACCTGATTTCCACCCACGATCTCAGCCCCATGGTGCTGGATTGGCTGTATGGGATCTGACCCTTCCCGCTTTTTCGATTGGAGGTTACGATTATGAACAACCCCGTTGTGGACGGCTGGTACGCCGATCCCGAATCCCGCGTGTACGGCGACACCGTTTATCTGTATGTCACCCGCTCTCTCCCCTTTGAGGAGCAGAAAAATCTGGATGTGGTGACCACCCGCGACCTGATCCATTTTCAGGTGCACCGGGATATTCTGGACATGACCACGTTCAAAGGCGCGGAGTTTGCCGTCTGGGCTCCCACCGAGATCGAGAAAAACGGCCGCCATTACCTGATTTTTGCCGCCAATGATATCCATCACGACGGCGAACCGGGCGGGCTGTACCTGGGGGTGTGCGACACGCCCTGCGGCCCGTTCCGCAATGTTTTTGCGGATGGCCGCCCGCTTTTAAACCGCTTTTATTTCGGGGCGCAGCCCATTGACGCCCATCTGTTTGGGGACGAGGACGGTTCGGTGTATCTGTATTACGGCGGCTGGGGGCATCTGGTGGTGTGCCGGATGGCGGACGCCATGGACGGCATTGCCGCCCTGGATGTTCACGGCGCCCAGGAGGGAAAATTCCTGGAAATCACGCCGGATCAGTATGTGGAGGCCCCCTTTGTGATGAAAACGGAGGGAGGATACACCCTGATGTATTCCAGCGGCAACTGGATGAACGGAACGTACTGTGTAAAATCGGCCCGCGCCACAGCCCCCTTCTCGGAATTTCAGTTTGACACCGATGTGCTCCGGGCCGGTCCCCTAGCCGACGGTCCCGGCCACAACAGCGCGTTTTGCTTTCATGGGCAGCACTATGTCGCCTATCACCGGCGGCGGGTGGGGGATCTGAATCCCCATCACCGGGTACTGTGCATAGACAAGCTGGGAATCCGGCAGGGGCATCTGCTCCCTGTCATCATGACCTGATTTTAGACGCAAAAGGCCCGGACGGCTCTCCTTCTTCGGAAGGCCGTCCGGGCCTTTCTCTTTTTTTATTTATTCCCCGGCTGTTTCTTCCTTTTTTCGCAGCGGGGACAGAAAGCTGAGCTTCGTCTGGGAAATCAGCACCGCCGCAAAAATCACGGCAAAGCCGATCAGCATGGGGATCGTCGGCCGTTCGGTACCGAACAGCACCGAGAACAGCACCCCGAACACCGATTCCAGCGACAGCAGAATGGAGAGCGGGGCCGCCGGCAAATGCTTTTCGCCGTAATTCTGAAAGCTGAGCGCCAGACAGGTGGCGAACACCGCCATATACAGAATACTGAGCGCTTCATTCCCGGTGGGGAGAAAGATCGCCTCCCCGGTGAACAGGCTGCATCCCCAGGCCCACACCGCCGAAAAGGCGAACTGCAGCACCGTGAGCAGCATGGCATTGTGCTTTTTGGTAAAGGCAGAGGCCGCCACAATATGCAGCGCGTAGAAAACACTGCACACCACGGTCATCTGATCCCCCCAGCCCATGGTCAGGGCCCCGTCCAGAGAGACCAGCCCCATCCCGATCAGGCACATCCCGGCGCCGATCACGTCAAAGCGGTCCGGTCGGCGGCGGTAGAACAACCAGCACAAAAACGGCACCTCCACACAGTACAGCACCGTGAGAAAGGCGTTTTTCCCCGGCGTGGTATCCGTCAGGCCGATGCTCTGAAACGCATACCCCCAGAACAGCAGCGTTCCCATCACCGCGCCTTCCCACAAAAAGGAGGGGGTAAAATCCCGCTTCCACTGGGGCGCGCAGAAAATCGCCAGCAAAACAGCGGAGATGGTAAACCGCAGGGCGAGAATATAGTAGGGGCCCATGGTATCCAGTGTGTTCTTCATCACCAGAAAGGCACTGCCCCAGATCATGGTCGCCAGCACCACCAGAATCTTCGGGAAAAGCGGCGGCGGCGCCTGCAAAAAATTCTTTCCCCTCATAATCCGGCGAGAACCTCCCGTGTGAGAGACTTCACCAGTTCCACGGCCAGGCGCACCCCGTTTTCAAAATCCTGCACCGAGGCAATGCCGTAGGGCGCATGGATGTACCGCACCGGCTGGCCGATCACCACACTGGGGGCGCCGCCTTCCTGCAGATGGAAAATGCCCCCGTCGGTCCCGCCGCCGGTCCGCACGGCCTCCTGCACCGGGATCCCATGGGAATAGCCCACCTGCAGGGCATGGCGGATCAGCCGCGGATGGGTGATCATGCAGCGGTCAAAATGGCGCAGCATGGGCCCCTTCCCCAGGGCGGTCTGGATGGCATAAGAGGGGGTGAAGGTATCGTCGGCCGGGGCCCCTTCAAATACCAGCGCAACCGCGGGTTTTACGGTGTGGGCCACGGCGCGGGCGCCGCGCTCGCCCACCTCCTCCTGCGAGGAGAACGAGCCCACCACATCCACATCCAGCGCCTGTCCCTGCAGACGGCGCAGGGTTTCCAGCACGGCGGCACAGCCCACCCGGCAGTCGAACGCTTTGCCGGAGAAAAGGCCGCGCTCCTCGTCAAAATGAAACGCCGTCTCGGGCACCACCGGGGCCGCCACCCCGATGTGCAGTCTCTCCTCCACCTCGCGGGCCGAGGAGGCCCCCACATCAATGCGATAGTCCGAGATCTCCGGCATTCTGCCCTTATCGGCGGCCTTCATAAAATGCGGCGGGACCGAGGCGATCACCCCGCGGATGTACTGCCCCTCCCGGTTGCGCACGCGCACGGCGTGCCCGGCAAACGAACCGGGGGACCAGCCGCCCAGGGGCACAAACTGCAGCAGTCCGTTTTCGTGGACATACTGCACCATCATGCCCACCTCGTCACTGTGGGCATCCAGCAGCACCACCGGCTTCTTTCCGGTGTTCTCCCGGCGGTAAATATACAGGTTGCGCAGGCTGTCCTCCCGCACTTCCCCCAGCTTCTCCCCCTCGCGGCGGCCGATGGCGGCCACCTCGTCCTCAAAGCCGCTGGGGCCGAAGGCCTGGCTCAGTTCGCGCACCAGCGCGACGGTTTCCTGTTGTGCCAAGGGAAATCCCCCTCCCTTATCCGCGGGCCGGACCGGTTACCGGCTCGTCATAGGAAACGCCGAAGGTCTCGGCGGTCACACGGGTCATCACCTGATCCTCGTACGGGCGGTCGCTCCAGTCGCGCGCGGCCGATACGATCGCATCAGCCGCCTCCATCCCCTCGATCACCTTGCCGAAGGCCGCGTACTGGCCGTCCAGATGGGGCGCATCGGCCACCATGATGAAGAACTGGGATCCGGCGCTGTTGGGGCGCTGGGAGCGGGCCATGGACAGAACCCCCCGGGTGTGGTTCAGGTTATTGACCACGCCGTTGGCGGCAAATTCGCCGCGGATGCCGTAGCCGGGGCCGCCCATACCGGTGCCCTCGGGGTCGCCGCCCTGAATCATAAAGCCGGGGATGACCCGGTGGAAAATCGTTCCGTCATAAAACCCCTTCTGTACCAGCGAGAGGAAGTTGTTGACCGTATTGGGCGCTACCTCGGGATAAAGCTCGGCTTTGATCACGCCGGCGGTGGTTTCCAGGGTGACAATGGGATTCTGTGCCATAATCTGTGAACATCCTTTCTTTTTCAGACAATTTCGCCGTGCCGTTTTCAGAAACAGGCGGCCGGTCTCCGTTTTCGGCCGCACCTTCTTTTTGCACAGCAGGTCTATTATACCACAAAACACCGGCTGTGCATCCCTTTCGGCAGAAATTCCCCTTTTGCCGGAAAAAAAGCGGGCGGTCCCCCCGATTTTGTGCTATACTGAACCCATCACCGGTTGATAAAAAGGAGAAATGCCATATGCAGCTGTACAGCTGGAACGTAAACGGCCTGCGGGCCTGTCTGGAAAAGGGCTTCTGCGATTTTCTGCAGCAGGAAGCCCCGGATGTTCTCTGCCTGCAGGAGACAAAGATGCTGCCGGAGCAGTGGGAGGGACAGGCGGACGGCTACCGGATCTACTGGAACTCCGCCGAAAAGAAAGGATATGCCGGTACGGCTGTTTTTACCCGGCAGGAACCGCTGCAGGTGCAGTACGACATGAACGGCCTGGACAAGAGCCGCGAGGGCC
Organism: Candidatus Heritagella sp.; assembly: GCA_051881655.1. GTDB lineage: Bacteria > Bacillota > Clostridia > Oscillospirales > Acutalibacteraceae > Heritagella. The sequence continues at coordinate 614 of JBJEQH010000215.1, read as the reverse complement.
GGTGCATCGCGCTGGAGTTTCCCGGCTTTTGGCTGGTGACGGTGTACAGCCCCAATTCCCAGCGGGAGCTGGTGCGCCTTCCGTTCCGCATGGAGTGGGAGGATCTGCTGCGCGGGTATCTGATGGAGCTGGACCGGCAAAAGCCGGTGGTACTGTGCGGGGATCTGAATGTGGCCCACCGCCCCATTGATCTGAAGAATCCCAAGGCCAACCGCGGCAATGCCGGATACAGCGACGAGGAACGCGGCAAATTCTCGGAACTGCTGGCCTGCGGCTTTCTGGACAGCTTCCGCACCCTGTACCCGGAAAAGACGGACGCCTACTCCTGGTGGTCGTATAAATTCCAGTCCCGGCAGAAGAACGTGGGATGGCGCATCGACTACTTCCTGCTCTCCGAGCGGCTGCGTCCTCTTTTGCAGGACAGCCGCATTCATTCCGGTATTCTGGGCAGCGACCACTGCCCGGTCAGCCTGGTGCTCGCCGATTCATAAACGGCAAAAGCCTCCCCGAAAGCAGGGGCTCGTAAAACCGTATCATGAAAAACATCCGAAGAATCTTAACATTCTTCGGGCGTTTTTCTGTGCAGACGGTAGACTTTTTTGCATCGTACAGAT
>JBJEQH010000214.1:0-27977 GCA_051881655.1 Candidatus Heritagella sp. | reverse complement strand
AAGGATCGTTTCCCCTATGTCTTCCTGCAAAGAAACGCTGCGCCGCTATGCCAAGCGGTATTTAATCGACGCCATGGGTGCCATGGCCCAGGGGCTGTTTGCCTCCCTGCTGGTAGGCACCATTCTGGATACCATCGGCGCCCAGTTCGGCCTGGCCATTCTGACCGAAATCGGGGCCTATGCCAAGGCGATGGCCGGTCCTGCCATGGCCGTTGCCATCGGCTATGCCCTGCAGGCTTCGCCTCTGGTGCTGTTCTCTCTGGCCACCGTGGGGCATATGGCCAATTCCCTGGGGGGCAGCGGCGGACCGCTGGCCGTTCTGATTATCGCCATTATCGCCCACGAGCTGGGTATGCTGGTCAGCAAGAAAACCAAAGTGGATATTCTGGTCACCCCGCTGACCACCATTCTCTCCGGCGCACTGCTCTCCTATCTGCTGGCCCCGGCCATCGGCACAGCGGCCTCCAGTCTGGGAGATCTGATTCAGTGGGCCATGCTGCAGCAGCCGCTGCTGATGGGCATCCTGGTCTCCACGCTGGTAGGTATTGCGCTGACACTGCCGATCAGCAGCGCGGCCATCTGCGCGGCGCTGGGTCTGACGGGTCTGGCCGGCGGTGCGGCGGTAGCCGGCTGCTGTGCCCAGATGGTGGGCTTTGCCGTGATCAGCTTCCGGGAAAACCGCTGGGGCGGGTTGGTGGCCCAGGGGCTGGGCACCTCGATGCTGCAGGTTCCCAATATTGTGCGCAACCCGCGCATCTGGCTGGCCCCCACGCTGGCTTCGGCCATCACCGGCCCGCTGGCCACCTGCGTATTCCATCTGGAGATGAACGGCGCCGCCATTGCCAGCGGTATGGGCACCTGCGGTTTGGTGGGGCAGATTGGCGTCTACTCCGGCTGGGTAGCGGATGTCGCCGCAGGGACGAAGGCGGCCATCACCGCCATGGACTGGATCGGACTGGTTTTGATCTGCCTGATTTTACCCGCCCTCTTCTCTCTGCTGTTTGACCGGCTGTTCCGCCGCATCGGTTGGGTGAAGGACGGCGACATGGCCCTGAACCTGTAAGGCCCCTGGGAGAGAAAGAAAAACCCCTTTTTTCCTCTTTTTTCGATTTTTCCCCTTCCCCTTCTCCAAAAAAACTGATATAATCTTTAATAAATAAGGCTCATACATATTTGCATGGGTTTCGAATTTATTTTGAGGAGGTACACCCTGATGTTTTGTCCCCATTGCGGCAATAATGTAGCCGACAACACAAAATTCTGCCCGTACTGTGGTGCCACGATGGAGCAGCAGGCACCGGCCGCTGCCCCCCAGCAGCCCCCCGTTGGCGGCCCGGCTCCCTATGCCCCGCAGCAGAACTCCGTTCCCAACTACGGCGCGCCCCAGCAGACCCCTTATGTACCGAACTACGCAGCTGCCCAGAAAGTGGCCAAGCCGAAGTACATGAACCCCATTGCCCTGATCGCGGCAGCGGTCACCCTGATCGCCATGTTCCTGCCCTTTATGAGCGTTTCGGCCTTTGGCTATTCGCAGTCGATTTCCTTCTTCGATTGCATGAGTACCGGCGATCCCCTGATCTGGCTGATCCTGCTCATGGTAGCGGTTGTCGTCATTCTTCAGGTCGTGAAAGCTTCGCAGGTTCCGTCGATTGTTCTGGCGGCATTGTCGCTGGTCTTCCTGCTGATTGAAATCGGCGTGGCTGCAAACCAGCTGGGCGAGTTCTCCTCCATGGTGTCCTACTCCCTGGGCTTTTGGCTGATGCTGATCGGTCTGATCGTCATCATCGTTTCCGGCCCGATTTACAAGGCTATTTTCAAGAAATAAGAAACGTTTTCCGGCCGCGGCATTTTGCCGCGGCCTTTCTTTTTGGCTGTATTTCCCGGCTTCCTTTTACCGTGAGCCGCTTTGGAGAAGCAGGCGGAAAACTTCTCTTTCCACATACCGGCGAAAAAACCTTCTCCGGCGTTTTTTCCGCCGGATTGTTTCTTCTCCCTCCGTCTTATATATAATTCGTTTTTAAAGAAGGACAAAATGGCTTTGTGTTTTTTGGGTGACTTTTTTCTTTCTGCTCTTCATCAGATTTGTTATAATGAAAGGCAGAAAACGCCTTTGCTTTTCAAAAATTTCTTTATGGAGGAATCGCTTCTATGTTTTGCACCCATTGCGGCAGCAATGTCCCCGACGGCACGAAGTTCTGCACCCATTGCGGTGCGGTCATGGGCTCCGCCCGTCCGGCTGCCCCGGTACCGCCGCCGAATGCCCGGCCCTCTTCCACTCCGTATCAGCCGGCGCCGGGTTATGGCGCTCCCCGGCAGACTCCTTATGCCGCTCCTTATACGGCGGCACAAAAAGTATCCGGTTCAAGGTACATGAATCCCGTTGCTCTGGTCGGCGCATTCCTGATTCTGATCGGGATCTTTTTGCCGTTTACCACGGCCTCGGCGCTGGGATACTCCATATCTATTTCTTTTTTTGAATGTGCCACTCAGTCCGGAAATTTTCTCCTCTGGCTGGTCATTCTGGCGGTACCCGTCCTGGTTGTTCTGCAGATTGTCAAGGCCCCACAGATCATCTCCATCCTTCTGGCAGCCGCACTGTTTGTCTTCCAGATGATTCTCGTGGGATATGTAAATAACTATCTGGATACATATTCTGCCTACTCCGATCTCTCTTCTTTGATCTCATTCTCCTATTCCATCGGTTTTAATCTGATGATCATTGGTCAAATCGTGATCATCGCCTCTGTCCCGGTTTACAAAAAGTTGTTTAAAAAATAAGAGGACTTCTACCCGCGGCTGTTTTCTGCCGCGGGTATTTTTTGATTCGGCGTATAAAATCCGTTTTTTCAGAAGGCAAAAGCCCTCTCTTCTTTTTTGGGGATATCTCTCTTTCGTTTTCCCTTCCTATCTTCCGGCGAATTTGCTATAATGAAAAAAACACATTCTGAAACGATGCGGCCTTTTTTCCTGATGAATACGGTGCTTTTTTATGAGGAGGTTTTTTCTATGTTTTGTACCCACTGCGGCAGCAATGTCCCCGACGGCACAAAATTTTGCCCCCAGTGCGGCGCAATGATGGGAACGGCTCAGCCCGTACAGCCCCAACCGCCCACGCCCCCGGTTCAGCCCCCGACTGCCTATCCGCCCTATGCTGCCCCCCAGAACCCCACCCCCGGCAGCCCTGCGCCTTATATGCCCCCGACCGAGGTTCCTCCTTATCATGTGCAGGGTCCCTATCCCTATGTGCCCAATTATCAGGCGGCCCAAAGGGTCCGCCGCCCGCGCTACGTCAATTTTGTCAACCTGGCGGGGGCCGTGCTGTACTTCATCGGGATGTTGCTCCCCTTCTTTACCGTCGATGTGATGGGCTACAGCCAGAGCATCTCCATTCTGGATACCCTCACGCTCGGCGGTGCCCTTGATTTCGTGATTATGACCCTGATGACTGCTGCCATTATCATTCTGCAGATTGTCAAGGCCCCGCAGACGCCGTCGCTGGTCTGTTCGATCCTTCTGACCTCCACGGTTTTCTCGGAGATGGGATCGCTGTATGCATACAATCTCACTCCCTACGGTTATCCGGAAATCGGCTTCTGGCTGATGCTGGCCGCCGGCATTCTGATGTGTGCATCCATTCCCCTGAACAAGCTGATTACTAAGAAAGGCTAACGCCATTCTTTTGGAAAGGCGGACATCATTCCTCGAAACCGCCGTTTTCCTTTTAAGAACGATGCTTTTTGTTCCTGCGCCCTTTTGCCTGAAAGCCTCAGGAATAGTCCTGATATCAAAAACTCCCGTCCCGCTTTCCAAACAGGAAAGTGGGACGGGAGTTTTTGGCCGCTATTCCTTTTTCCACTTCATTTCCTGTTATATGGTCATGTCCCGGGGAGACCTGTAACAGGGGAAAAGAGCGCTTTGCCCCTTTCCTTTTTCCCATGGCTTTGGTATAATACGGTTGTTTCCAAACGATAGGAAGGGGAAGAGCCTATATGCGCCAAAACACCCGTTATACCTTTTACGCCTGCTACCTGGGGTACATCTCGCAGGCCATTGTCAATAATTTTGTTCCGCTGTTATTTTTAACCTTCCAATCCACCTTTTCCCTGTCGCTGGACCGCATCACTCTGCTGACCACGGTCAACTTCAGCATCCAGCTGCTGGTGGATCTTCTGTCCGCCGGGTTTATCGACAAAATCGGGTACCGGGCGGGGGCTGTACTGGCCCATATTCTGATCGGTGTCGGCCTGATCAGCCTGTCGGTCCTGCCGCAGCGCTTTGCTGATCCCTATGTGGGCATTCTGCTGTCGATTTTCTTCTATTCCATCGGCGGGGGCCTGACGGAGGTGCTGATCAGCCCGATTGTCGAAGCCTGCCCCGGTGAGGGGAAAGCTGCCGCCATGAGCCTGCTGCACTCGTTCTACTGCTGGGGTCATGTGTTCGTGGTTCTGTTCTCCACCCTGTTTTTCACCGTGTTCGGCATTGCCAATTGGCGCATTCTGGCCTGCCTGTGGGCGGTACTGCCGCTTTTCAACACTTTTTTGTTCACACAGGTTCCCATTTTCCCCCTGGTGGAGGAAGGGGAAGAGGGAATGGGCGTTGGGCAGCTTTTCCGGCAGAAGGCCTTCTGGGTATTGATGCTGCTGATGCTGTGCGCCGGTGCCTCGGAACAGGGGATGAGCCAGTGGGCCTCTTCCTTTGCGGAATCGGGGCTGCATGTCAGCAAAACCATCGGCGATCTGGCCGGGCCGTGCAGCTTTGCTGCCATGATGGGGCTGGCCCGCCTGCTGTATGCAAAATTCGCCGCCCGGCTGGACGTGGTGCGCGCCATGTTCTTCAGCTCTCTTCTGTGCATCGCCTGCTACCTGACCGCTTCGCTGTCGGAAAACCCGGTGTTTGGTCTGCTGGGCTGCGCCGTGTGCGGCTTCTCAGTGGGCATTCTGTGGCCCGGCACCTTCAGCATGGCGGCACGCATTCTGCGCCGCGGGGGTACGGCGCTGTTCGCCTTCCTGGCGCTGGCCGGTGACCTGGGCTGTTCCGGGGGGCCCACCGTGGTGGGGCTGTTTGCCAATGCCATGGACGGTAGCCTGCGCAGCGGCCTGCTGCTGGCCATTCTGTTCCCGGTTTTGCTGCTGTTGGGGCTGGGGCTGTATCACCGCTGCACCCGCCGCTCCGCCGGGGCGGACTGACTTTTCCACACGCCGCCGTTTTTCGGTGGAAAACCATACGATTCTTTTTTCCGAGAGGAGTTTTTGATGATGAAACTGTTCATTGCTTCCGATATCCACGGTTCTGCCCGTTTCTGCCGGGAGATGCTGGCCGCCTTCCAGCGGGAGGGGTGTGAAAAAATGCTGCTGCTGGGGGATTTTCTGTACCACGGCCCCCGCAATGATCTGCCGGAGGAGTATAATCCCAAGGATGTGATCGCCCAGCTGTCCGCGTATTCCGACCGTATTCTGGCGGTACGGGGCAACTGCGACGGCGACGTGGACCAGATGGTCCTGCCGTTCCCCATTCTGGCCGATTATGCGGTGCTGAATTTCGGCGGGCGCACACTGTATGCCACCCATGGCCATGTGTACAATCCCGACCACCTGCCGCCCCTGCAGCCGGGCGATATTCTGCTGAACGGTCACACCCATGTGCCCGCTTTCTGTGACAAGGGCGGCTTTTTCTACATGAACCCCGGTTCCGTCTCCATCCCCAAAGAGGGCAGCCACCACCAGTACATCCTGATGGACGGCTCCACCTTCACCATGAAGGATCTGGACGACACTCCCCTTTCCACCATCACGCTGGACTGATTTTCCGCAAAACAAAACCCCTGAAACAGGCCGCTGTCAAACAGCCCGTTTCAGGGGTTCTTCTTTTTTCAGTTTTATACCACCATTCCGCCGTTGACACCCAGCACCTGTCCGGTAATAAACGACGCCTGATCTGAGGCGAGGAATACAGCGGCCCGGGCTACGTCCGTCGAGGTTCCGATGCGCAGCAGGGGGGTCTCCTCCCGCAGCCCCTCCATGTCCTCCGGGGTCAGGTGCGCGTTCATCTCAGTCGCAATCACCCCGGGGGCAATACAGTTGACGCGGATATGGGACGGCCCTTCCTCCTTGGCCAGGGCTTTGGTCAACCCGATCACCGCCGCTTTGGCCGCCGAATAATGCACTTCACACGAAGCGCCCACCTGCCCCCACATGGAGCTGATGTTGAGGATAACCCCCTGCTGGCGGCGGATCATTCCCGGCAAAGCCCGACGGCAGCACAAAAACACGCCGGTCACATCCACCGCAAACAGGCGCTCCCAGTCCTGCAGGGTCAGATCGGTGAACAGCTTTTGCTGGGCGATGCCCGCATTGTTTACCAGCACATCAATATGGGAGAACTCGGCTTCGGCCGCCGAAAACAGCGCCTCCACCTCTTCCTCCCGGCTGATATCCGCCCGAACGCACAGGCAGGGGCACTCCATTTTCAGCAGTTCCTCCCGCAGGGAGAGGGCTTTTTCCTCCTGGGTGTGATACTGCAGGATCAGGGCGTATCCGTCCTCGGCAAAGGCCCGGGCCGTCTCCCGTCCGATCCCCCGGGAGGCCCCCGTAATCAGCGCTGTCTTCATGGCTTTTCCCCCTTTACTCCAGATTGCCGCTGAGCAGCATCACCGCCGTCAGTGCGGCGAGGGGCGCCGTCTCGGTGCGCAGGATCCGCGGCCCCAGGGTGGCGGTTTGCGCCCCGGCCTGCTGCAGGATTTCCCGGTCCCCCTCGTCCAGCCCGCCCTCGGGCCCGATGAACAGCGAAATCGTCTGGCCGGGCTGAATTCCCGCCAGCAGGGTTTTCAGGCTCTCGCCGCCGCCCTCGTAAAAGGTGAGGATCGTCCCCTCCCCGGCGGCCCGGGCGGCCGCCTGTTTCAGGTCCATAGGCTCACGCACCGGGGGGATAATCCCCCGCCCGCTCTGCTGGGCGGCCTCGCGGGCAATTTTCTGCCAGCGCACGGTCTTCTTTCTGGCCCCGGCCTCATCCGGACGGGAAATGCAGCGGCGCATCACGGTGGGCACGATCTCACTGACGCCCAGTTCCACACTTTTCTGCACGATCAACTCCATTTTATCCGCTTTGGGCACGCCCTGGTACAGCACCACCCGGATATCCGCCTCCCCGCGGCTCTTCTCCCGGCACAGGATCGTCCCCTCCACCCGGTCGGGCTCCACACTGTCAATCACACCGCGCAGGTCGGTCCCTTCTCCGTCGCACAGAGTCAGTTCCTCCCCCGGCTGCATGCGCAGGCTTCGGGCCGCATGGCGGGCATCCTCACCCGTCAGGACAAAGCGGTCCCCCGCAAAGGGGGCAACAAAAAAACGGGGCATGGGGAAACGTCTCCTCTCTTACCGAATAAAGTTGGTGGCGATGCGGGGCTCGTACACGGGCTTTTCCACCGTATCCGCCCCGGCCTGCAGGCATCCCAGCAGCCAGGCCAGGTTCTCGGCCAGGGTGCGCATCACCTGCATGCCCTCTTCGTCCCGGCGCACTTCCTCCGGCGTGTTGCCATGCACACTGTTCCAGTACTGGCTGCCGACCACCAGCATGGAGGAAATGGTGAAGTACTTGTTCAGCCGGTCAAACGCCGCACTGGCTCCGCCGCGGCGGCAGCTGACCACGGCGGCCGCCGGTTTCAGGGCAAATTCCCGCCCGGCCGTGTAGAACACGCGGTCCAGCAGGCTGAGCAGCGACCCGTTGGGCCCGCCGTAGTAGACCGGCGATCCCACCACAATGGCATCCGCCTGCCGCATTTTTTCGACACAGGCGTTCACACCGTCGTTCTCACCAAAAGCGCACCGGCCCTTCCCCTTACAGGCTCCGCAGGCGGTGCAGCCGGCGATGGGCTTTTTCCCGATCCAGAAAATTTCGCTCTCAATGCCATGGTGCAGCAGCTGCCGGGAGATCTCCCACAGCGCGGTATAGGTGCACCCATTCTCATGGGGGCTGCCGTTTATCAGCAATACTTTCACAAAATCTCTCTCCTTTCTTCTTCTCAATCCACGGACTTCAGGGATTCGACCATATCAATCTTCTTCAGCTTTCCATTGATCACCAGATTGACAATGGCGGAGAACAGCATGGTGATAATCATGCTGATCACAAAACTGAGGATTTTTACATCATGGCCAAACATCACCATATCCACTTCCACGGTATTGATCACATAGCTGTGCAGAACAACCCCCAATACCAATCCCACAAGGCCGCCCAATAGAGTGAGCAGGAACGTCTCGCGGTAGACATAGGCATTCACTTCCCGGTCGGTAAAGCCCAGCACTTTCATGGTGGCAATCTCCCGCTGACGCTCGGTCACGTTGATATTGGTCAGATTGTACAGCACGATGAAGGCCAGCAGCCCGGCGCACAGGATAATCACCATCACCACCATATCCAGAGAACTGAGCATCCGGTTAAAGTCCGCCGCATTTTCTTCTATATTCACATAGGTCTTGACGAGCTCACTGCCGTCGAGAACCCTCTCCATTTTCTCCACGTCCTCCGGCGCGTGGATCAGCAGCTGATTCATGCCGGCTTCTTTTCCGAAGGTCGCCTTATATACCTGCGGGGCCATATAGATATAGTCGTATACATAGTGCTCGACCACTCCGGTCACTTTCACCTGATAGCGATGGGTTCCGTCGCTGAGAGTAATCGTATCGCCAGCCACAGCCCCCAGTTTGTCACTGAGCTTTTCGGTAATCAGGACACTATCCTCCCCAAAGGGGATTTCGTGATGGCCGCTGCGGGTACGGAAATTCAGGAACGAAGTAATCTGAACCGTATCCTCCGGCACCAACAGATACACGCTTCTCTCGTCTTTCCCTGTACTGGCATCCATATTTTTCATCAGGCAGCGCATGTATTCGGCGCCGGTATCTCCCAGAATTTCATCTGCCTCTTCGGCCGACAGATTCTCCGCCGTTGTTGCCGAGTAGTCGTACAGCGACAGCTCACTGTACTCCAGGTGGACAATATCGGAAATCGAATCCTTGATGCCGAATCCGGTTACCAGCAGAGCCGTGCAGCCCGCAATGCCGGTCATGGTCATGACCAGCCGCTTTTTGTAGCGGAACAGGTTGCGCACCGTGACCTTATGGGTAAAGGAGAGGCGGTTCCAGATAAAGGGCACATGCTCCAGCAGCACATGCTTGCCGTTCTTCGGGGCCCGCGGCATCATCAGGGCCGCCGGTTCTTCGCGCAGATGCTCCAGCACAGCCGCCATGGTAGCCGCCACGGTGGTCAGCATCAGAATGGCCAGGCTGGCCAACATCAGGTCAAAGCGCACAGGCGCAACCAGGTCCGGCACAGTGTACATCAGGCGGTAGGCGTTCCACACCACCTCCGGCAGAGCGTAGAAACCAATCAACGGGCCGACAATGCATCCCAGCAGGGTGGGGACCGCCGCGTACCATGTGTACTTCATCAGAATGGTCCCGCCGCTGTATCCCAGTGCTTTATAGGTCCCGATCAGGATTCTCTCTTCTTCCACATAGCGGGTCATGGTGGTCAGCACTACCAAAAGCGCCACCAGGAAGAAAATCACCGGGAAAACGGTACACAGTGAATCCATCCGGCTTGAGTCGTTCTCCATACTGGCAAAGCCCACATTGGTGCTGCGGTCCAGCACATACCAGGTGCCCTGCTCCACATTGTCCAGTTCGGTCTGGGCATCCTGCAGCTTGCGCTTGGCACTGCGCAGTTCCTTCTGGGCCTTCTGGCTCTCATCTTCAAACTGCTGCTTTTTCTCTTCCAGCTCTTCCCGTCCCTGTTCCAGCTGCTTTTTGCCGTCCTGCACCTGCTTGCGGGCCTGGTTCAGCTGGGTTAATCCGCTTAAGTACTCCTGATTGCCCTCGCGCAGCTGCTGGTAACTGTCATTCATCTGCTCTTCCGCCTGCGCCAGCTGTTCGTCCGCCTGCTGCTTTTGGGTATCGTACTCCTGCTGGGCTTTGTCCAGCTCCACACGGGCCTGTTCCAGCTGCCGGTTGGCCTCTTCCAGTTCGGCCTGCTTCTGGGTGCACTGCTGCTGCAGGTCATCCACATTTTTCTGCAGGGCCTCGAGATTTTCCCGCACGGAACCATCCTCTGGCAGGATCTCCGCCGCTTTGGAGAGGGAGTCGAGCAGATTCTGCGTCAATTCGAGCTGCTGCTGTACGAGGCCCAGCGCCGAGGTGGCCAGATCCACCTGCATTTTCCCGCTTTCGTATTCGTCCTCGTACTCTTTCAGCTGCTCTTCCGCTTCCTTCAGCTGGGCCTGCGCCTGTGCCTTCTGGCTCTCCAGCATATCGCGGCCGTTTTCATATTCCTTCCATCCCAAATCCAACTGTTCTTTCGCTTCCTGCAGGGTTCGCTCGTTCTCCTCGATGCTCTCTTCCGCCTGCAGCAGCTGCTGTTCCTTTTCATTCAGCAGAATTTCGGCGTCCTCCAATTGCTGCTGTGCCTCTTCCAGCTGGGTATTGACCTCACTCTCTTTTTCCTCATACTCGGCCGTGGCCTTGTCCAGTTCCTCCTGGGCCTCGCCCACCAGTTCCTCCCGCCGCAAAGGCAATCGTGTCTCGCTCAGTTCCTCCAATTTTTCCTGCACGGCATCCACCGTATCGCGGTACTCCTGGGAGAAGGAATCCAGCTCTTCGGCCCCGCACACCGTCAGGAATAAATCCGTATAGCATTCGCTGTCAAACTCCCCGGGCAGAAGATAGGCATACAACCCCACCCGCCCGTTTCCGATGGAGCTGGTGCCCATGGAAAAAGACAGGTAATACGAGGTCTCAACCAGACCCACAATCTCGTATTCCCGGTGGTTCAGGTCGTTCTCCTCTGCTTTTTCCTCTGTTAAAATCAGCTTGTCGCCAATGGCAATCGCTTTCCCGCCGATGGTCGAGCTGGTGCCCACCACGCACTCGCCCTCGTTTTCGGGCATACGGCCCTCCACCAACACCGGCTCATTTAAGCTGTCATCACCCTCTGCGGGCAGGCTGTGAAAGCGTGCCACGGTCTCCTCGCTCTCTCCCAGCTTGACCATGGCGTCCTTCTGATATGCGGGCATGACGGCCTGTACCCCATCCACCTTCCGGATTTCCTCCACGTCCTCTTCTGTCAGTCCCAGCGTGGAGAGAATTTCAATATCCATCAGATGGGTACGGTCGGCATAGGCATCTGTTGTATCGCGCATATCCGACCCGGTGGCATTCAGCCCACAGAAAAAGCCGGCGCCCAGTGCCACAATGCCAAAAATCGCCCAGAACCGGCTTTGGGATTTCCGGATCGAGCGCAGAATATCCTTGGTAAAACTTCTCATGATCTCACCACTCAATCCTTTCTGCCGGCATGGGATCGGGGTTGACTGTCATTTCCGCCACCTTTCCGCTGCGAATCCGGATGACACGGTCGGCCATGGCGGTGAACGCTGAGTTGTGGGTGATGATAATCACGGTTTTTCCCGTCTGACGGCAGGTATCCTGCAGCAGCTTCAAAACGGCCTTGCCGGTATTGTAGTCCAGTGCACCGGTAGGCTCGTCGCACAAAAGCAGCTTGGGATTTTTGGCCAGCGCGCGGGCAATGGCCACACGCTGCTGTTCGCCGCCGGAGAGCTGCGCCGGGAAGTTATCCATCCGGTCCTTCAGCCCCACTTCCTCCAGTACTTTGTCAGCCGGCAGCGGATCCCGGCAAATCTGCGCGGCCAGCTCCACGTTCTCCTTCGCCGTCAGATTCTGCACCAGATTATAGAACTGGAATACAAACCCCACATCATGGCGCCGGTACTGGGTCAGCTGTTTATCGTTGTACCCGCTGACCAGATCACCATCCAGCGAAATCCGGCCGGAGGTGGGTTTGTCAATTCCTCCCAGAATATTCAGCACCGTGGTTTTTCCCGCGCCGCTGGGGCCAACCACTACCACAAATTCGCCCTTCTCCACGGAAAAGGTCACTCCATCCGCCGCTGCAATCCGGTTTTCCCCCATTTGGTAGATTTTCGTCACATTCTCAAACTCGACAAACGCCATACCCGGTCTGCTCCTTCCTGTTCTGAAACGATTCTCTTCTCGCCCGCTTCTTTTCTCCGCACAAATTTTCAAAGAAATTTTACCAGACATTTGTGAACGTTTTTTGTATAAAGCCGAATAAAACCGAGCTTTTTCCCATTATTTTTTCAAAAGCAGCCGGGTGGTCCCTTCGTTGAGCGTGGGCAATTTGGCGGCAATGCGCGGGTGGGTCAGATCCTGCCGCACCATATCCCGCAGGGCGGTGCCGCGGGAATATCCGTGGATGACCACCACTTCCTTTACATCCTTTCCCGCATTCGTCAGCAGATGGCGCAGCCGGTATTCCGCGTCGTCCCGCATCAGGCCGTGCAGGTCAATTTCAATTTTTCCCGGATATTTTGTCACTTTCAAAGGGAATGCCTCCTGTTCTCGTAACGGATACAAACAGTATACCGCATATTGTGAAAAATGTAATGAAAAAATTTTTGATCTATGCTATACTGAATGTATATTCCGTAAAAAGGTGGGAAGCAGCCGATGAAAGTCGTGGATATCCGCAATATGGCAGCCGCCAGCAATGTCGAGCTGATCCGCGTGGACGAGCGGACCATCTGTTATGCGGAAGAAAAGAACGAAGAAGGACACAACAGCCTGTTCCTGCTCTCCTATGACCGGGCCACCCGGCGCGAGACGATTATCGCCAATTACTTTTTGACCAACCCCTCCTATGTACAGCACTACACCCTGATGGGGAACGATCTGATTGTGGTGATGGAAAACGGCGGCAGCGTGATCTGGGTGCTGCGGCTGGATGTGGAAACCGGCGAGGAAAAAAACCTGGAGGAGATCCACCTGATCGGCTCGTTTGCGGGCAGCGTGGTGCTCAGTTCTTCCCAACTGCTGCTGTTTACAGTGGAAAACGACCTGCATAAAAAGCTGTTCGAGGATTACCGCAGCCTGACCGGCCTGTCGCAGGTGGTGTATCTGTATGATATCGACGAGCACCGGTATGTCTATGTGCGCGACGCCCGGCTGTGTTCCCTGCGGCCCGAGCAGATTTCTCTGTTCACCTCCGGCGGGGAGAGCCAGCTTCTGATTCAGGAAACCTACGGCAGCGAGCAGGAAAAAGAGACGTGCTACCGCGAGCGCCGCTGGCTGGAAAAGCGGATTTGGGACCGGATCTGGGCCTGTCCTCTGTCCCGTTTTCTGCAGTCGGTGCAGGCCCATGAGGAGTACCTGCCGCTGCTGCGCCTGTTCGGCGCCGATACAGACGGCATGGTGCGGTTCTGCAGCGAGGACAGACGGAAGCTCTATTTCCGGGCCGTGTATTTTCCAAAGGATGACGAGCGGATTCTGGCCATCGACAAAGAGACCGGCGAGCGGTCCATCGCCGCCGTACTGCGGCGGGATGACGATACCAGCTTTACCTTTTTTGACCGCCACGCAGGGCGGGCCTACCGCCTGCAGGAAATGCGGCGCACCTACCGGATTACCGGCGTGCTGAACTCCCATGTGCGGGCCGAATACAGCCGTGATCTGGGTATCCCCATCGGCTGTGCGGAGGACCGGTATCTGGTGGCCCGCTATGTGATGAGCGATGAAAAGGACTCGTTTATCTTCCATTCCATCTTCGACTGTGAGACGGGTGACCAGCAGAGCTATGAGTGCCGGGCCGCCGTTAAGGATGATACCATTATTCTGTATTAAATACCGAACCAAAAAGGAGCGCGGAGGGCACTGTTTCCTCCGCGCTTCTTCTGTTTCCATATTTCTCTTATTCGAACAATCCGCTCTCCCGGATCTTCCCGGCGGCCCGCAGGATCTCATCCTCGTCCTGCACCAGGGCCATGCGGACGTATCCCTCCCCCGAGGGGCCAAAGCCGCTGCCCGGGGTCACCATCACGCCGGTACGCTCCAGCAGCTCCAGGGCAAACTCCTGCGAGGAGGAGAAACTCTTCGGGATGGGGGCCCATACGAACATGGTCGCTTTCGGTTTTTCAATCTCCCAGCCGGCTTCGGAAAAACTGCGGCACAGCACATCCCGCCGCTTTTGATACGCCTGGCGGGTCGTCTCCACACAGCTCTGATCCCCGGTGATGGCCTGCACGGCGGCCTTCTGAATGGGCAGGAACATACCGTAATCCATGTTGGATTTCAGCAATTTCAGCTTGGATACCACTTCCTCGTTCCCCAGGCAGAACCCCACCCGGGCACCGGCCATCCCGTAGGTTTTCGACAGGGAGTTAAATTCCACCCCCACCTCCATGGCGCCGGGATAGGAGAGGAAGCTGCCCCCGCGGATTCCGTCGAAGGTCAGCTCGCTGTAGGCATTGTCATGCAGCACGATGATCTCGTTTTCCCGGGCAAAATCAATCAGCCGGCGGTAAAACTCCGGCGTCGCCACGGCACAGGTGGGATTATTGGGATACGAGACGATCATCAGCCGGGCGCGGCGGGCCGTCTCGGCGGGGATGGCGGAGAAATCAATCAGATAATCGTTCTCCTTTTTCAGCGGCATATAGGCGAGCTTAGCCCCGGCGATGCGGGGGCCATCCCCGAATACCGGATAGCACGGGTCGGGCACCAGCACCACGTCCCCCTCGTCCGCAATGGTCAGCGCGATGTGGGACAGCCCCTCCTGCGAGCCCAGAAGCGAACACACCTGGGTCTCGGGATCCAGCTCCACCCCGTAGCGCCGCCGGTACCACTGGGCAGCCGCCTGCTGCAGTTCGCCGGTATCACGAATCGCATAAATGTAACTTTTTGGATCCATCGCCGCCTGGCTCAGCACCCGGCGGATCTCCTCACTGGGCGGGATATTGGGCGTCCCCACCGACAGGTCGATGACATGAACCCCCTGCCGGATTTTTTCCTTTTTCCTCTCCAGCAGAACGGCGAAAATCCCCGTTCCGAAGGCCTCCATACGCTTGGCAAACTGCATGGTTTCTCCTCTTTTCTCCTTTATTCCCCGGTGTATACAGGGGCAAGATCCTCTGCGCCGGGTCCGATTTCGGATTATTCCCCCTGTACATACAGGGTGATATATAAGCTCTTCTCCTCCGGGGCCTTCCCCTTTTCGGTCATGACCACCCGCGGCAGGCACAGAATGGTTCCGTTGTGCGCACCGGCGGGCACCCGCACCGAAACCGGCTCGTACCCGGGCAGCGCCAGTTCACACAGGGCACCGCCCCGGGCACTCTCCTTGGAAAGAACCAGCCCCGCCTGCACCGACTGCACCGGCAGGTGCGCGGCCGCCACGCTCTGGCCGCTGGCCTGTACCGCATTGCGCCAGGCCAGGGCGGCCTGCTGCGGAGAGCCGATTTCCAGCAGGCACCGGTCTCCCTCCATGGTGCGCAGCCACAGCATGCCGGGCTGCCGCAGGTCCTCCTCCACGTTCTGAACCTGCCACAGTGGGTATTCAAACGATTTCCCCTGGGCCAGTCCGTACACCCGGCGGCTGGTGATCACCAGCCGGTTTTTTCGGGCGGTATCCATGCGCCGGCACAGCACCGTGTCCCCCCATACTGCCAGCATGGCCAGCACCAGGGCTACCCCCATCATGCCGCCCCACAGTTTTCCGGTCAGCGATCTTCCAAATCCGAGCCACCAGTTCTGGGCGGTACACAGGATGAGATAGAACGCCCCCATTCCCATCAGCGCACAGCCCAGCAGCCCCATGCGGTACCACCCTTTTCTCTGCGGGCTCTCCCAGAAAAGAATTTCCGCCGCCACTCTCATCCCTCCTTTGAAAAACGGCGCCCCTGTTCCCGCGGAAAAGGGCGCCGTCTGCCTGCTTTCAACCGGTTGGCCGGTTATTTTTTCTGAACCAGCGGGTCCTCCGCCGTATAATCAGCGGGAAGTTCGGCCGTCTCCTCGAAGGAATCCTCGTAAATAAAATGGGCCAGAAGCTGGGAATTTTTCTCCAGATCCGGGATCAGAACCGAGGCCTTGTATCCGCTGATAATCACGGTCTCACCGTAATGGTACTGGTTATCCGGTATCTGCAGCTCCTTCATCTCATAACCGAGATAGGCCGGTGCATCATACACCACCTGCAGGATTTCGTCCGGGCTCATATTGCTGATGATATAGGGCACCACCTGGTTGGCCACCCCCAGCAGGGTATTCACATCCGACCCCTTCAGGTTCTGGATCACCAGATCAATCACATGGCGCTGCCGCTTGGTCCGGCCGTAATCGGAATAATACACCTTTCCGGTCTCGGGATCGGTGTACTCCTGCATGCGGATCCGGGCATAGTACCGCGCCTGCTTGCTGGTCAGCTTATGGGTGCCGGCGGTTACCGCCAGGGCCGGGTCCTCTCCGGATTTCCGGTTGATCTCATCCGCTTCCCCGGCGCTTAAGGTGACCTCAATGCCGCCCAGCGCTTCGATGATCTTGGGGAAGGCGGCGAAATCAATAATCACATATTTGTCAATATCCACCCCGAAGTTCTTCTCGATGGTCTTCACCAGCAGCGGCGCTCCGCCCAGGGAATACGCCACATTGATCCGGTTATTGGCGTACCCGGGGATGGACAGGTACATATCGCGCATAAACGAGGTGACCTTGATGGCCTGGTGCCGCTTGTCCAGCGAGATCAGCATCATCGAGTCGCTTCGTCCCACATCGTTGGGCTGGTAATCGTCCACGCCCAGCAGCAGGATATTCAGCACCTGATCGTCGTGATACAGACCGTCCTTCATATAGGCCTCGCCCTGCACGATCTGGCTGCTCTCACCGCTCTCTTCATTCGTGCTCTGCGAATCCTCGGATGACGAGCTCTCCGGCTCATCCGGTACATAATGATACCCGGACAGCAGGCTGTTTGCATACAAAACCATGCTGCCCGCCGCGATGAACAGCACACTGAACAGCCCGATCACAATGCTGGCAATCAGCCGTTTTTTGCTTTTTTTCACTTTCTGTTGTTCGGCCGAAGACTGGGCAGGCTCCCCTGCATACGAATCCAGATCGACCATTTCCTCCTTTTCCTGTCCGTCGGGCAGCAGATCCCCCTGCCGTTCTCTCTCATTTTCCTGCATGAACGGACCCATCCTTTCTGTTTCGTTCTATCCACCCGTGGCAAAACTCCTTGCGGTGGAGAAATCCTCTCAGATTGTACCATTATATGCCTATCTGCGTTTTCTTTAATTCTTTAAAAGAAAAAAGATTCCTGTGGTGCGAAATTTGGAGATTTCTTTACATTTTTCGGGAAAAAGGCCGCCCGCTCCTTTCATTTTGCCCTGCATCCGGCTGTTTTTTCCCCGCCCGACCAGTTTTGCCCTGTAAAACCATTTTTCTCTCCCACTTCTCTTTTTCTTATGGTATAATGAAAAAAAGTCTGTCGTTCAGGAAAAAGGAGGATCCCGCTATGCAGCATCTGCCAAACGGCGCCGCCCGCCGGTTCCGGGATAATCAATATGTCCGCGCTTTCGTTCTGGGGCTGATGATGTCCTTTCTCGTTTTTCTCCCATTTGTCATTGTGGACAACGGCCTGTTCCTCTACTACGGGGATTTCAATGTGCAGCAGGTTCCGTTTTACCAGCTGTGCCATGATGCCATCCGCAGCGGGAACTGGGGCTGGAGCCATCTGACCGATCTGGGGGCCAATTTTATCGGCTCGTATTCCTTCTACCTGCTGGGCAGTCCGTTTTTCTGGCTGACCATTCCCTTCCCCAGCGAGGCGGTCCCCTATCTGATGGCGCCGCTGCTGGTGCTGAAATTCGCCTGTGCCACGCTGACCGGGTACATCTACCTGCGCCGTTACGCCAAAACGGACACCCTGGGGCTGGTGGGCGCCATTCTGTACGCCTTTTCGGGCTTTTCCTCTTACAACGTTTTCTTCAACCATTTCCACGAGGTCATCGTTTTCTTCCCGCTGCTGCTGTGGGCCATGGATGAGTACATGGAAAAGCGCCGCCGCGGTGTTTTCGCCATGATGGTATGCGTATGCTGCCTGGTAAACTACTACTTCTTCACCGGCATGGTGGCCTTCTGCGTCATTTACTGGCTGGTGCGCATGTTCTCCCATTCCTGGGAACGCATCTCCGTGCGGGATTTTCTGCTGCTTCTGCTGGAATCGGTGCTGGGGGTGGGCATGGCCTGCCTGCTTTTGCTTCCGTCGTGCCTGGCCGTTCTGCAGAACAACCGGATCAATAACCACACCGACGGCTGGGGCGCCCTGTTGTATGACCGCAACCAGCGCTATATCCATATTCTGCAAAGCCTGTTCTTCCCGCCCGATATTCCGGCCCGGCCCAACTTCACCGTGGATTCGGGCAGCAAGTGGTCGTCCCTGGGCGCCTATCTGCCCATGTTCGGCATGACGGGCGTGATCGCCTGGCTGCAGGTGCGCCGCCGCCACTGGGTGAAAAAAATCCTGGCGATTTTGTTCTTCATGGCCATGGTTCCTGTGCTCAATTCCATGTTCCAGCTGATGGTCAGTACCTATTATGCCCGATGGTTCTATATGCTGACCCTGATGATGGCGCTGGCCACCGTGGAAGCCCTGCAGAACAGCCGGGTAAACTGGAAGCGGGCCATCAAGTGGAATACCATCATCGTCACCGTATTCGCCGGGGTAATCGGGCTGATGCCCGAAACCACAAAGTCCGGCGAGGATGTGATTGTCACCTATGGGCTGGAGGATTATCCCACCCGGCTGTGGAGCTATCTGGTCCTCACCCTGCTGGGCATTGCCGCCACGGCGCTGGTACTGCGCTGGCGCGGCCGTAATCCCCAGAAATTCCAGCGCCTGCTGCTGCGCAGCACCGCCGTTTTCGGGGTGGTATGCACACTGTTTATCCTGCTGACCGGGAAATGCCAGACCAGCAACGCCCACATCCACCTGATCCCCTATAACATTAACGGCGGTGGAAACATTGACCTGGACGATGATTTGGATGTCTGCCGCAGTGATTTCTACAGTTCGACGGATAACTCCGGGATGTTCCTGCAAATTCCCACCATCCAGTGCTTCCACAGCATTGTCCCCGGTTCGATCATGGATTTCTATCCCTCCATCGGCGTCACCCGGGATGTGGGGTCCCGACCCGATACCAGCCATTACGCCCTTCGGGGGTTGACCTCCTGCAAATACCTGTTTGATGATGACAGCACACGGGATGAGTTCGGCGATCCGGAGACCGGGGAAAACACCCTGATGCCCGGCTGGTCGTATGTGGATCACCAGAACGGTTACTATATCTGGAAAAACGACTACTATATCCCCATGGGATTCTCCTATGACTGCTATATCACCCAGGACCAGTACGAGGCCCTGCCGGAGAAAACCCGGGAGAACGTGCTGCTGCACTGCCTGGTGCTCACCAGCGAACAGGCCAAAACCTATGACGGTCTGCTGACCCCTCTGGAGAACGTCTACTCCCTCACCTGGGATCAGGAGCAGTATTTCACCGATTGTCAGGACCGGGCCAAAACCGCCTGCTCATCGTTTGCGTATACCAACACCGGCTTTACCGCCGAGGCCGTCAGCGAAGAGGAGCGGCTGATTTTCTTCAGCGTTCCCTATGAGGACGGGTGGAGCGCCACCGTCAACGGCCAGGAGGCCCAGGTGGAAAAGGTCAGCGTGGGCTTTATGGCGGTGCGGGTTCCGGCCGGGGAAAACCATATTGTGTTCACCTATACGACGCCGGGCCTGAAAACCGGCGCTCTGATCAGCGCAGGCTCCGTCGTTTTACTGCTGCTGTATCTGTTCCTCGCCCACAAATTCTGCCGCCGCAGAGAGCGCGCCGCGGCGCCGTCCCCCTTTACGCCCCGCCCGTTTTCCCATTTCACGGACCGGCACCCCGATTCCCACTTTACCGCCCACAAGCCCATTGCCCTGAAAGCGGAAGAGGACCCGCTGGCCGGCCCGAATGAGGAGGAAAAATCATGATTCCCACGTTATTTATCGTCGTCCCCTGCTATAACGAGCAGGAGGTTCTGACCGAAACCACCCGTGTGCTGCTGGACAAACTGGCCCGCATGGAAAAGGACGGACTGTGCAGTGAAAACAGCCGCATTGTCTATGTGGATGACGGCAGCCGGGATGATACCTGGCCCCTGATCACCCGGCTACAGGAGGAAAACCCCGCCGTCCGCGGATTAAAGCTCAGCCGCAACCGCGGCCATCAGAACGCCCTGCTGGCCGGGTTGATGACCGTCAAAGAGGAGTGCGACTGCGCCGTGAGCATGGACGCCGACCTACAGGATGACGTGGAGGTTCTGAGCGAATTTGTCCGGAAATTCCGCGAGGGCTGCGATGTGGTCTACGGGGTGCGAAACAGCCGCGAAACCGATACGGCGTTTAAGCGCAGCACCGCGCAGGGCTTTTATAAGGTGATGCACCTGCTGGGCGCGGAAGTGGTGTACAACCACGCCGATTACCGGCTGATGAGCCGCCGGGCTCTGCAGGCACTGAGCGAATACAAAGAGGTCAACCTGTTTTTGCGGGGCATCGTTCCTCTGATCGGATTCCGCAGTGATTATGTCTACTACGACCGGCACGAGCGCTTCGCCGGGGAGAGCAAGTATCCGCTGAAAAAGATGATCGCCTTTGCTATGGAGGGCATTACTTCCTTCAGTGTAAAGCCGCTGAAGCTGATCTCCCGCCTGGGAATCCTGATCTCGATCCTCAGCGTTTTCGGCCTTTTGTATGCGCTGATTTCGTACTGCACCGGCCATGCGGTGGCCGGTTGGACCGCCATTGTCTCCAGCATCTGGCTGCTGGGCGGGCTGCAGATGCTGTGCCTGGGCGTGGTGGGCACCTATATCGGGAAGATCTACAGCGAGGTAAAGGCCCGCCCGCGCTTTATCATCGAGGAATACCGCCGGGAAGAAGACCCCAAAGAGGAGGAAAAACCGTGATCCGCTTTGAATGCGATTACAACACCGGCGCCCATCCCGCCATTTTGCAGCGGCTGCTGGAGACCAACGAGGAACAGACCCCCGGCTACGGGGAGGACCCCTACTGCGAGAGCGCCCGGGAAAAGATCCGCGCCCTGTGCCAAAACGAGACGGTCGATGTTCATTTCCTGATGGGCGGCACCCAGACCAACCTGACGGTGATCGCTGCGGTGCTGCGCCCGTGGCAGGGCGTGCTGTGCGCCGATACCGGCCACATCAATGTCCACGAGAGCGGCGCCATCGAGGCCACCGGCCACAAGGTGCTGCCCCTTCCCAGCCGGGACGGGAAGATCACCGCCGAACAGGTGCAGGCGGCTCTGGAGGCCCACTGGAAGGATGAAAACCACGAGCACACCGTCCAGCCCGGCATGGTGTTTCTGGCGTACCCCACGGAAAACGGCACCCTGTACAGCCGGGAGGAGCTGACGGCCCTCTCGGATGTGTGCCGCCGGTTTCATCTGCCGTTGTATCTGGACGGAGCCCGGCTGGGCTACGGTCTGGCGGCCAACGGCGGGGACCTGACCCTGGCGGATCTCACGAAATTGTGCGATGTTTTCTATATCGGCGGCACAAAAATCGGCGCCCTGTTCGGCGAGGCCGTGGTGATCAGCAGCGATGCGCTGAAGCCGGATTTCCGCTATCTGATGAAACAGCGGGGCGGTATGCTGGCCAAGGGCCGGCTTTTGGGGCTGCAGTTTGACACCCTGCTGGAGGGGGACCGGTACGGGACGATCAGCCGCCACGCGGTGCGGCTGGCCCGGATGATTCATGACGCTTTTGCCCAAAAGGGGGTTTCCTTCCTCTACCCCTCCCCCACCAATCAGCAGTTCCCCATTCTCAGCAAAGGGCAGCAGGCCTTTTTATCCCGGAAGTACGCTTTTTGCCCGTGGGAACCGGTGGACGAAAATCACGATGCGGTGCGCTTTTGCACCAGCTGGTCCACCCGGGAAGAGGACGTGCAGGCACTGCTGGCCGATATCGCGCAGATGGAGTGCCCCTGAAAAAGAGGATATAAAAAGGCCCCCTGTTCCATTGTGAACTGAACAGGTCCAGTAAAAACGGACAATAGACAAAGAGCCCCCTCATGTAGGAAAAGAAAAGTCCTGCATGAGGGGGTACGATTATGTTGAGATAAAAATACGAACCAGTCCAACCATTGCTTTCGGGGATAGGGGGCAATAACAGCCGCAAGAACAACATAAACGGTCAAGTTCGTACCGGACACCATCCGGTTTGCCTTGCAGAAGGAGAAAAAAGCCGCTGCGGAGTTCCGCAGCGGCCAAGGGGATCCGTACACCTCACAGGCATACGTTGCCCTGACTAAAGGATAGGGGATACTTCCGTCCCTATCAAGATGGGAAAACTGTTATAGTAACGCTATGGCAGAAAATTTCTTCTCCATTCTCAAAACGGCGTGCATTTACAGCCACCAAGCCTCCACCTTTGAAGCTGCCGGAACGCCGATTGGCAACTATACTTGTTTCTGCTGCAGCCCGCGCATCCCGTTAAAAAGCGAAGTGACGCCCTTTTTCTTTCATTATTCGGAAATTTCCTCCTGCACCAGATCAAAGTCCTCCGGCAGCAGCAGGGACAAGTCCGCTTCGGGGTCGTCCATCAGACGGCCCGCCTGGCGGACAATGGCGGCCTCCACCACGTTGCGGGCCAGCCGTCCGTTTCCGTTTTCCCGGGCGTTCTCCTCCTGGGCCCGGGTGAAAAAGGGCAGCAGCTTTTCTCCGCAGTCCGGCGCCATGCGGTACCCCTTGCTCTTTACCTGGATTTCGGCGATGCGCAGCAGCTCCTCCCCGGTGTAATCGGGGAAATCAATCTGATGGGGGAAGCGCGAGGCCAGCCCCGAATTGGAGGAGAGGAAGGCTTCCATCTCATCCAGATACCCGGCCAGAATTACCACCAGCTCATTGCGGTGGTCCTCCATGCCCTTAACGAGGGTGTCTACCGCTTCCAGCCCGAAAGAATCGTCCTCGCCGCGGCACAGGGAATAGGCCTCATCAATAAACAGGACGCCGCCCAGCGCCGAGCGCAGTACCGAATTGACCAGCGGCGCGGTGTGGCCCACATAGCGGCCCACCAGGTCAGCCCGGCTGACCTCGATCAGCTGGCCGCCGGACAGGGCGCCGATGGCCTTGAGATAGCGCCCGGTCAGCCGGGCGATGGTGGTCTTGCCGGTGCCGGGGTTGCCGGTGAAGATCATGTGCATCGAGGGGCTCTCCGTTTTCAGTCCCTCCTGACGGCGGCGCTGCTGAACGGCAAACAGCTCTTTTAAGGAGAAGATCGTCTTTTTTACCGGCTCCAGTCCCACAATGTCCCGCAACTCTTCCTCGATTTTCTGCAGGTCTCCCTGATAGGCACCGGGGAGAAGGGACAGCAGCGGGAAGGGCTCCTCCCCCGGCAGGGTGGCCTGAAGAGTTCCGTTTTCCACGGTGAGGAGAAGGGGGGTATCGGGCTTTATTTCCCGGGTGAGAATCAGCTGACTCAGCGCCCGGTACAGGGTCTCCCGGTATTGCAGCAGCTCCCCGGCGCCGCTGCTCTCCCGGTAGTGAGAAAGGCAATCCTGGGTCAGGGTTTCGTCCCGCTGCAGGGTCAGGCGCAGCTTCTCGCGGCACTGGCGGGCCAGGGCGACCATCTCCCGGTTGGCGATTTTCTGCCGGGCCTGCGGCGAAAGGGGCACGGTGCAGCAGATATCCGGTACCCTCTGCAGAAAGGGCGCACCGAACCGGTCGGCCAGCTCCTGCGGCCCCTTCTCACTGAAGAAGACAAAATACCGGTCCCCGGCGGTGATCTGCGATACCGGCGAGCGGGACAGCGCCGTACCGGCCGAGACCAGTACCCCCTTCTGCTCCACATACCGGCCCGGCAGGCGGCTGCGGCCGGTCAGCACCAGATCGCGGATGACCTCTAAAAAACGGGGGGCGCAGGCCTGGTAGTTCTCCCAGATCAGCACCGGGGCATCCCCCTGCAGAACGGCATACAAATCCTGATAAAACAGGGTTTCCTCCGCCGGGGTGCGGTACAGCGACAGATCAAGGGCATCAATCCGGTCATTTTTCAAAAGACCGCGCTGCTGCAGCCGGGTACACAGCTGCGTCAGGGCAAAACGGCGGCCGGTGTTTCGCCCGCCGCACAGCAGCAGGGTATTCTTCGGGCCGTCGGACGGGGGATCGAGCAGGAACGGGCGGCGAAAGCCGCGGATCAGACTGCGCAGAAATTCCGTCTGCCCCCACACCGTCTGCTCCAGCTCTTCCAGCAGCCCGTCAAAGCCCGCCGCACCGGAAGCCCCGGCCGGAGTGCCTTTCCTTGACTCCTCTTTTTGGGGGAGGAGATCGGAAAAGCCATCCCGGGTCAGCTGCTGCTGCAGCTCCTGATTCAGGGCCGAGAGCTCGTCCAGCTGCTTTTGCAGGCGGTCCGCCTGACTGGTCTCGGCCGGTTTTGCCCGGGAAGAGCCGAAAAAATCATCGTATAAACTGTCAAAAGGATGACTGGCCATCATGGAAACCCCCTTATGGATCCTTCGATAGACATAGTATAGCATCTTTTTCGGGAAAAGCCAGCAAAAGCCGAAACTCCCACCCTGCTTCGGAAAAAACTCTGGGTAAAAAGCGGCGGGCGGGAATACAATGGAACAAAGGGGGCGCGCCATATGATGTTTTTGGCCGGCTTTCTGGCCGGATTGTGGGTGGGATGCGGCATCGGGATCCTGGTGATGTGCCTGATTCAGATTCACCGGGACCGGTAAAGAAAAAAGGAGGGGCCGGGGCGGAGAATTCCGTTCCCGGCCACAAAATACTTGCGCATGCTCCTGTTTCTGTAGTAAAATAACGGTGGGTATATTGCAAAAGAAATTTGTGCAAGGGAGGAAATATTTTGTTCAGCAAACGTTCAGATGGACGGGTCGTCCATAACATCGATCCCTTTCAGAAAATCGTGCCGTACATTATGCGGACCCGTACGGATTCCATGAATTATTTTACCGAGAACATCCTGTGTGAGGGGATGGATACATACATACAGCAGAAAAAGGAAGAGGGAGAGACGTATACATATCTGCAGATTCTGGTGGCCAGTGTGGTGCGGATCATGGCCCAGAAGCCGCAGCTGAACCGTTTTGTGGTGCGGGGGCGGGTATACGCCCGCAACCACATCCGCATTTGCTTTGTGGTACATCAGACCATGCGCGATAACAGTGCCGGCACCACCATTAAGCTGACGTTCCAGGGGACCGAAACTCTCGCAGAGGTGGCGGCCCTTGTGGAGCAGGCCATTCTGGCTGAGACCAAGAAGAAGACCGAGTCCAATTCCACCGACCAGCTCGCCGCCAAGATCATGAATCTGCCCTCGCCGATTATCCGCACAGCGGTCAATTCCCTGATATGGATGGACCGGCACAATATGTTGCCCAAGGCGGTGATCGAGGCCAGCCCCTTCCACACCTCGTGCTTTATCACCAATATGAAAAGCCTGGGGATCAACCAGATTTACCACCACGTTTATGAATTCGGCACCACGGGCCTGTTCATTGCCATGGGCAAAGAGAGGGACAAGCCCATTGTCAACAGCAAGGACGAGATTGTCTCGAAGAAACAGGTGGGTCTGGGAGTGGTTACCGACGAGCGATTCTGCGACGGGATGTATTTTGCCCGGGCCTTCAAGATGCTGCGCCGGTACCTGGGTCATCCGGAACTGCTGGAAAAGCCCCTGGAAAAAATCGAGGAAGATGTGGAATAATCCAAGGTAATGAAAGGCCCGAAGGTTTTCGGGCCTTTCCTGTGCCCGTAAATTTGTTTTCCGGGCCATATACGGAGAGAGGAGTTTGAAAAACCATGTCGGTTACTGTTCTGCGTTCCCCCAAGGGAACCACAACCCTGCGGTTTTTGCTGCAGGAGGGAAGGCTTTTGTACCAGGTGGACACGGGGTTCCGCCGCGCGGCGGCCACGGCGCCCATCGGCATCCGCACCCGTGAGGTGGATTTTACCGGGGGGCTGACGCTGGTCAAAACAACATACGGAGAAATCCACGACCGTTACACCATTCCGGCCTTTAAAAAAGAGGTCTGCCTGGATGACTGCCATACGGTGGACCTGCTGCTGGAAAAAGACGGGCATCAGCTGCTGGTGCAGGGTCGTGCCTATGATGACGGGGCGGCATTCCGGATGCAGCTTTTGGGAAAGGGACCGGTCTCTGTCATCGAAGAGACATGCGGCTTCTGCGTACCGGAGGAGGCTCACAGCATTTCCGGCATGAAGCTTGTGATGTCGTACGAGGACCACTATCACCCCATCCCGTTTGAGGATCTGTATCAGAACAACTACGCGTTCCCCATGCTCTGTGATCTGGGCGGCGGTGCGTGGGCCCTGTATGCCGAAGCGGCGGTATTCGGCGATTACGGAGGGTCGAACCTGCTGTCCTCCAAAGAGCAGCCCCGCATGCTGATGGTGAAAAAATGCCCCGATCAGCTTTGGGATATTCCCGGTACGCTGCCGCTGAAAACTCCCTGGCGGGTGGTGCTGACCGGTACCCTTTCGGATATTGTGGAGAGCAACACCCTGGAGAATCTGAATCCCCCGTCCATTGTGGAAGATCCCTCGTTTATCCGCCCCGGCCGCTGTGCCTGGAGCTGGATGACGGAGAATTTGTCCCCGACCGATCCCAAGCGCCAGCGCGAGTATGTGGATTACGCCGCGGCGATGGGCTTTGAGTATTCGGTGGATGACGGCGGGTGGCCCGGGAATGTGGATATCCCCGAGCTGGTCCGGTATGCCGACACAAAGGGCGTGAAAATCTGGATCTGGGAGCACAGTGCGGATATGCGCGATCCCAAAGAGGCCGAGGAGAAGATGAAGCTGTGGTCCTCCTGGGGCGTGGTGGGGCTGAAAATTGATTTCTTTGAATCCGATGCTCCCGAGCGTGTAAAGCAATATGACATGCTGGCTGAGCTGGCTGCCAAGTATCGGTTGATGCTCAATTTCCACGGCTGCATGAAGCCATCCGGATTCAGCCGCTGCTGGCCCCATGTGATGAGCTGTGAAGCGGTGATGGGCGGCGAATACCTGCAGAACTTCAGCAATTTCCTGCCCGGCGGACCCGATGCGGCCCACCATTGCACCCTGCCCTTTACCCGCAATGTGATGGGACCCATGGACTTTACCCCCGTGGTGTACGACAGCTATCTGACCGGTACCACCGATCCGCACCAGACGGCGCTGACGGTGATTTTCACCAGCTATGTTCTGCATATCGGCGAGAGCGCGGAGAATGTGATGAAAAACCCCTGCCGTCCGTTCCTCGAGAAGGTAAAAACCGCGTGGGACGAAACCCGTCTGTTGGAGGGGGCGCCCGGCAGTTATGTGACGATGGCCCGCCGCAGCGGAAAAGAATGGTTTGTGGGAGCTATCTGTGCCCGCCGTCCCCGGAATGTGGACCTGACCCTGGATTGGTTGGAAGAGGGGATGGAATACCAAGCCGAGCTGTACGCCGATGATCTGGGGGACCTGCGTCCCTTTGATGCGGCCCAGGGTGCTCTGCCCCCGGCGGATGAAAAGCTGATCGATCAGCTGATGAATCACACCCGTGCCCGGGACTGTGCGCATCAGCATGATATGCACCGCGTGAAGATCGAGACGTTCAAGGTGAAAAAGGGAGACCGGCTGTTTGTGCCGCTGAATGTCAACGGTGGCTTCGCTCTGGTGCTGACCCCCCAGTCATAAAAAGAAACCGAAAAAAGGGAGACACCCCGTGGTGTCTCCCAATGTCATTTAGATAAGTGATTTCTTTACAGCACAACAAGACAGATGGTTTACATCTGCCTAAAATTTAAGCATTTGAGCTTGAAAAGCAGAAACAGAAAGACTTGGATATTCATTGCGAAGTTACGATAGACGGATACACAGATTTTATCTTTATCAATCGTTTTGGACAGGCACAGCACCAAGCAACCTTGAATAAAGCAATCCTCCGTATTATCCGTGACTGCAACGATGAGCAATTTGAAAAGTCGGAAGAACCCGACGTGCTTTTGCCTCATTATTAGCTGCCATACCCTTAGTCATA
>JBJEQH010000213.1:0-1528 GCA_051881655.1 Candidatus Heritagella sp. | reverse complement strand
AAGGAATCGGCACACAGGCCATGAACTTTATAAAGTCCTTTTACGCGGATTGGAAGAAACTCACATTGGTCACACCGGCGGACAAGAGCGGGAATGTAAAGTTTTACACGGAAAAATGTGGATTTCATATCACAGAGACGGAAAAGGACGGCCATGTTACGGTAGCCCGCTTCGTTATGGAGAGATAAATTCCGGTCTGCCGCCGCCCCGCACCGTTTGGCCGTTTTGGGCCCCCCAGTGGCCCCCGGGGAATTTCCCGACAATCACAATTTCCCCCGGCACTGAGCCGGATTCTCTCCGGGAACACCCGCTGAAAAGGCCGGGGCGCCCTGCTGTTTCTGCAGCGGAACGCCCCGGCCCTTTTTTCTCTTGTTTTATTCGCCCTGCCAGCTCTTCAGACATTTTTCCAGGAGTGTCTCCAGTGTCTTTTTCTCTTCTCCGGTGAGCGCGTCCAGCAGCGGGGCCGCACCCCCCTGCCCGGCACTGTGGTGGAGAAAATGGCCGCATTTTCTCAGCAGCAAAATGGCCTTTTCCTGGGGAATATCACCGGCACCGCCGGGGACTCCGGTTTTCATGCCAAAATATTCTCCTCCCCGGGGACAATGCAGGTCCTCCCGGGGGCAGTGACGTCCGCAGCAGGGACAGTTGTTCTCCATGATTATTCCTCCTTTTCTTTTCGGTACAGGTTTGCGAGGATCTCCACGCAGCTTTCGATTCCCAGCGCACCGCTGTTCAGCGCGAGGTCGTAGTTCTGCATATCGCCCCACTTCCCGTCCGTATAAAACTGGTAATAAGCGGCCCGGCGCTTATCCTTATCCCGCAGCCGCTTTTCGGGGGAATCGCTGCGTTCCCCGTACTGCTCCACAATCCGTCTGGCGCGGCTTTCCATATCCGAATAGATGAACACCCGCAGGCAGTCGGCCTTCCCCCGCAGAATATAGTCGGCGCACCGCCCCACGATCACACAGGGCTCCTTTTCCGCCAACTCCGTGATGATTTTCTGCTGGAGCACCCACAAATCATCCTGATAGGAGTGCCCCTGGTAGTCCCGGCCGGAGAACGCCTGGGAAAACCAGGTACCGCCGGCCGCGTATTCGCCGCGCTCGGCGATGTACTCTTTGGCAAATCCGCTCTGATCGGCGATTTTCTCCAGCAGCTGGGAATCATAGCAGGGGATTCCCAGTTTTGCCGAAAGCTGCTTGCCGATGGTTCTTCCGCCGCTGCCAAATTGGCGGCTGATGGTGATAATCCGGTTGCTCATATTACGATTCCCCCTTTAATAAAGCGGGAGCTGACGGCCCGCTCAGTTGCTTATCGATCCGGCAAATGATAAAGACGGCGATGACAGGCGGTGACAAAGGTGAGGATATCGGCCGCCGGGTACGAGTACAGCGGCCGTCCCCGATCATGACCGCAAAGCCCCCGCCGCCGTATCGTATCTGCAGGTTCTTTGCATGTATCGTGTCCGTTATTCGGTTTTGGGGGGGTTCTTTAATAATTCTCGCTGCGCACTTCAAAGAAGCTCTGG
>JBJEQH010000212.1:0-6850 GCA_051881655.1 Candidatus Heritagella sp. | reverse complement strand
AAAGGGGCAGGGGTTCCAGGTAAATAATGTCCGTGCGGTCCTGGGCGTCTCCCTCTGCCAGAACAGCGGCGCGGCCCACGATATTTCCGCCAAATTTCTCCACCAGAGTTTCCAGTGCGGCCAGGGATTCTCCGGTACTGATGACATCGTCCACAATCAGAACACGCTTGCCGTTCAGCTGCTCATAATCGGCCTGTGCCAGATACAGCTTTTGTACATGATCGGTGGTAATGGACTTCACTTCCACATACTGGGGGTCCACCATGTACGCCTTGATCCCCTTTCGGGCCACCACATAGTGGCCGCAGCCCTGCTTGGCCATCTCATGGGCCAGCGGGATCCCCTTGCTCTCGGCGGTGATGACCACATCGTGCTCGGGGCACTTTTCCAGCAGCGCCTGGGCGGCTTTCACCGTAATCTCCACATCGCCGAACATCACAAATCCCGCAATGTCCAACGTGTCGCTGATCGGGCAGATCGGCAGATCCCGCTCACACCCTGCGATTGTCATATGGTAGTATTTTTGCTCCATCTTATGTACCTGTTCCTTTCCAAAGAAAGGGGCCGGGGCGGTTTTCCCGCCCACGCCCTGTTGTTTCTCTTCTCCCCTTCATCAGCCGGGAGGCCACGCCATGGAACGTCCGCCCAACAGATGAAAATGCAGGTGGCGCACCGACTGGCCGCCGTCTGCCCCGCAGTTATTCACAATGCGGTAGCCGTTTTCCAGCCCCAGCTCCCTGGCCAGGCGGGAAGCCACACAGAAAATGTGAGCGATCACGCCGCTGTTCTCCTCGGTGAGCTCATCCGCCCCGGCAATATGGGTTTTGGGGATCAGCAGAATGTGAACCGGCGCCTGGGGATCCAGATCGTAAAAAGCCAGAATCCGGTCATCCTCGTATGCCTTCCGGCTGGGGATCTCCCCGTTCGTAATTTTGCAGAAAATGCAGTCGCTCATTTCTATCCTCCTTTCTTAATTTACGGGTTCAATCTGAACGATTCTTTTTATTCCTTTACCATACCGGCAACGATTTCCTCCACTGCCGCCAGCGCCTCGTCGAGCTTGGTCATATCCCGGGCACCCGCCATGGCGAAATCGGGCTTGCCGCCGCCGTTTCCTCCGGCAATCTGGGCCACAGCCTTTGCAATTTTTCCGGCATGCAGGCCGTTCTTCACGGCCTCTTTTCCGGCCGCCACCGCAATGCTGGCTTTGCCGTCCTTCGTGCCGATAAACACGGCCAGCACATTGGGGGCCTTCTCCCGCACGCGGTCGCCCAGCGTGCGCAGCGCACCGCTGTCCGTTCCGGAGAACATGGCCGAAATCACCAACGCGCCGCCGATTCTCTTGGCCCCTTCAAAGAGACCGTCCACACGCATCGAGGCCAGTTTTCCTTCCAGCTCCTCAATGCGGCGGTCCTTCTCTTTTTCCTCCACGACCAGTTGACCGGCACGGGCGACCAGCTCGTGGCTGTTGTTCACTTTCAGTACACTGGCCGTCTGCTCGATGGTATTCATGGCCTTTCCCAGCATCTGCAGCACCCCGGCACCGGTTACGCCCTCAATCCGGCGCACACCGGCCGCCACCGAGGTCTCCGCAGTGATCTTGAACAGGCCCAGGCGCGCGGTGTTATCCATATGCGTACCGCCGCAGAACTCGCGGGAGAACCCGTCCTCCACGCTGACCACACGGACCACATCGCCATATTTCTCTCCGAACAGAGCCATGGCCCCCAGCTTGCGGGCCTCCTCAATGGGCATTTCCTTCATGGTAACGGGCACGGCGGCCAGGATCTCGTGGTTGACCAGGCCCTCGACCTTGCTCAGCTCTTCCCGTGTCAGGGCGGAAAAATGCGTGAAGTCAAAGCGCACATGATCCGGTGTGACCAGCTGGCCGGCCTGCTCCACATGGGTGCCCAGCACCTTCCGCAGGGCCGCCTGCAGCAGGTGGGCCGCCGTGTGATTGCGCATGGTAAAGTTGCGGCGGACCACATCCACCATCAGCTTCACCTTATTGCCCACATTCAGGGTACCGGCCGTAACGGTGGCCATGTGCATGAAAACCTTGGCGTGATTTTTCTGCGTATCGAAAATATCGGCGGCCGCATCTCCCATTTCCAGCGTACCGTGGTCGCCCACCTGACCGCCGCTCTCCGCATACAGGGTGGTTTTGTCGAAAACCAGGGTGACTTCCTCTCCCTGCTGGGCGCTCTCCACCCGCTCGCCATCCCGGACAATCGCCAGGATCTGCGCTTCACATGCCATCTGCTCGTATCCCAGGAACTCGGTCTCCGGCAGATCCTCAATCACACTGTCTTCGCCCTCCCAGGCGTCTTTTCCGGCATTCTTGCGGGCATTGCGGGCGCGCTCGCGCTGCTGCAGCATCAGCGAGCGGAATTTCTCCTCGTCCACGTCCATGCCGTGTTCGGCCAGGATTTCACGGGTCAGATCCAGTGGGAAGCCG
The DNA here is from genome assembly GCA_051881655.1 of Candidatus Heritagella sp. Lineage (GTDB taxonomy): Bacteria > Bacillota > Clostridia > Oscillospirales > Acutalibacteraceae > Heritagella. The sequence continues at coordinate 4,392 of JBJEQH010000212.1, read as the reverse complement.
TAGGTATCATTGAGCTTAAAGGCCGATTCGCCGCTGAGAGTACCGCTTTCTTCCTTTTCAATCAGATCATTGAGCATCTGCAGGCCGGAATCAATGGTACGGGCAAAATTCTCCTCCTCGATGCGGATCAGCTTGAGGATCATATCCTGCTTTTCCCGCAGCTCCGGATAGGAATTCTCGTTCATGGCGATGACCACCTCGGCCACTTCCGACAGGAAGCAGTGGTTCACGCCCAGCAGCCGCCCGTGACGGGAGGCACGCCGCAGCAGACGGCGCAGTACATAGCCGCGCCCCTCGTTGGAGGGCATAACCCCGTCCCCGATCATGAAGGTACACGAGCGCACATGGTCGGTGATCACGCGCAGCGAGATATCCTTTTTCTTATCATCGCCATACGAAACCCCGGCGATTTCGCAGATCTTCTTCATGATGTTCTGCACGGTATCCACCAGGAACAGGTTGTCCACCCCCTGCATAATGCAGGCCAGGCGCTCCAGCCCCATGCCGGTATCAATATTCGGATGCTCCATGGGGGGATAGTTCCCCTTGCCGTCGCTGTCGAACTGGCTGAATACGACGTTCCAGAATTCCACATACCGGTCACAGTCACAGCCGGGGCCGCAGGTGGGCTTTCCGCAGCCGTATTTTTCGCCGCGGTCAAAATAAATCTCGCTGCAGGGGCCGCAGGGACCGGAGCCATGCTCCCAGAAATTGTCCTCTTTCCCCAGGCGCACAATATGAGAGGGATCGACGCCCACCTCTTTGGTCCAGATGTCGAACGCCTCGTTGTCATCGAGGTAAATGGTCACCCACAGCTTATCCTCCGGCATTTCCAGCACCTTCGTGCAGAATTCCCAGGCCCACGGGATGGCTTCTTTCTTGAAATAATCGCCGAACGAGAAATTGCCCAGCATCTCGAAGAATGTGCCGTGGCGGTCCGTGACGCCGACGTTTTCAATATCGCCGGTGCGGATGCACTTCTGGCAGGTGGTCACACGCTTGCGCGGGGGCGTGATCTCACCGGTAAAATACTTCTTCATCGGGGCCATTCCCGAGTTAATCAGAAGAAGGCTGTTGTCGTTTTTGGGAATCAGCGAAAAGCTGGGGAGGCGCAGATGCCCCTTTTCCTCAAAAAAAGCCAGATACTTTTCGCGCAGTTCATTGAGTCCTGTCCACTGCATGATGGTTCGCTCCTGTTCTGTAGATAGAATTGATCGGACAATGAGTATAGGGGACGCAAAAAATAGAGCTCTCCCCCTGTCCGGCTATGGGACGGGAAAAAGCCCGTGGTACCACCCAAATTGCACGCCAAAACGGCGTACCGCTTCATTCAGACCCGTAACGAGGGTAAGCCGCCGCCGTTTTCCCCGGCAGTGCCCCGCCTGTCAGCCAGGCGGAAGGAAAGCGGCCGCTGCTTTTTCCCGGTCCGGACAGCCTTCCAGCCGAAAAACTTTCAAAATTTTTCCGAAAATTTTTCGGGCCATCCTCTCTGCGGCGGGAAAAAACGCTCTCTTCCCAAAGCATCATTCTTTTTCATTCTCATTATAAACGCCGATGAAAAAAATGTCAATTCCCTGCACGATCCGACAAAAGAGAAAGCGTACCGTCCGCAATTTCCGCAAAGACCTGCGCGCAGGCGCCCTGGTTCTCCGTCACGCCGTCCTGCATGACGGTCAGGGCAAAGCGCGGGTTCTCCGCAGGGAAGAAGCCCGTGTACCAGCAGACCACCTCTTCCTCTCCCTCCCGGTACCGTCCGGTCTGGGCGGTTCCCGTTTTGGCGGCGGCCGTCGTCCTCTGCGGGGCCCCGTTTTTCGCCGTTCCGCTCTCCACGGCCTTTTTCATCATGGCGGCGATCTGCCCGGCGGTCTCCTCCGACAGCACCTGCTCCGGCTCGGAGAGTGCCTGCCGCTGGAAGACCTCCTTTTCCGCATCACAATATCCGTACAGTAAAACCGGGGTGCAGTAAATCCCTCCGCCCGCCACCGCGGCCGTGACGGCGGCAATCTGCAGGGGCGTGGCGGTCAGCTCCCCCTGCCCAAAGGAGAAATTGGCAAGATTGGCCGGCTGGAGCAGCGTCTCCTCCCGGGGCAGCTGCCCGGATGCCGTCCAGTAGCCATCCGCCAGCTCCATCGCCCTTCCCAGTCCCATCACTTCCGCCAGCAGCCGGAAACGGGTGACCGGAACCTCCTCCATGGCTTTCACAAAATAGCCGTTGCAGGACACCGCAAAGGCCTGCTCCATGGTCACATCCCCATGGGCCGTCCCGTCAAAGCAGTGAAACAGGACGCCGTCCACCTCGATGGCCCCCCGGCACTCATACACCAACGTGGGATCCACCCCGTTTTCCAGCGCGGCCGCCGCGGAAACCATTTTGAAAACCGAACCCACACTGTAGGCGGAAATGGCTTTATTGAGATACGAAGCCTCCTCTTCCGTACCGGTGCCCATCTTCGGGCTGCTGCACAGCGCCAGAATCTCACCGGTTTCCACGTCCAGCAGGACAACGGCCCCGCTTTTCAGGGTGGAGGCCGCTTCTTCGCACAGCCTCTGCAGGTCCGCATCCAGCGTAAGCCACACGCCGGCCCGGGCCTGCTCCCTTGTATCAGTAATCTGCGGCAAAATTCCCTGCAGCACCCGGCCCGAGGCCCCCACGGTGTAACGGATCTCCCACTCCCCCGTATTTTCACTCAGCCAATCGTCGCACGCCTTCTCAATGCCGGAAACTCCATGCCCTGTATCATCCACCAATCCCAGCGTGTGCGCGGCCAGGGTATCGGGCCCGGTGCGCCGGGTCCCCTGTATGTGGAGGACCCCCTCGTTTTCCTCAGGCAGCGCACCGGAAAACGCATAGAGAAACGGCTTTCCCCCGGCAAACAGGCTCATCACCGCCTGCTTTTCCCCGCTGTCCGGCAGGGCGGCCAGTGACCGGGCCGCCGCTTCTCCCGGGGCGATGGCTGTCAGGGTATACGGCTCACTCCCCGTCAGGGCCGTTCCATGGCGGTCGTAAATCGTTCCGCGCTGCGTATCCGCCGTCAGCGTCCATGTGCTCTGCTGTGTGACCGCCTGACGGGCCTGCCCGGTTTTCTGGGCGTTCTCCACACCCCAGGCGCACAGGGTAAATCCAATCATCATCACGGCAAAAAAAGCCGCTATTCTCTTCGTATGAACCACAAGCATTCCCCTTTCTCTTTCCGCAGATCTATACCCATTTTTTGCAGAGGGCAGAGCGGCGGAAGAAAATCCCCCCGGACGCCCCCAAACTTTGGCGCAAAAAAACACCCAAAACCATCTTGCGTTGGTTCCGGGTGTTTTATTCGGTTATTCGGTGCGGATCCGGCGCAGATACGCGCCCCTGGGGATTGGGCGGGGGGTATCCATGTACACGGTCATCACCGCATGGGGCGCCGACTGAATCGGTTCCCCATCCGCATTCAGCATTCGGGTCGGCGTAATCCGGAAGGGCTTTTCCCCCGGGGCCAGCACATCGAAGGTCTCTCCCAAAAAGAAGCGGTTGCGCTGGGAGACCCGCAGCAGGCCGTTTTCCTCTCCTTCGCAGACGGCGGCCACCTCATAGCCGCGCTCGTAACCGCCGCGCACCGTATCCTGTCCCGGTGCGGTTCCGTCCAAAAAGCCATGGGTGTAGGGGCGGTGGCTGACCTTTTCGGTCTCCTGCAAAATCCACTCCGGCAGCGGCGCGCCGGGATACTGCTGTTCATAATCCACCGCCTGCCGGTAGGCCTGGGTCACACAGGCCACATAGTAGGCGGATTTGGCCCGGCCCTCAATTTTCAGACTGGAGGCCCCGGCTTCGATCAACTGAGGAATCCGGTCGATCATGCACATATCCCGGGAATTGAGGATATAGCTGCCGCGGCCGTCCTCCTCAATGGGAAAGTACTGGCCGGGCCGTTTTTCCTCCACCAGGCTGTATTTCCAGCGGCAGGGCTGCGCACAGTCCCCGTGGTTGCCGTCCCGCCCGGTAAAGTAATTGGACAGAAGACAGCGCCCGGAAAAAGACACGCACATGGATCCGTGGACAAACACCTCCAGTTCCAGCTGCCGCGGGGTTTTGGCGCGGATCGCCGCAATCTCCTCCAGGGACAGCTCCCGGGCCAGCACCACCCGCGAAGCCCCCTGTTCATAGAGGAAGCGGGCGGTCTCTTCATTCATCACACCGGCCTGGGTGGAAATGTGCACCGGGGTGCGGGGCGCGTGGCGGCGCGCCAGCATCATCACCCCCAGATCGGAGATGATGAAGGCATCCACCCCGATCTCTTCGCACGCTTTCAGAAAAGCGGCGATTTCCTCCAGTTCGTACCCATGGGGAACCACATTGCAGGTAACATACACCTTTTTCCCTTTGGCATGGCTCTGCTCAACGGCTGCGCGCAG
>JBJEQH010000211.1:0-6873 GCA_051881655.1 Candidatus Heritagella sp. | reverse complement strand
CTGAAGGGAGAGGGGATCTCGTATATGGCGGGCAGCGATCTGCCCGGTCTGATTATCAATGTGCAGCGCGGCGGCCCGGGTCTCGGCGGGATTCAGCCCTCCCAAGCGGATTACTGGCAGGCAACCCGCGGCGGCGGCCACGGCGACTATCATGTTCTGGTGCTGGCCCCCAGCACCGTGCAGGAAATGGTAGATCTGGTCTCTCTGGCGTTCGACTTGGCGGAGACCTACCGTATGCCGGCCATGCTGCTGGCCGACGGAATGCTGGGCCAGATGATGGAGCCGGTCTCGTTTGAGAATGTCCCCGAGCCCCGCCGGGTGGAAAAGCCCTGGGCGGCCAACGGGCACGAAAACCGGCGCCCCCACAATGTGATCAACTCCCTGTATCTGTCGCCCCAGACCCTGGAGGATCTGGTGGTGGAGCGGTATCAGCGGTACCGGAAGGTACAGGAAACCGAACAGCGTGCGGAGATGTACCGCACAGAGGATGCCGAGCTGGTGGTTGTGGCGTATGGCGCTTCGGCCCGTATTGCCCGCAGCGCCGTGATGCAGGCCCGGGAAGAGGGGCTGAAGGTGGGGCTGGTTCGCCCCATTACCCTGTGGCCGTTCCCGGAAAAGGCGCTGAAGGAGACGCTGAAAACCGCGAAAGCGTATCTGTCCGTGGAGATGAGCATGGGGCAGATGATCGACGATGTCCGGCTGGCCGTTGACTGCCGGAAACCGGTTGCGCTGTGCAGCCGCACGGGCGGAATGATCCCCACCCCGGATGAGGTGCTCGGCAAAATCCATGCCATGATGGGAGGAGAAGCGTGATGGAGACGGTATTTCAAAGACCCCATGCCCTGCTGCCGGTTCCCATGCACTACTGCCCCGGCTGTACCCATGGAATCGTTCACCGGCTGGTGGCCGAAGTGCTGGATGAGCTGGGAATCGAGGGGAAGACCATCGGCGTTGCATCGGTGGGCTGCTCGGTGATGAATTACGACTATTTCGGCTGCGATATGGTGCAGGCGCCCCATGGCCGGGCCCCGGCCGTGGCCACCGGCATCCGCCGGGCCCTGCCCGACCGGGTGGTGTTCACCTATCAGGGGGACGGCGACCTGGCGGCGATCGGCACGGGTGAAACGGTGCACGCGGCCACCCGCGGCGAGAATATCACCGTGATCTTTATCAACAATGCCATTTACGGGATGACGGGCGGCCAGATGGCCCCCACCTCGCTGCCGGGCCAGGTTACCCAGACCACCCCCTACGGGCGGGATGTGAAAACCGCCGGATACCCGGTGCGCGTGTGTGAAATGCTGGCCACGCTGGACGGCGTGGCGCTGGCGCAGCGCGTTACGGTGGACTGTGTGAAGAATGTGCGCATCGCGAAAAAAGCCATCCGGAAAGCCTTTGAAAATCAGATTGCCGGCCGCGGATACTCCATTGTGGAGGTGCTGTCCACCTGCCCGACCAACTGGGGCATGACGCCGCAGGAGGCGCTGGAAGGGCTGCGGGAGAAAATGATCCCCTATTATCCGCTGGGTGTGTACAAAGACGTGACGGAGGCGCAGGTATGATTAAAGAGCTGCAGACAATTTTTGCAGGATTTGGCGGGCAGGGGATTCTGTTCGCGGGAAAAGTGATGGCCTACTGCGGGCTGCTGGAGGGCCGGCAGCTGAGCTGGCTGCCCTCTTATGGACCGGAGATGCGCGGCGGCACCGCCAACTGCAGCGTGTGCCTGTCGGAAGAGGCCATTGGCTCTCCGCTGGTGGTGCATCCGGATGCCCTGGTGGTCATGAACCGGCCGTCGCTGGAAAAATTTGAAAACAGCGTGGTGCCCGGGGGCGTGATTATCCTGGACAGCACCATGGTGGACGCACCGGTGACCCGCACGGATGTGACGGTATACCGCGTGCCGGCCTCCGAGCTGGCCGATCAGCAGGGCCTGCGGGGCCTTGCCAATATGATTCTGCTGGGCGCCCTGTACAAAGTGCGGCAGTTCTGCTCGCTGGAGCACCTGGAAGAGGGGCTGAAAAAGTGCATCCCGGCCCGGAAGGCCCATCTGGCCGAGGGAAACGCCAAAGCGCTGAAGCTGGGGTATTCGCTGGTGTAAAATCCATAGAGAATCATGAAAAACGGCGGGATTCCGTGTGGGAATCCCGCCGTTTTTTGCCGATATCCGCTTTTCGCAGAAAAAGGGCGCTTTGATAAAATTATGGAAGACGGCGGCACTTGTCAAGGGAACGGCCAATTTGTTATACTCAGAGAAAGACAGCCGGAAAGGATGAGAGAGAATGAACATGCGCATTGGTCACGGATACGATGTACACCGTTTGGAAGCGGGGCGCCGCCTGATTCTGGGCGGGGTGGAGATCCCCTTTGAGAAGGGGCTGCTGGGGCACTCGGATGCGGATGTGCTGGCCCATGCCATCAGCGATGCTCTGTTGGGGGCGCTGGCGCTGGGCGATATCGGAAAGTGGTTCCCGGATACGGACCCGCGCTACGAAGGGGCCGACAGCCTGCGGCTGCTGGGTGAGGTGAGCGCGATGGTAAGCGAAAAGGGGTGGGAGATCGGGAACCTCGATGCCACCATTCTGGCCCAGCGCCCCAAACTGCGGCCCTATATCGACCGCATGCGGGAAAACCTGGCCCGCGCCTGCGGGATTTCCGCCGAACAGGTCAGTGTGAAGGCCACCACCGAGGAAAAGCTGGGCTTTACCGGGCAGGAACAGGGCATGGCGGTGCACGCCGTTTGCCTGCTGCTGCGCAGCGGTGGGTGAGAAAGACGGCTTTTCCCAAAAAACGCGGACAAAACTTCCCCGCTTTGCATAGGATGGCTTGAACCATGATGACCTTATGAAAGGCGGAGAGAAGGATGGAAGGACCGGTGATCAAGGTCGGCTCGGTCACCTATGCCATGAAAGGGCGGGACCTGCTGGCCGGTTACGGAATTCGCGCCTATATCGAACGGGTGCAGCGCCCGGGCGAGGGCGGATGCGGATATGGGCTGTATGTGCCCAAACAGACAGACAAAGCGCAGGAGCTGCTGCGCGAACACGGGATTCCCGTGCAGGGAAGAGCGGAACGGGAGGGACGGCTGTGATTTATCTGGATCACGCGGCCACCACCGGGGCGAAGCCCCTGCCGGTACGGCAGGCGGTGGCCCATGCACTGACGGCGTTTTCGGCCAATCCGGGCCGAAGCGGGTCGGGGCCCAGCCTGCGGGCAGCCGAGATGGTTTATGACTGCCGCAAAGAAGCGGCTTCTTTTTTCGGAGCACCAGGGCCGGAGTGTGTGGTTTTCCCACTAAACTGCACCATGGCTTTAAATATGGTAATCAAAGGGATTCTGCGCCCCGGGGATGAGGCGGTTTGCTCCGATCTGGAGCACAACGCGGTCGCGCGTCCTCTGTGCACCCTGCAGGAACGGGGGGAGATCACCGTGCGGCGCTTTTGCGTGGTGCCCGGGGACTGGGAGCGCACCCTGCAGAACCTGCGGGAGGTGCTCAGCGAGAAAACCCGGCTGGTGGTGGTCACACACGCCTCCAATGTGTGGGGGATCCGGGTACCGGTGGAGCGGATCGGAATTCTGTGCCGGGAATACCGCATTCCCCTCTGCATTGATGCCGCGCAGTCGGCGGGGGTGCTGCCCCTGTCCATGGAGGAGACCGGCTGTGATTTTCTATGCGCCGCAGGGCACAAAGGGCTGTACGGCCCGATGGGCACCGGTTTACTGCTTGCGCGCAACGGGGAAAAGCTGCAGACCATTTTGGAGGGGGGAACCGGAACGGATTCCCGCCGGCTGACCCAGCCGGAGCTGATGCCCGAGCGGCTGGAGAGCGGAACCCTGAATGTGCCGGGGATTGCCGGGCTGCGGGCCGGGATGCGCTGGGTCAGGCAGCAGCGGGGGCTTTTGGACCGGGAGATGGGGCTGTGCCAGGCGGCCTGGGACGGACTGCACCGGATGGAAGGGGTGCGGCTGTATACGCCGCGGCCCGAAACAAGCTGGACGGCGCCGGTGGTCTCGTTTAATGTGGAGGATCTGCCCTCGGAACAGGTGGGCGCCCGGCTGGCCGAACAGGGGATTCTGGTACGGGCCGGGCTGCACTGCGCGCCGTGGGCCCATGAGAAAATGGGAACCCTGGAGCAGGGGTGCGTGCGGATCAGCGTATCGGCCTTTACCCGCCGGGAGGATTTGGCGGCATTGCTCCGGGCCATCGGGAAAATTCGTCCAAAAAACTGAAAAGAAACCGTTGCATCTGGCACGGTATATGTTAAAATAGATATAAGTGGAAGTATAGGCTTCAAAAAATGAGAAAAGGATCATCCGCATCGGGCGGGCATGAGGGGACAGTATGAACGCGATACAGGAATTTTTTACGGTGATTCTGGCACTGATCCGCCAGTTCACATGGAAAGACGCGCTGGATATTCTGGTGGTAACCTTTATCATCTATGGCGCGATCAAGTTAATACGGGAGACCCGCGCCGGGCAGCTGGTAAAGGGAATTTTGATTCTGCTGGCGGTCTATCTGACCGCACGGTATCTGGATCTGATTATGCTCAACGAGCTGCTCAATTATTTCTTCCAGTTCACCGTGGTGGCTTTTCTGGTTATTTTTCAGCCGGAGATCCGCCGCGCGCTGGAGCATGTGGGGCGCAGTGGGAAAAATCTGCCCTTTGTAGGGAAAGACCGGGAGGAAGAAAATTCCCAGATGCGCCGTGCTATTCAGGCGGTTTCCGATGCCTGTATGAACCTGCAGCGCCTGCGTATGGGGGCGCTGATTGTATTCGAGCGGGAGACAAAACTGGGAGAGATTATTGATACCGGTACGATTGTAGAGGCGAAACCTTCTGCACCGGTGATCGGCAATATCTTTTTTAATAAGGCGCCCCTGCATGACGGTGCCATGATTGTCCGGGACGGGCTGGTTTATGCGGCGGGCTGTATTCTGCCCCTGACCAGCAATGATTCGATCAGCGTGGATTTGGGAACCCGGCACCGGGCGGCTCTGGGCATGAGCGAGAACAGCGATGCCGTCGTCGTGGTGGTATCCGAGGAAACGGGCCAGATCAGTATTGCCCTGAATGGTGTGCTGACCCGTAACTATACCCGTGAAACATTGGCAAACGAGCTGGAATCCCTGCTGATTGATGATAAGAATACGGGAGAAAAAAAGACCGTTCGTATTCCCCGCTGGAAAAAGGAGAATCACTGATGGGTATTTGGAAGAAAAGGCCGGAAAAAAAAGAGGAGCAGGGCCATTTGCTTCAGCAGCCCTCTGCCATGGCCGGAGAAAACCATGCAACCCCCCAAAAAAGGCCGGTTATTGAAAAAAAGGGGAAAAAGCGGAACTTTTATCAGCTTTTTTATAACAATCATTTTGTCCTGATCCTCTCTCTGATTATTGCAATCTTCATCTGGTTTATTGTTTCCTATTCAAATGTCAGCAACCGGCCGCGGGTGGTTTATGATATTCCCATTACATTGGAAATGAGCGAAGCCGCCCAGGAGGAAGGGTTGCGTGTGTTTGCGCAGTCGGAGGAGACGGCCAATGTCTCGATTTCCGGCAACGGGATTGTGATCAACCGGATTACGGCGGAGGATATTCAGGTCGTGGGGACCGTGGCCCCCGCGAAATCATCGGATGGGATGACGACCTATACCATCACCCTGACGGCTGTGAAAAAAGGGGGAGGAGTACTGTCGGATTACGAGATTGTGAAGGTGGAGCCCTCCACGATTACGGTGGATGTGGATGCCTATGTGGAGAAGAGCTTTTCCATCGACAGCAATGTGAAGTATTCCGTCAGTTCCACCTATTTTGCGAATACGCCGATCCTCTCCTCGGAGAATGTGATGGTCAGCGGACCGCGCAGTGTGGTGAACAAGGTCAGTACGGTGCAGGCCGAGTATGATATCCACGATTCCCTGACCGAAACGGCGACGGTATCGGCCAAGCTGATGGCGTATGATCAATACGGCATTGCGGTGACGGACGAAAACCTGGAGCTGGGTATGGAGAACGTGGAAGTGACCATTCCGATCTATCTGCGCAAGGATCTCAGTCTCACACCCATGTTGGTGCGCACTCCATCCGGGTTTGGCAAGAACCGCCTGAAGGTGTCCCCGGACAGCATCGAGGTGGCCGGGCCGGAGGAATCCCTCTCCGGTATGAGAGAAATGTCGCTGGATCCCATTGATCTGACCAAAATTGACTTTGACAATCCGGTATTCGAAGCCAGCGTCAGCCTGCCGGCGGGCTTTAAAAACGTGAGCAACGTCTGGACCGCCCAGGTGGAGGTGGACCTGGACGGATACACGCAGAAGACCTTCACGGTCTCCAATGTATCGGCCGTTAACGCCGGGGAAAACCAGAAGGTGGAGGTGCTGACCGGCGCCGTGCGGGTGACCCTGGCGGGCCCCGAGGAGACAATCGCCTCGCTGACGGCCGATGACCTGTATGTGCAGGCGGATTTGACCGGACAGACCAGTTTGACCGGTACCGTAGAGCTGGCGGTCACAGTTGGGGTGACAGGCCGGACCGACTGCTGGGCCATCGGAAAGTATACGGTGAACGCCTTTATCGAATAGGCACCGAAAAGCGGCCCCCTGTGGACAGCCCCAAAAACAAAGGCAAACGCCCGAACCGAATGGGTCCGGGCGTTTCTTTTCGGATAGCAAAAGGGTGGTGTCCGGCTGCGGAAAGGAGAACCGGAAAAGCCGGATGCTTTCCAAAGCCGCCGCGCCCCGCTGCGGGATAGAAAAAACTTGACTTCTCCGCCGGGGGCAGTCTATAATAAATAAGCTCTCTCTTTTCCTTTCACTATCGAGGTGTAGCGCAGATGGTAGCGCGCCTGCTTTGGGAGCAGGATGCCGCAGGTTCGA